>NZ_JAVRBN020000003.1:0-343703 GCF_034531305.2 Nostoc sp. ChiQUE02
TTTGCTCAAAAGCTGGTGCGTTAGGCTAAAGCCATAACACATCCTACTTAAGATTGTAGTTTTTCACTCTCTCCCCTAAAACAAGAGTTTGCAGTGTAGGTAAAAGTAGGGGTGACTATCGTATGGTAATGTAAAAAATAATAGTGCAATAAAGCCAAAGCACGAATGAATCGACTGAGCAAAGAAGACCTCTCACAGATGAACCAAAACTACTTCCAATCTCTGGACAAAGAGAAATTGGTAGAAGTTGCAGGTAATCTTCATTCTTTAGCAGTCGAGCAACTAGAAAAATGAGAGCAAAATTCAAGCAATAGTTCGTTACCCCCATCATCAGACCAATTTAAAAGTAAAGAGAAAGTACCATCACTAGAATTACAACCAACGGGGAGTGAAACTTCCGTTTCAGAATCAGAGCGAGAAGATAAGAACGTTTCACAAGAAATAATCCACCTTGATGAAACGCCCTGGTATGAAAAAGGAAAATATCGGTGGTTATGGGTAGCAATTACAAGTACAATCGCGGTTTTCCACATCGGCAGTCGTCGCAAAGAAGAATTATTGCACCTGATAAGTGAGGCGTTTGTGGGATGGCTAGTCACTGATGGCTATGGAGCTTACAGTAGTTACCCCAAACGCCAACATTGTTTAGCCCATCTCATCCGTAAAGCCATTGCTTTGACCACATCGGTAGATCAAGAAGTTGCGGATTTGGGACAGTGGCTATTAGAGGAACTCAGGGAACTGATACATACACTTGCTACTGGCGACGGGGAATCAGATGAATCAGACTCACACCCCGCTCGCTTATATCGAGTCTGCCGATTAGCTACGGTGCTAGAGCATACTAAGTTAAAAGCTCTGGCAAAAGAAATTTTAGCTGATTGGGATGCTGTGGTTGCGTGTTTTTATAATCCGCAATTACCGCCGACTAATAATGAGGCAGAACGCGCTTTACGCCATGCTGTAATTGCCCGACGTATTAGCTATGGGACTCGCACACCAGAAGGCAGTTTAGCTTATTGCTCTGTTTTAAGTGTTGTTGAAACTTGTCGTCTGAGAAAAGTTAACCCTTAGTGTTATGTTGCAATGGTTCTTACTCAGGCTCGTAAGGGTATAAAACATCCTCCTATTCCTGTGCCTTCTTAATCCCTTTTTACTGGGGGAGAGTGAAAAACTACTTGAGATGGACAATCATTCAAATAGACTAAGCACAATATTTCATTAATACTGTTGCGATCGCAGTCAGATAATCTAATGCATTTAGAGTTCTGCGAATCTTTCAATGAGATTATTCTATATTAAGCTGGGCTGTCCTAGTTAGTGGTCTAGATTTTTCAAAAATAAATAAGTAATATAATATTTGTTTTGAAATTCTTGTATTGTAAATTTCGTTGATTCTAAAAATTCAAGATATAGAAAATATAAGTTAGTCAGACATTAAGCCTTTAATTCGATAATCATCTAACTTTTTACCAATATTTGAATACCATGGCTAATATAAATCCGGAAAAATATCCTCATGAAGATTTACGACTATTATCTTATTACAAAAGCACAATAGAAGAAATTTTGAATGAACTAAATGATATCAAACAGTTGTATCCTTCTCTATACAACAAAGCTTGGCATCTCCACAAAAACATAGAATGGCACATCCAAAATATTGAAAACAACGGTCAACCTAAAGCACCGAGACTTCCCACTGATTTTTAACTATAGTTTTGTGGAACATAGTACCAACTGTAACGCTATATGAAGTAAAACACTCGTTACACTGGTATCTGCATTCATTCTTCAATTTCCGGGAATTGGTAGATTCGCAATAGGGGCATTTTGGCTTTCCACCCCAGCGAATTTGCTCAAGTAGGGCAAGGCATTCTTCGTGATTTCGTGACATGGTTATTCTCAGAACTCTGAGAATAACCATGTCAAAAATTACTCTTTTATGTTGCAGGAGTATGCATTAGATCCAAAGAAAAACTCCAAAGCAATTAATCTTTTTGATACTTTCTACTTAGCTAATTGAAATATTTATAGATTCTTTTGTTACTGTACACCTTTCTCTTGCAACAGTGCATCTGCTTAAACTGCATCTGCTTCTGATAATGCTGGTACTGGCTGTTGGCTCTATGAGTATAGACTTTAAGAACTTAAGAATTCAGCACCCAGCACTATAGCTAACTCTACTTCTCAATTTTGTTGACTCCTGAATTCTTACGAACAACTAGTAAGGGCTGCACCACATTGATCTTCCCTTGTTAACCAACCCTTAAAACCTTGATATTCCACCTGCGCCCAATCTCCCTGACAGCCTAACAATTTGACAACCGTATTAGCAGGAATTGTTCCCACTTTTTGGCTTTGTTGACTGGTATTAGCATATAAATCTACGCCATTAGTACCGTAGCCCTGCGTTGTTAAGCCTAATTTTGGCACAAATACCCATCCAGTTCCTTGAAAACCATCACTGGCATTAGTAATCTGCACCCAATCTCCAGCAGCACCAATAACCTGAACTGTTTCGTTGATAGGTATTTGTCCTAGAATTGTCTTATTTGCACTTGCACCACTCCGCACATTTAAACCTTGCGGATCTGTATCGGTGACGTAGGCAAGAATATCGCACTTTTGAGGATCAGTTGATTTCGCTAAACTTATTTGATGAGCTATACCAGTATTGAGCATCACACTAATACAAATGGATGCCAATCTTATTATTAACTTTGATGCTGGATTTTTCACTTTTTTTGTCATCTTTTCTTCAATTATCTGGCATCAGTATCCAAGGTTGGAGTCTTATTTTTATCTCAGAATCTACTTCAATAAATTATGGTTAACTTTGTAATGTAATTCTCTACAATAGATTTTAGTACTGTAATAACACTTTTAATTTTACAAAATTTAGTCCTGCGATCGCTGATTGTTGCAACACAACGACATGATTGAGTACTAAAATGCCAGTATATGGTGTAGTTATCAACAATAGTGAGTTTAAGTTTCGACAAAGCTTTATTATGAAGTTATGTCAATACTAAGATACAGCCGTCTGAACTGAATGAAATTAATGAAAAAATAACCACGGAAATTTCGTGGCAAAAAGGGGATATTTTAATCATTGATAATACAAAAATACTTCATGTAAGAAGAAGTTTTGCTGACGATCAAAGAGATATTTATATCAGGCTATATTTTCCAGCTTTTTCACTCTGATATTTTGTTAGTTTTAGATAAGTTTGACTGATAAAAATCAATTAAGCTGATAGCCAGCATAGATTTTTACCAGTTTATATCTAATACGTTACTTCATATTATAGCCAAACAAATTTGGGTCTACTTCTCCTAACTGCAACTCTGCTAAACCATACTCCGCCCATCGTCTCTCTACCATCGCCGCCACATCTGGGTCAGATTCCAAGGGTGCGCCCCATTCATGGTCTGTTTCCGGCGGAATCTTTGTAGTCGCATCAATTCCCATGCGTCCACCTAAGCCAATCTTCTCACTGGCAAAATCCAACGTATCAAAAGGTGTATTCGGCAAAATAAATACATCCCGCACTGGGTCAACTTTGGAACTAATCGCCCACACAACTTGACGCGGATCGCGAATATTTATGTCTTTATCGACAACAATGACAAATTTAGTGTAAGTAAATTGTGGCAAAGCACTCCAAAACGCTAAAGCCGCCCGTCGTGCTTGTCCGGGATATGCTTTATCAATAGAAATAATCGCCGCTTTGTAACTCAAAGCTTCCATTGGTAGGAAGAAATCGACAATTTCTGATACTTGTTGCCGCAATATGGGCGTATAAATGCGATTTAGTGCGATCGCCATCATCGCTTCTTCTTTAGGTGGACGACCGCTAAATGTTGTTAAGTAAATCGGATTTTTCCGGTGCGTCATACACTCGAAGCGTATCAACGGTGAATCTTCCACACCGCCGTAATAACCCATGTGGTCGCCAAAAGGCCCATCTGGTAGCACTTCCCCTGGTGTAATCGTCCCTTCCAAAACAAATTCTGAATCTGCGGGAACTTCCAAATCGACGGTTTTACACTTTGCCAACTGCACACCAGAACCGCCGTAAAGTCCAGCAAACAGCCATTCTGATAAATCTACAGGGATGGGTGTGGCAGCTGCCATGATAATTAGAGGATCTACACCAAGTGCGATCGCAACTTCTAATTTTTTCCCACGTTCGGCCGCTTTTCGCAAATGCCTCGCCCCACCTCGCACTGATAACCAGTGAACCGTCATCGTATTTTTAGATTGTAGTTGCAAGCGATACACACCTACATTTGGAGTACCCGTCTCACAATCTTTGGTAATTACCAGTCCTAGCGTGATAATCTTGCCAGCATCACCAATATAAGGACGTATCAAGGGCAACTTGTTTAAATCTAAATCATTACCTTGAAGCACAACTTGCTGACAAGCAGGGAAAAAGTCCCGTCCTGGTTTCGCCTTCACCACATCAAACAGTACTTTTCCAAAATCTATCGCCTGGGAAATTTTCTTCGGCGGTTTTGGCTGTTGCAGCATACTCAATTTTTTCCCCAGAGTTTCCAACTCCTCTGGATGCTGCATATTCATCGCCCAGCAAATCCTTTCCACGGTTCCCATCAAATTTACCGCCACTGGGAAGGAAGCGCCTTTGACGTTTTCAAACAACAACCCTGGACCACCTTTTTGCAGCATCCGGTTGGAAATCTCAGCAATTTCTAAATCAGGGTCAACTAAAGCTGAAATCCGCCGTAATTGTCCCTTCTCTTCCAAAATTTTGATGAATCCCCGCAAGTCTCTTGCCATTGTTCTAATAAAGCTGATTATTTAAGAAGTGTGAAGCGCTTTCTTATATTATGGGGCATGGGGCATTAGGCACTGGGCATTGGGAAATATTTTTCCGTGTCCCCATATCCCCATCTCTCGATTTGGGGAATTGTTGGTTTTAATTAGAAATTAACCGATTTAGTAACTTTTCTTAACTGTGTTTTCCAAAGTATTTAGTTATCGTATCTAGGGATACGCAATTATTTTTTACAAATAAGCGCTAACCTAATCAAACATGGCCAGAATATACTATACCTTCCTGGCAGGTGGCCTTGTTATATAGCCCCTGCTGGGTTTATTTGTTACAAGCTTGGGCTGTGTCTTGCTTTTGAATTATTGTAAGTTTGCGTGCGTTAGCGTAGCCCAACCCAGGCATCGCGACATAATAGCATTTTCAAAAATCTGTGCAAAAAATGCATCAACTGTAGGCGTTTAAAACTGTACGCCCCTACCAATGTATATATAACGAGTATTTTGTGAAATGGAATAAGAAATATTTTTCTGAGTTGAGCAATGAATTTGATTAATCTTTAAGGTTATCAATAAAAAATATTTTATAACTAATAATTTTTCCAACATCATCAAACTAAGAATACTACACCTAAAAGGTGTGAGATGTTTAAGTAATAATGTTGACTTTACCAGTGTCAATATCATAACAAGCGCCAACAATTTTTAGTTTACCTTCACGGATCAATTTGGCTAAAATTGTTGAGCTTTCCTGCAATTTTCCAGCTTGGTATTGAATATTGGCTATAACTGCATTCTGCATATTATCACCTGTTTTTAACTTTACCTTTTCTATAGATGGTTTGATGCCCTCAATAATCAAACCAATTCTGCCAGGAAGTGGCTCGTTTTTGATTGCTTCTGCCACTGCACCGCATCTTCTATGACCCAAAACCACAATCAACTGCGAACCCAATACTGCTGTAGAATATTCCAGACTACCTATAACCGTGTCACTGACGACATTACCAGCAACTCGCACGACAAATAAATCTCCAAGTCCTTGATCAAATACGATTTCCGCAGGTACTCTGGAATCTGCACAACCCAATATGGCAGCAAAGGGATACTGAGCTTTAGCAACTAATCGTAGATGTTCTAGTGATTGATCGGGATATTGACGTTTTTGATGGATAAATCTTTGATTACCATCCAGCAAGCGTTTTATAGCTTCATTCGGATTGATTGGATTAGGGTTAACTGGGTGAATATCAGCAACAGCAGTTTGCTCTGGATTCCAAAAGCTATCACCAAAAGCAGTAGCCGCAATACCTAACACACTTGCAAATTTGAAGAAATCACGTCGCCCTACAAATCCATTAATTCGACTCATTAATCTACCTGACAACAATAAAGCTGTTTTCAGGAAGATATCAGATTAAAGCAAGAGACAAGAGTACTCTTTTACACGATTTAAGAGTCATTTAATCTTCATACTGCATCGGATTTTAGAAATTTTATCCTCTACATATTGATTATTATATGCATCAAGCAAATTCAATAACATTTGTCAAATTTAAACCCAGGTTAGCCATAACTAGGATAATTTTTCTAATACATTATCCTCTGGTTATGAAAGAGTATAATTCGTGTCAAAAGCCAAAACGCTCTACTGTTTATATTTCCTGCGCTTTTGGGAATACTTAACAGAGTACTGGCTATAGATATGGCTTTTTTAAATAAAATAAACTGGAATTTACTACGTAAAAATGCTCCAAATAGCTCTGGGATAGATCCGTCTACTTCCAGTCCACAACCTGTAGTACGAAACAAACCTGCAACACCATTAACCCCCAAAACCCTTGCTGAATTAGAGTATGAAATGCAGTTAGAAAAGCAGGTTCTCAAAACATCCCCTCAGCAACTGCATCGCAAAGCCAAGCGGGGTATAGGTAGTAGACTTATTTGGATAGCAATACTTATAGGCATTCCAGTTGGTGTAATTTGGGTGGCGAACCAGCCTTATCCGGTGATTCGTCGTCCAGTGATGATCCATGCACCTTTTTTGTTACTACCCAGCTACATCAGCATGGATAATCACTATCGGCAGGCGTTGGTATCAGTCGAGCAAGCTGAACAGTTGATTGAAAAAGCTACTAGTCCCGCTGATTTGGCTTTGGGAGAACAGAAGCTACAAGAAACACAAAAACATCTAGATCAGTTACCAACTTCCTTTGTCAACGATTGGTCACAATACAGCTATTGGTGGTATGACTCACGCTTTAGCATCTACGGTTTTAATGCATTCCGGAGTAAAGTTGGGCAGCTAGAAGCTCAGGTTTTTCAAGAAAAGAATGCTCAGTCCTTGCTTACCGATAATATGCAGACCTTCTTAAATGCAAAACAGCAATATGAACGGGCTGCAACAGCAACTGATAAACAAACTGCAACAGCTGCTTGGCAAACGGCGCTTAATCAATTTGAGCAGATTCCTGGTGAAACTCTGGCAGGAAAAACTGTACAAAATCAACTAGACAATTATAAGCATGAGTTTAAGGAAGTTGTTGGATTGGCAGCGGGGAACGATCGCATCAGTGCCTTAATCACCGCAGCGCGGCAATTTTCCTGGCAAGCTGCCAAAGCTGGTCAAAATCCGCCGCACAGCGTAACTGAATGGCGACAGATAGAAAATTTGTGGATAGAAGCAATTGAACGGCTTAAAGAGATTCCTTCAAAAGACGTGGCGGGTTATACCGAGGCACAGAAGTTATTAGCAATTTATGAGGCAAATTTAGGTCAAGTTAAGGTAAGACGGCAAGCTGAGGCGGATGCTGTGGAAGCTTTGGAGGCAGCACAACGAGAAATCGAAAGCTTGTTGGCTTCAATTCCTGCTGATGCTCATGATGTGAAGCGCAATCGGTTGTTGAGCCAATTGCAGAGTATTATTAATCAATTAGAAAAAGTGCAAAATGGCACAACAGCCTATCTGAAAGCTCAAGAGTTACTACTATCGGCAAATAATAAACTAAGGCAACTACAGATTCATTAAATGGTGGCGATCGCTTTGATATGATCCCCTTGGCTAAGTGATGACGAGGCATCACCTGACTTAAATCTGCGTAAGTCCATTTGTACTATGTGTTTTCTGTTTGATTTCTAGCCAGTTGTGGTGAAGCGGTGACGCTTGCGCTGCATCCCCTTTAGGGTGGTTCGAGAGCGTGGGCGTCAACAACTGGCCATTGGGTGGGATTTTGAGACGGGAATTCATCCCTTGTAGAATTTTCTCAATGTCCCTGTAACCCTGTTGATATCTCAATTAAAACCGCAACAGAAAAATTTTGGATGCCAAATTGCCAAAAGCACTCAACATAATAATTACTAATTCGTAATGACGCTCTCTACGTTCGCGCAGCGTGTCGCAGACAGACGCTGGGTGTAGCTTGCTTCTTTGCAGGAGTACGCGGACTCGCTAACGTAATTCTTAATTAAGAAACCAGTTAGAGTAAGACATTTATATAGGTGGCGACCTTATGGTTGGGGTCTCTGTTGCAAAATCCAGAGTGGAGGAAACCTCCGCTCCAGTTTTGCGCTAAATCCCCAACCATAACGTAATTAAGAATTACAAATTGCTAATCGGGGTTTTGGCAGTCCGGGTAATTTACATTTTGATCGCTTTTTCCTGAATGAATGTCCTGTTTTACTTCTCGACTAGCTGTAGATGTGATTAGAAACGCAAGGATTATTGGGGAGAATTCTTTGAGCATCGAAAACGACGGTCGCGGCAGTGGCAGGATGTGTATTAGTTATATAGCGCAGGCGCAGCCCACCGTAGGCATCGCTATCGCCTGGTGAAGCTCCCTTATTAAGCTGGTGTTATGTTGAATGGGGCAAGAGTGATTAAAAAGAGTTAATGTCTCTTACCCGCTCCCAGATATAGCTCACCCACTTTCGGGTCATTCAACAATTCTTCACCAGGGCCGGAGATCGCATCACGTCCCGACTCTAATACATATCCACGATTAGCCATCTCTAAAGCTTTACGGGCATTTTGTTCTACTAATACGATCGCAGTACCTGCCTGATTAATTTGTTTAATCTGCTCAAATACTTGTGTCACCAAAATCGGCGACAAAGCAGCAGATGGTTCATCTAAAATCAGCAAGCCAGGTTCCAACATTAAAGCTTTGCCCATCGCTAGCATCTGGCGTTCTCCTCCAGAGAGAGTACCAGCGCGTTGACGACGGCGATCGCTTAGTCTGGGAAACATAGTAAATATTTTATCTTTAATTGGTTTCAGGGGAACGTTAAGTACAAAAGCACCCATCTCCAAGTTCTCTTCAACACTCAGAGAGGGGAAGACATTGGCGATTTGCGGTACGTAGCACATTCCTCTTTGGACGATTTGATTGGACTTTAGCCCCACGATATTTTCACCTTTGAAGGTAATTGTGCCTGTGTGGGGGATCAAAAGCCCAAAAATTGCTTTTGCCAAAGTAGATTTACCCGCACCGTTGGGGCCAATCACTGTTACCAATTCTCCTGGTGCAACCTGGAAATTCACACCTTGCAGGATATCTACATCTTTGATGTATCCAGCGTGGACATTTTCAACGTCTAATAAATAGTCATTTGTCATTGGTCATTTGTCATTTGTCATTTGTCAACAGTCAAGTCAAGCATAACTATTGACTGTTGACTATGGACTATTACGGAGTTTTTTGCAACTCCGGTCGTTCTTCTGGAAGAATCGCCCCTTCTACTGGGCAAACTTGGAGACAGATGCCACAGTCGATGCAAGTGGCAAAGTCAATCCAGTACCAATCTGTTCCCTTGGTATTTTTGCCTGGGCCCTCATGAATGCAAGCTACTGGACAAGCACCTACGCAGTCAGCAACGCCTTCACAGACTTCTGTAACAATTGTATGCGGCATGTTCTCGATTCCCTCTTTTCTGTATCGGCTATTTCTAGCCTAGCAGGGGAGTGGGGAAGAAGCAGGGGAGCAGGGAGCAGGGGGCAAGGGGGAGAATAAATAATTAGCTCTTTCTCCTCTGCTCCCTGCCCCTTTGCCTCTTTCGCCATGTCCACTAAAGCAATGGTTCTATTTTTGGTGGGCCATCAGCTTTGATCCAAGCAATTTCGGCAATGCCGCGATCGCGTGCATATTGGCGAATAGCCTCTGCATCTCTTCCCCCCAAATCAATTTCTACCCGCACCAAATCAGTAGAATCTCTGAGTTTTTGCGCGTAGGCAAAGGCGGCGGCGTTAGCACTGGCCGTCTCTGGTACTACCAAATAGTTACTCGCTGGGGTTACTTGTGGTAATTGCTGAGTAGACAATAAAACTTGGTATAAATCTTCAATGCTGAGTCCAAAACCAATACCAGGGATGTTTTCTCCTTGAGGATGATATAGCCCCAAAAGCTGGTCATAGCGACCACCACGCCCTAAAACTCTGGCTTGGGATTCGGTATCGTTGACAACCTCAAAGACAATGCCAGTGTAGTAATCTATAGTCTGGATGAGGCTGAGGTCGAGGATTAACGGAAATTTTTTCTCTGATTCTAGTAATTCTACTAGGGATTTGAGGTTATTCACCGCCTCTCGCTGTTCTTCATCTAGATCCAAACTACTGACTTTTTGCAACACGTCTGCACTTGGGCCGCGCAAATCCATGATGATTCGGGCGCGATCGCGTAGTTTGTCACTCAGGGGTAAATTATCTATAGTAATGCGGTCAAGATGAGCGATCGCACTGCGAACTTGATCTTGGAGATTAGCAGGAAAAGCACTTAGGAGCGATCGCGTAATTCCCGCCTCACCTAAAATTAAATGCCATCCCTGCAAACCCAGTGCTGCCAAACAATCTGCTACTAACAGCAGTACTTCGGCATTCGCCAGCAATCCGCCAGCACCTAACAACTCTACCCCAGCTTGATAGAACTCCTGTTGGCGATTGTGTCTACTTTCCCAAGTGCGGCGAAACACATTGGCGTTGTAGTACAGCCGTTGCGGATAACGCAAACCTGCCATTCGAGTCACAACAGTACGAGCAATAGATGCTGTTAATTCTGGACGTAGACCTAATTCTTCATCTTCGCCATTTTGTTGTAGTTGAATCACCATCTGACGCTGGATTGCTTCCCCCGCCATCAGGGTATCCATGCGTTCTAAAGTTGAGGTGATTATCCTGTGATATCCCCAACGGTGAAACACCTGTTGTAACCGATCTTCAATCCAGCGTTTTTTCTCCACATCCAAGGGCAATAAATCCCTGGCTCCCGCTGCTGGTTGATACACCATTATTTTTTCTTCCCACCAAACAAACCACCGAACAAACCACCACTACCAGATTTATCTGGTTGCTTATCTCCATTATTGGGGGATGAAGTCACCTTATGATCGCTAGATTGTTGTCCTAAAGCCTTATCGATTTTCGGTTTCCATTGCAACGCTGTTTCGTCATTGGGGTCTAATTTGAGAGCGTTGTCGAAGTGGATTTTTGCCATTTTTAGCTGATTTTGCTTCAAATAGACCATTGCAATTAAGCTATGGCAACGACTATTTTTAGGTTCTAGCTTCAGGGCATCTTGCAACTCTACTTTGGCTTGGGCAAATTGGTTTTTGTCAATCAAAGATTGAGCGCGACGAACATACTGTTCTACAATCGTGTCTTCTTTTGGTGGTGTCGATGCTGATGCTGATGGTATATTTTTTGGTGTATTTGGCTGAGGCGTACCTGATTGGACTTTGGGTTGAGCAGGTGGCGGCGGCGCTGCGGATGATTTGCTTGCACTCCGCATTAAATACACTAAATTCAACTCACTAACTTGGGCAATGACTTGCAGCGCTTGCTCTAAAGAATTATATTGGGTTTCGCCGATTTTTGCGATCGCATTTTTATAGAAATGATCGATATTAGGCGCATCAGCTAACTGTCTACCCAAGTCGGTATTGAGAGTTACCGAAGTAGACTCTTGTACCAGGCGCTTGCCAATTTGCGACAAAATTAAAATATATTCGGTGCGAGTGCGATCGCCACACAGTTTTTCGTAAGCTGGGTTAACCAGCTTTGATAACAATTCGTTCCCTAGATGTTTTTGAGCAGCGGTTTCAGTAAAACTACTGTCCGGGTGCAAACGACGAGCGATTTTGAGATAGCGTTTGCGAATCTCTTTGACATCCGCATCAACTGGAACGCACAAAACTGCGTGATGATCTATGAAATCATATTTAAATAGTCCACGATCTATTTTGAAAGACATATAGAGATTTTGCACCAAAGGAGCAGTTAGATTCTTTTTAGTTTACCCAAAGTCGGGGGGAAAGCCCCCACCTGCTACACCCATGCTGACAGTGGTGGAACTTGTAAAAGTTCGCGACTAAGAGAGTTGTGAATATAACCATTTGTTGCAAGAATTCTACCTGACTCAATTTTGACGGGAGTGTCATCGTAGGCGGTGACTTTGCCTCCAGCTTCTTGTAACAAAATTATCCCGGCGGCAATATCCCAAGGAGAAAGCCCTCGTTCCCAGTAACCATCGACACGTCCACAGGCGACATAAGCCAAATCTAACGAGGCGGAACCGCTACGTCTGACTCCTTGGGTAAGATGGGTGAGGTGACAAAATTCTGCGTAGTTGTTATCAGAGGTTTCGCGGCGATCGTAGGCAAATCCTGTCACTAGTAGGCTTTTACTCAGTTCAGATGTTTCTGAAACTTGGATGGGACGACGGTTACGCGTTGCTCCCAAGCCAGCCGCCGCACGGAATAGCTCGTTGTGAAAGGGGTCATAAATTACACCAACTTGTGGAACACCATTAATTAACAGTCCAATAGAAACAGCAAAAAATGGGTATTGATGGGCGTAGTTGGTTGTGCCATCTAGAGGATCTATTGCCCAGAGGTATTCATTCTCTTGATTGCCTAATTTCCCTGATTCTTCAGCGAGGATAGAGTGCTGGGGAAAGTGGCGACGCAAAATTTCTAAAATCAACTTCTCTGAGGCTTTATCAGCAGCAGTGACTAAATCACCAGGGCGTCCTTTTTCAATAATTGCGTCTTCTAACTTACCCAAATAACCTTGCAAAATCGCACCAGCAGCCAAGGCCGCTTCTGTCGCAATATCTAGAAAAATTTGTAGATTAGTCATTAGTCATTGGTCATTGGTCATTGGTCATTGGTCATTGGTCATTGGTCATTGGTCATTGGTCATTGGTCATTGGTCATTGGTCATTGGTCATTGGTCATTGGTCAAAATCAATAGTTATTCTTCCCCTGCTTCCCCTGCTTCCCCTGCTTCCCTGCCTCCCTGCCTCCCCTGCCTCCCCTGCTTCCCCTGCTCCCCTGCTCCCCTGCTCCCCTGCCTCCTCTGCCCCCTGCTTCCCACTCAAAGATTTTGCCGGCGAAACTCAGCGGGAGTGAGGCGCATAGGTTTTTCTGAGTTCCAGATTCCTTGTCCCATGAGTCTAGCCCATTGTTGAGCACGTTCTAAACGCAGGTCATATTTGTGGTTAGGCGATCGCCCAACAAACATTGCATTCCCTTGTTTCACCAATTCTTCATTCAACAACACCTTATTTTTCCACACATAAGCTAGAGTTCGTCCAATTTTGTCTTTTGCTTCTAAATCAAACTCCAGCGTTACAGACTGTTCTGCACCACCAATTAGATTCTCTAACTGTTCTTTTGCTGCTTCCCCCCAAGGTCGCTGTCGCAAATCTGGTGCATCAACACCAACCAACCGCACTTGGGAAATCAAATTTGGTTGTTCAGCCATGCCTAAAACTTCCAAACTTTGCCCACTAACTACCCGTGCTACTTTCACCTGAGCCTGATTGTTTGGCAGCTGGTTTTTACCTTGGCAACTCACCAAGAGCAATAAGCAAGCCAAAATAGCTATTTTTCGCACCCAGTCACCAAGACCTATAGGCATCAGAACTTCTCTTATAGTCGCCGCTGCGCGTAGCTGGCTTCCCCTCAAGGGTACGGTGACTTTGAATTGCTTATTCCTCATCTAAGGGTAAACCCGCTTTAACTCTCCCCCTAGCAAAATAGCGTCCAAACTGGAGTTCGTAGACTTCATCTTCGTCTTGTGTCTCCACTTCCAAGTCAGACCGGGGGTAACTCACACACAACAAGGCATAACCTTGCCGACGTAAATCTGGCGACAATCCGATCGCCTCTGGTTGGTAAATTTCTCCTGAGAGCACCCTCACAGCACAAGTGGTGCAAGCCCCATTGCGGCAGGAAAACGGCAGTTCTACCCCTTGTTTTTCGGCAGTGTGCAGGATGTAGCGGTCTTCTGGCACTTGTAGGGTATATGTTTTGCCAGTGGCGCGATCGCGAACTCTAATTGTGTATGTACGGGACATCTGGATTTGCGTTTTGGAATTGGGACTTTCAGATTCAATCTAAAATCTCTTTCTTTATCTTTGCATTTTTTGGGATTCTATAGTATGATCGTAACTTGTGGCACCTGGAGAGGTGGCCGAGCGGTTTAAGGCGCAGACCTGGAAAGTCTGTAATGGGGGAACCTATTCGAGAGTTCGAATCTCTCCCTCTCCGTTGAACGTATATAGGGTAAGGCTTTTGGGCTTTACCCTTTACTATTTTACCGTTTTATGCAGTCAAAAATGGTTTAGGAATTGTTTTAGTTGGTTTAGTGATTCGGTTGAGTCAATAGCACCAAAGTACTACTTTCTGTACCATCGATTAATATAAGAAACTATCATCAATGCTGTAAAAGAGTGATATTCATTACTTATAAGTAATGAATATCAGTTATTGATAAGTAAAATTTTGGCGATACTTAAATAGCATAGTTTTTCCTTATCTTAAGTTACCCGATCCGTTCATCAGGCTGTTGCCATAGTGAAGTAGGAGTTTGACGACTTTACAAAATGCCTCGATTATGAGTGAAAAATAAACAGATGTTACTTCCTGCTGGATTGTGTATTGAATTTAGCAGTCAGATTTAACACTTAGCTGTGCCTGAGGTATGAAGAGAAGACTTGGGTAGCAGACGTAGGTTAGGGGTATGACTGTTAAATACAGCGTCAAACCTTTAGGAGAATCACAATGGTTCAACTTAGCGAACGTCCCGGTACCAAAAAAATCACAAACTTGCGCGATAAGTTTCTCTATGAACTTGCTGCTATATACGATGCTGAACATATCTTTTTGGAAGCACAGCAATTAATGTGGCAGTATAGCCAACATAACCAGTTGAAGTCCTTGATCGAAACCCATATTCGGGAAACCGAGCAGCAAATTAGGAATCTGGCGCAAGCGTTCAGCACCTTGGGACAGCAACCACAGCGGGTTCATTGCGAGGTTGCAACAGCTCTTGTTAGTGATGGTCAAAAATTAATACTATTGAGTGCTGATAATCCTACAATTGTAGATTTGGCGCTTGCAGGGGAACAGGCTAAGGTCGAACAGTTAGAAGTTGTCACTTATCGTGGCTTGATTAAGGATGCTGAACAGTTGGGGCAGAATCAAGTAGTGCAACTGCTACAGCAAAACTTGCAGCAAGAAGAGCAGACTGCTCAAAAGATTGAACAGCTTAAGCCGCAGTTACTTCAGGAGGCGAAGTCGGCTGAAGGTGGAAGTGGTAATAGGTCTAATAGGTCTCGCTAATTCTGTGTCAACCACTGGTGTAACGGGGTGAGTCAAAAGAGCAGCGAGGTCACAAGTACCTCGCTTCTCTATTGGTTCCTGTGATACCTTCTCTACGAGACGCTATACGCTATGTAGGGGTACGGTAAGCTTTTCTCCGGAGCGCTGCGCGTAGCTTGGCTTTTGAGCAGGGGCGCGATCGCACTTTCAAAGCATTTTTGAGAATATATTTGTTATGCACTTTTCAAAAATCCTTGTAACACATGAATCAGCTGTAGGGGCGTACAGATGTGTACGCCTCTACTAGGTTTTTTGTGAAATGATATAACACCAAACGTATGGAGTTCTAAGGCACTTCAATGGGAATCAAAGCATTTTCTGGCAAATAGTTGGAAAAACGCCCTTCATCAGCAAGCACCAAAATCAGACGCAGGGGATAATCTGGCGGAACTTGCAAGTCTGCCCAGGGTACTGCTAACTCTAAACAACTATTTAAAGCAACTTGAGCACGACTGAAACGGGGATGCCATTGATGATTGTCTCCAGCTTCCCGAAACTGAATCGATTGCGTCAGCAAGTTAACTTCCAGAAGATGGTGGAAAAGATAATTTAGTGGGGCTGCGTCTGGTACATTTGCCAAGGGAACTGGGCTATTGACCATTGTTTTTTCTGGATAAAACCATAGCAAATTCAACTCTGTTGGCAAATCTTGCCCTGGTGTAGCGCCACTTTTAAAGTCCAGCCGCAAATAGAAATTGAGGTGATCCACCCCATACCAAAGTCGTTGGATGACGCTGCTATTGTGCATCGTTCCTCGCGCACCGCCGATTTCTATGCGTCCAGCTTTATCCCAATCTTGTTCATCACCCTTACCATCGATGATGGGATGAATAAACCCTTGTGGGGTGTGGCTTCCCTGTGCTTCGTGGATTTCCACTGGTTGCTTGAGATAGGGTGGTGCAGGTTCATTTAATGCCTTGTAAATGCCAAACAAGTGTTCTCGAAACAACTGGTCAAAAATGGCATCCTGGTTTGAGGAATGTCCTGCACCAAACCACCAAAACCAGTCGGAACCTTCTGCGGCATACAATGCTTCCCAAGCTTCTGGGTTGTTTTCTTCCGTTGCTTCGGGATGACTTGCGAGCATTTCCCTAGCTTCTGTCAAGTAATCCCAAGCACGATTTTTGGCGGGATCGCCGATCCAAGTGGTGAAACTGCCATCCACCCAAGAACCACTATGTAGTTGCCTTCCGGGGATAGTGGCTGTAGCTGGAAATTCTTCGAGAAATTCGGAGACAGTAACGAGTTTGAGATGGGGTTCATCGCTCAAGCTTTGATACAAAGCTTCTAGGAAGGGTTTGCCGTCTTGGGGATAAAATTCCCAGCAATTCTCCCCATCCAAGGCGATGGTAACTAGCCAAGGTTGCTCACTTTGACTATCTCTTTGCATTTTAGCGATCGCTTGCAAATGTCCCACTAAATCCGCTGCTGCTTGTTTTGCTGGCATGGCGCTGTAGGTAAAGCCAATCAAATCTGATAATCTGTGGTCGCGAAATACAATGGACACGTCACCCTCGGCGGTTTGCAGGCGATAGGGTCGATACAACAGTTCTGGTTGCTGCACATTCCCCGCTCCATCTCGATGAAAAAAGTGTTTCAGCGTCCACCCTAAGACGGCTTCATCTGAGCATATCCACTTAAATCCTTGGTCAATAATATGTGGAAGTATTGCCGGGCTTACTGACTGTTCTGAAGGCCATAAACCACGAGGTATCTGTCCAAAGCGTTCTTTATAAAAGTTCCAAGCTTTTTGCAAGTGGCGGGGAATATCTTCTACCCACTCAAATCGCTGCTTGGGTAGCGTCATATTGGGCACAGCTACCCGACCAGAGTTAGTATCAGCTAATAAAGGTAAAATCGGGTGAGTGTAAGGCGTAGTGGTAACTTCTAGCTGCCCCGCCTCCTGCATTTTTCGATGCTGAGGGATAATGCGGCTGAGGATTTCTCGCTGTTTTGAATAAATGCGCTGGCGATCGCTTAAAGTAAAATTCCGACCCTGTTTTAACCAAGTCGCAATTTCCGGGTCATCCCAAAACAGCGGATCGATCCAAGCCAAATTGTGCCAAGCTAGCAAATCACCATAATCTGGCAATTCCCAATTTGCTAAACACCAAGCTTGCCCTTTTTCCTGCCTTTGCTGGTATAACTCGGCATAGCGGGGATGAGGATCAATCAGAGTGTGGTGATTGGCATCGAAAAAGTGTTGGATAATAAATTCCCGCTGTTGCTGGGTGAGTTGTTCATCTGGTGTTAAGCTGGCTGTGAGGTAAGGGTCAAAAGCAGTGCCAGCAATATAATCTTCGAGTTGCAATATCAGCGATGGTACTAAATTCACCGTTTGGTGTAACTTAGGATACCGCTCTAAGAGCAATACCAAATCCAAATAATCTTTAGTCCCATGCAAACGTACCCAAGGTAGACGGTACTGCTGACTTGGAGATAGCGAAACGCCGCTGCCAGGAGATTTGTACAGCGGCTGATGTTGATGCCAGATAAAAGCGATGTAAAGAGGATGGGACATAAGAATAGTTAGGAGTTAAGAATGAGGAGTTAGGAGTTGATTCAAAACTCAATAACTCCTAACTCCTAACTCCTAACTTTTACACCACTTGCTCAATTTCTGCAATTTCAGGAATCATTTCCTTGAGGCGGCGCTCAATACCCATTCTCAGGGTCATTGCAGAACTGGGACAAGAGCCACAAGCACCTTGCAACCGTAGTTTTACAACAGGCCCATCGAGTTCTACGAGTTCCACATTGCCGCCATCAGACATGAGATAAGGGCGCATTTCATCTAAGACTGTTTCAACGTTGTCAATTGTGAGTTCCATAGTTTTAGACCTGCTAAGTGAATGATGGGCATTGGGCATTGGGGATTGGGCATGGGGCATTGGGCATGGGGCATTGAATAATAATGATCCCTGTACCCTATGCACCGTTACTCATTAACCATTATCCAAAATTTTATTTTTCAGCTTTGTTAAATCGATCCTAAATCTAATTGCCGCTAGATTGTCAGGTGTCAGTTTTTAATGACTTTTGACTAAATCACTGCTGATTTTAGCAACTTGATATTAGATTAGCTGAACAATTTGTTGTGCAAGCCCTCCTACTCTACTTTAGCCTTTAAAGTACTGAAGAGAACGCAAGGAGGTGAGGACAAGGAAGGTTGGCGTTGCAGAACAATGGGATGAATTGAGGCAAGTAGGGGAGGCAGGGGAAGCAGAGGAAGCAGGGGGGGAATTTTAGAAATTGCCAAATCATCCCGCTTTTTTTTTGCAAGGCCGGAAGGTTTTTTCCCAATACCCCATGCCCAATCTGGTTATTAAATAATAATTGCTAAAAAATTTAAAACTTAAAACTTAAAACCCTGTACTGGTAATATTCCAGATGACTAATGACCAATGACTAATGACTAACTCAGCACTCAGCACTGTTTATTAAGTCGCTATCACTAGATGAAACCATGACTGGCTGTTGATATAGTGGCACGGTGAATGTGACTGTTGAGCCAAGTCCTTCGCCCAGACTATAAAAATGTACCTCACCGCCCATTGCCTCCACTAGCTTTTGGGATATTGCCAGCCCTAAACCTGTACCGCCATACTGGCGAGTGCGGGAGCCATCCACCTGAGAGAATAATTGAAACAGTTTATCTTGTTTGTCCAAAGAAACACCGATGCCAGTGTCTGCCACACGGACTCTTACCATCCCAGGAAATTCCTGACCTTGAAAGTTCGGCTTCGCTTTTTTGAGTACTAAATCGGCGCTGACGGTAATGCCACCTTCATGGGTAAATTTGATCGCATTACCTACCAAATTGAGCATAACTTGTAGCAAGCGTTGGTAGTTGCTTTGGACAATGATTTCATCGGAGGTAGCAGGCATTTGCATCCGGAAGCTGAGGTTTCTCATTTCTGCTTGGGGACGCATGTAATTTTCTACATCACTGAATAGCTCATCTAGCTTGACTGGAGCGTAAGCTAGCTCCATTTTGCCTGCTTCGATTTTAGCAATGTCCAAAATGTCGTTAATGATATTTAGCAGATGTATTGATAACTGATGAGCTTCTGCCAAAAATTGGTTTTGTTCTTCTGGGTCATCTGCCATCCCTTCTAAAATCAGCTTCAAGAAGCCAATCATGCCATTGAGGGGAGTACGAATTTCATGAGATACATTAGCCAGAAACTCGCTTTTGAGGCGGGAGGCTTCTTCGGCTTTTTGACGCGCTGATTCTAATTCTTTATATAAAGTAGCATGAGCGATCGCAGTTCCCAATTGATCTGCTGCTTCTTTTGCCAGTTCTAATTCCGATTCTGTTAATGTGTAGCATTCATCCTGCCAACTCAAGGCAACCAATCCATTGGCTTGGTCTTGATAGCAAGTCGCAACTACTAAAGTTCTCTGCCGCCCAGACTCTTTGTATCCAGGTACTTCCATCACAACTGGTTCTAGGGTTGCCAAGACTTGAGCAAAGGCAGGCTCAGAAACTATATCTATTTCTGAGCCAAGCATTGATTTGAGTTCTGGCTGGCGATACTCAGCCTTCACCTCCACTTTTGAGCTAGAGGGCTGATAAGGACAAATAATACAGCGCTCTAGCCGCAGTGCTTTCCCCAAACTGTCAACTGTTTGCTGCCAAATAATATCTAAATCCAATGTCCGGCGAATATTTCTGGTAATGCGATTTACCAGTTTTTGGTGTTGCTGCGATCGTATTGCCAATTCTATCTGTGTGGGCGTTTTTGATGCCGCACGCACTTGTTTTTTGTTGAGTGTCGCTTGCACTAAGCGTCCCATCACTAAAACTGTAGTGGCAGTCGTTCCTAAACTCGGCATAATCGGACTAATCACTAAGTCCAACTCAAATAATTCCTGGTGGTAGCTAAACCAACACTGAAACCTTTCTGGCACCAAACTTGTCAAAATTCGGTGCAATCGTTCCAAATAAGTAACCTTATCCACTGGGGTAAAGGTTTGGCTCTGGTTCAGCTCGTCAACTATTTTTTCAGCATTTAATCCCAGGAGTTCGCTGTGCTGCCAACAAAAGGTCAGATAGCGCCCTGCCCCATCTTGCGTATACACCAACTCGGCTCCTAAAGTTGGTAATGAGCCATCAGTCTTACTGGTAGTAGATTCCAGATTTTGGGAAAATATATTTGGCAATTGGGAATTGGCAGTAATAGTCATTAATTGAGTTGGATAGACAAAGGGTGTCCGACCGGAATTTTACTAAAGCCGCTCAAATTTATGCATAAATTCTTACAGCTTTTTTGTTTTTGATTGGGTATTTCTTGGTGTTCTAGAAACGAGATTGACAAACTTTACTTTTTTTAACTTGCATTGACAGCTGATTAATGGGGTCAATCGTTCCATTCACCACGAGGAGGAACAGGGGTACGCACAGGGGTGCGCGTCAATTCATCATCTCTGAGGATTTCACCCCGCAACCACTGGCGAATCGCCACCTCAATCACTTTACTTGGGTCATTAGTGAGATGCTGAATTTGCTCTAGTAACTCGGAGTCTAGGCGGACAGCAATTTCTACCTTATCGGCTCGTGTGTTTTCCGCTTCGGTAGTTTTCTCTTGCATATTCATAGGTTTGATATACTCTGAATTGGTTTTGTCTAAAGCTTTGTAAAGTAGTTATATTCATCATTTGGGCTAGTTCACTGAAAAATCTTCAAGGGGACAGTTACATAGTTCCCAGAAATAGCACCAAAGTAACAGCTTTAAGTTTCAAATCGCATTTTTCATATAACTGACTAGACAATGGCTCTAGAAGTTTTGCCGATAAATCAGTGATTATGAGTAATTACGGGTCGTAATTGCCCATGATCCCTACATGATCCCTACATGTACTTATTTACATTTATTGTACGCTCCTAGCTGTTGAATACTAGCAGCAACAAATAGACTTTCATAATATTCTTAAAAGTCCACCTATTTAGATCGAAAGTTAAAGATGGGGTGAAGAGGCAGGGGGCAGGGGGCAGGGGAAGCAGGGGAAGCAGGGGGAGTAGGGGGAGAATAATAACTTTTAACTCCTAACTTTTAACTTCCTACTCGGCAATAAAAGCTAGCAGCGTCTTGGCTAAGAAAGCATTAAAATACATTAAGTAAATTGCTCTTTTAACTTTGGTTGCTGCTAAGGCAAAGATAGTATATGACTGACGTTCCCGCAGTTCGCATTCGCAATTTTTGTATTATTGCTCACATCGACCACGGGAAATCAACCCTCGCCGATCGCTTGCTGCAAGCTACTGGCACTGTTGAAGACCGACAGATGAAGGAACAGTTTCTTGACAATATGGATCTGGAACGGGAGCGCGGCATTACAATTAAGCTGCAAGCTGCCCGGATGAACTACACAGCTAAGGATGGTCAGCAGTATGTGCTGAACCTCATTGATACTCCGGGGCATGTGGATTTCTCGTATGAAGTTTCCCGCTCTCTTGTTGCTTGTGAAGGAGCGCTATTGGTAGTAGATGCGTCCCAAGGTGTGGAGGCGCAAACTTTGGCTAATGTATATTTAGCCTTAGAAAATAACCTGGAAATTATCCCGGTTTTAAATAAAATTGATTTGCCAGGGGCTGAACCAGAACGGGTAATTGGCGAAATTGAAGAAATTATCGGTCTAGATTGCAGTGGTGCGATTCTGGCCTCTGCTAAAGAAGGAATTGGTATTGATGAGATTTTAGAAGCAGTTGTCGAGCGGATACCGCCACCGCCAAATACCATAAATGAACGCTTACGAGCGTTAATTTTTGATAGTTATTACGACAGTTACCGGGGAGTAATTGTGTATTTCCGGGTGATGGATGGCACCCTGAAAAAAGGCGATCGCATCCATTTAATGGCATCCGGTAAAGAATTTGAAATTGATGAGTTAGGTGTCCTTTCTCCCACTCAAAAGCAAGTTGAAGAACTGCACGCTGGGGAAGTAGGCTATTTGGGAGCGGCAATTAAAGCTGTAGCTGATGCACGAGTAGGAGACACAATTACCTTAAGTAAGGCGAAAGCAGAGTCACCCTTACCAGGTTACGCAGAAGCGAACCCGATGGTTTTTTGCGGGATGTTCCCCATTGATGCTGACCAATTTGAAGATTTGCGGGAAGCCTTGGAAAAGCTCGAACTCAACGACGCAGCGCTACATTACGAACCAGAAACTTCGAGCGCGATGGGGTTTGGCTTCCGTTGCGGGTTTTTGGGCTTGCTGCACATGGAAATTGTCCAGGAACGTCTAGAGCGGGAGTATAACTTAGATTTAATCATTACAGCCCCCTCAGTGGTTTATAAGGTGATTACCCTCAAAGGTGAGGAACTGTACATCGATAATCCCAGCCGTTTACCTTCTCCCAACGATCGCGAAAGAATTGAAGAACCCTACGTCCAAGTAGAGATGATTACCCCGGAAACTTATGTTGGCAGCTTGATGGAGTTGTCACAAAATCGCCGTGGCATCTTCAAAGATATGAAATATCTGACCCAAGGGCGAACCACCCTCACTTACGAACTTCCCTTGGCGGAGGTTGTGACTGACTTTTTCGATCAGATGAAGTCGCGATCGCGCGGTTATGCTAGTATGGAATATCACATTATCGGCTACCGTGAAAATCCTCTGGTGAAGTTGGATATTATGATCAACGGCGATCCCGTAGATTCCTTGGCAATGATTGTACACCGGGATAAAGCTTACAACGTCGGGCGGGCAATGGCAGAAAAACTCAAGGAACTAATTCCCCGTCATCAATTTAAAGTACCAATTCAGGCATCTATTGGCAGTAAAGTGATCGCCAGCGAACACATCCCCGCCTTGCGGAAAGATGTGTTAGCCAAGTGCTACGGTGGTGACATCAGTCGGAAGAAGAAACTATTGCAGAAGCAAGCAAAAGGTAAAAAGCGGATGAAATCTGTGGGTACTGTGGATGTACCGCAGGAAGCCTTTATGGCAGTACTGCGCTTGGATCAAAGCTGATTTAAGAGTGCTTAATCCTCAGAGACGATTGGCTGCTTGCAGTTACATCTCAACCTGAAAAAGCATAAAAGACCTAACCCCCCAGCCCCTTCCCTTGTAGGGAAGGGGAGTCAAACCCTCTCTCCGAAAAAGAGAGGTCTGATATTTAATAATCAGAAATAAGGTAGGAATATTTCTGGTTTAAGATCCGTTAATTTTAATTACAAAGGCTGTCAACAGCAGCCTCAAGTGTAGAAGTTTCAGCCTGCTGCTGGTAAATTTAGCTTTCAGAAAGCCAGACTGACTCGCTGTTGGCTCAACCATCTTTGAGTCTGCCTCTAACTACAGGATTTCTAACAGCAAAATATAATTTATTGTAGAAATTCAAAACATCATGAGTCGCAAGCAGGCCCAAGAAAAACTCTCTGAGGCAGAACAAAAGTATCGCACTCTGGTAGAGCAAATTCCGGGCGTTGTTTATATCTCACCAATTAATACCACTGCAAAAGAAGCTTATATTAGTCCGCAAGTGCAGCAATTATTGGGTATTGCTGCGGAAGATTGGAATCCTGCTTTCTTGAATAGTTGGTTAGATTACACTCATCCAGACGATCGCGATCGCTATTGGCAAGCTGTAAACACTGCGATCGCAACAGGAGAGCCTTTGAGGATCGAGTATCGGCTGATTAGGCGCGATGGCAGAACAATTTGGGTACGAAACCAAGCTAATCTCGTTCTCTGTGCCGATGGGCAAACTCAGGTACTTCAGGGTTTAGTGTTTGATATTAGCGAACAACAAGCTGCGCCACGCGATGTCTACGACGAGCTTCTCTACGAGACCCAACCCGTAGCTTGCTTCTTTGTTCGCGCAGCGTCCCGTAGGGAAGGAGTACGCTTACATAAACAGGCAGAAGCTACGCGGCAAGAAAGCGAAACGCGTTATCGTACTATCCTCGAAGACCAAACGGAACTGATTGCTCGAACCTTGCCAGATGGCACTTTTACTTTTGTTAATGAAGCTTTCTGTCGATTTTTTGGACTGAAGCAGGAAGAGATTATTGCCCAGCACTACAAACCTGTTGTGTTTGAGGAAGACCGGGAACGTGTATTTAGTCTGATAAATTCCATTAGCTTAGAAAATCCCGTTGTCACTATTGAAAATCGGGTCATAGCTTGCCAGGGGGTGCGGTGGACGCAATGGATTAACCGAGGGATATTTGATGACCAGGGTACTCTTGTAGAACTTCAATCGGTCGGACGAGATATTACCGATCGCAAACAAATAGAAGAAGCCCTAAGTGAAAATGAGAAAAAACTTCGTGCGATCTTTAATCAAACTATTCAGTGTGTGGGATTGCTTCAGCCGAATGGAGTTGTGTTAGAGGCCAACCAAACAGCACTAGATTGTGGTGGGATTACTCGAGAAGAAGTAGTCGGCAAGCCATTTTGGGAAGCAAAATGGTGGACAATTTCTCCAAATACCCAAGCGCAATTGAAAACTGCGATCGCAGCTGCTGCTAATGGTGAATCTATTCGCTATGAAGTTGAAGTTTGGGGTAAAGACGATCGAGTTATGACGATTGATTTCTCACTTCGTCCCATATTCGATGAAACAGGGCGTGTGGCACTACTGATTTCAGAGGGACGAGATATTAGTGAATTTCAAGCCGCGCTACGCGAACGCCATAAAGCTGAAGAAGCATTGCGCTCAAGTCAAGACTTTTTACAAAAGGTTGCTAATACCGTACCGAATATTTTGTATCTGTTTGACCTCTTACAAGGAACAAGCATTTATCTGAACGAGAAAAGTGTTACCGTTTTAGGCTACTCCCCAGAGGAAATTTGCCAAGCAGATCCGCAGTGGTTGATGAATTGCTTTCATCCAGACGACCAACACCTCTGCTATAACGTACCGAGTCGCTTCGTTAACCTGGGTGACAATGAAGTTCTTTCCACCGAATACCGATTCCGACACAAAGATGGAGAGTGGCGTTGGCTAAATACACGAGAAGTCGTATTTGCCAGAGATGTTAGTGGCACTCCAACGCAGATTCTTGGCTCGGTAGAGGACATTAGCACTCGCAAACAAGCTGAAGCGATGCTGCGACAACAGGCAGAGGGGGAACGGCTAATTACTGAAGTAACTCAACAGATTCGGCAATCACTGAAATTAGAAGAGGTTCTTAATACAACAGTCAACAGTATTCGTAACTGTTTGGGTTCAGATTCTGTAGCTATCTACCAGTTAGAGCCTGACGGAAGTGGCAATTTTGCGGCAGAGTCATTGGGTGATGACTACCCCCAGAGATTAGAACTGACAATGCACCCATTCTCGATCAAACGAGATTTTAGCCACTATTACCAGGGATTACCTACAGTCCTGCACGATATTCAGGAGTCTGATTTTTCAGCCGATCTTTTTGAATTATTACAACTCTATCAGATTAAGGCTGCTATAATAGTGCCGATTTTGAATGGAGAGCATCTATGGGGTTTACTCATTGCTCACCAGTGTGCCGCACCTCGTTACTGGCAGGCCTTTGAAGTTAATTTGTTGCAGCAGTTGGCCAGCCAGGTAGCGATCGCTATTCATCAATCAGTACTCTACCAGCAAGTACAAGCCGCCAATGAAGAACTAAAAAGATTGGCTACCCTAGATGGCTTGACTCAAATAGCCAATCGCCGCCGATTTGATGAGTATCTGGAGATTGAGTGGCATCGACTCAAACGCGAGCAAGTGCCGCTTTCTTTAATTTTGTTCGATGTCGATTTTTTTAAACTCTACAACGATACTTATGGTCATTTGGCAGGGGATGATTGTTTGCGGCAATTGGCGAGTGCCCTCAAAAATATTGTTAAGCGTCCAGCCGATTTAGTAGCCCGTTACGGTGGGGAAGAATTTGCTGTCATTCTACCTAATACAGAGATTCAAGGAGCAATCAATGTAGCTCAAACCATTCGACAAGCAGTCCGTAACTTAGTCATTCCCCATGCTCAGTCTAGTGTGTGCGATCGTGTTACCGTGAGTCTAGGCGTTGTCAGCATTGTGCCAAATTGCGAAATTTCGCCCTTAGGCTTAATTAATGCAGCGGACAAAGCACTTTATATAGCCAAACAGCAAGGGCGCGATCGAGTTTATGCTGTTTGTGTCGTTACCCCTTCTTAAGCCTAAGTTGCCAAAAGGAGGCTTAATTGTTCTAATTACGAATTAGCATTATACCTTGCTTCTTATCCCTAGCCCACAGTTGATAACCTTTGATAAGCTTTAACAAAATCACTGTTAAAAAATCTAAAAATTTTAGTAAAAGTACTCACTGCATTCGCCAGACTTGTATTTTTAGGTCAATGTAGTTTTTTAGATATTTGTAAAGTGTCGGGGAGTCTAGTAGATGAAGATACTGGTACTGAGTTGGGAGTTTCCACCAAGGATTATTGGGGGAATTGCGCGGCATGTAGCGGAGTTGTACCCAGAACTGGTAAAGCTAGGACATGAAGTCCACCTGATTACAACGGAGTTTGGTCAGGCATCAATGTATGAGGTGGTTGAGGGAGTAAAGGTGCATCGGGTGCCAGTTGGCCATAGTCACGACTTTTTCCACTGGGTAGTAAATCTCAACCTGAGTATGGGAGATCACGGTGGTAAGTTGATCTTGGAAGAAGGGCCCTTTGATTTAATTCATGCCCATGATTGGTTGGTGGGAGATGCTGCGATCGCTCTCAAGCATAATTTTAAAATACCACTAATTGCTACAATTCACGCTACAGAATACGGGCGCTATAACGGTATTCACACAGACATTCAAGGCTATATAAATGGCAAAGAAACCTTGCTGGCTTACAATGCTTGGCGGATTATTGTTTGTAGCGACTATATGCGCCAAGAAGTAGAACGAGCGCTACACAGTCCTTGGGAAAAAATTGATGTCATTTATAACGGTATCCGAGCCGAAAAAAAACAGCATCACATAGATTTTCATGCTCTGGATTTTCGCCGCCAATTTGCCACAGACAATGAGAAAATCGTTTACTACCTCGGTCGGATGACCTACGAAAAAGGTGTACCTGTATTGCTCAATGCCGCACCCAAAATCCTTTCCCAAATGGGAGGTAACGTTAAATTTGTGATCGTTGGTGGCGGCAATACTGACCATCTCAAGCGCCAAGCCTGGGATTTGGGAATTTGGCATCATTGCTATTTTACAGGTTTTCTCTCCGATGAATACTTAGATAAATTTCAAACTATCGCTGATTGTGCTGTGTTTCCGAGTCTTTACGAACCCTTTGGAATTGTGGCTTTAGAAAGCTTTGCTTCTCGTGTTCCTGTAGTAGTTTCTGATACTGGTGGTTTTCCAGAAGTGGTGCAACATACCAAAACAGGTATTGTGACTTGGGTTAACAATCCCGATTCTTTAGCTTGGGGAATTTTGGAAGTGTTGAAAAATCCAGGTTATCGGCAATGGCTGGTGGATAACGCTTATGAGGATTTAGAGCGACGCTTTAGCTGGCCGAAATTAGCTAAGAAAACCGAGGAAGTATATCAGCGAGTTGTGCAAGAGCGATCGCAAATTGCTTGGTAGTCTAGAGAATACACTCTTTCATATATGACATCAGGGACAGCTAAATTTAGCTGTCCTTAGCTATTGCTGAATCGAAGTGCATAAATGCCATTTTTTTTGAACTTGCATAAAGTTTTAATTAAGGGGTGATAGTTCTTCAACGTGCACAGCTTCAGCAAAAAGTGAATAACTAATAACTGATTTAATTTCTTGAGCAGAGTAAATTTAGCGAGGTTACAGATGTCACTTTTTCAATTACGTCATCATTAACGCTATGAGACTAGCCCTTTCAAGGTAGTGAGGCCATATCTTATGTTTGCTTTAAAGCCTTGCCAGACATTGATTCAGCCTAAATAACCTTTAAAAAATGGGAGGCGATCGCTTTAGAGAGTAACTTAGTCTCAGGTTTATCAACCTTTGCCGTTCAACTAATTTACTCATTCCGAGCGGAACTTCTCAAATTGTAGACTACAGTTTTGACAACAGTAAAGGCTGTCAGCTAATCCATGTAGTCTCTACAAGAGTTGTTTAATTAACCTTGAAAGGGCTGTTATGCACTGTGCAAATAGACAGTAGTATGCATGAGCGCTCCTTCCTTATAGGTAGGGTAAAAAAGTTTTCCCTTGCTCCGATTTCCAAAATTGGAAATGTAGTTTCCGCTCATGACGATGCCTTCCTAGTTAGCTTGGACTTATTGTTTGAGTTGTAAGGCAAACAATAAATATCGCAATTACGGAAGGATCTGAGAAAGCAGATTACAGCTGATCTGCATAATTTCTGTCAATTTAAGTCCTAACTCTCTTGCGGCACTTATTAATAAACAGCCGCGTAGTAAACAATCAATGGAAAACTTCAGCCGAATTTAAGTGCACAGAAAGATTGCACTCAAGTTTTGTTGAAAACAAATCATGATTAAGGAAAATTGTCATGCCCTTAAATAGACTTTTTGATTCAGGACAGGCTTTGCCAATACCTGATGTGCAAAAAACTACTTTTGCATTAGATGCAGTTGCTCGTTTGGTTTGCAATACTTGGGAAGAAATCCTCGGAGCACAAGCAGGTGGTCAATTTGACGCTGTGGTGATTGGTTCAGGGATGTATGGTGCATACACAGCTACCAAGTTGTTTGAGTTTGGTAAGGATTTACCAAACCGACAACCACGCATTCTAGTTTTGGAGTCTGGGCCATTCCTGATCAGCGAACATTTTCAAAATCTGACTCGTGTTGGTAACTTATTTAACTCAGTTTTGGAACCACTGGTTGAGCCAAATTCCCAGGGAAGAAACATCGGCGAACCCTCAAACTATGCCGGTGCTAATAGGCTAAATGACCATCACCGTTGTGTGGGTGGCAAATCGCTGTTTTGGGGCGGCTGGACACCGCGTCTGGTCGAAGAGGATCTCAAACATTGGCCCCCCGAGGTTGTGGAATATCTGCGGCTCAAACAGCAGCCCGACGGCTATGAATACGTAGAGCGTGAAATCGGCACTTGGCCTGTCGCCGACTTTATCAATGGCGATCTGTTCGATATTCTCAAAGACCGTGCTAAAAGCGTGTTGAGCAAAGTGCCGTCACTAACAACAGTGCAAGATCCACCGATCGCAGTGCTAGGTCAATCGCCAGGCTCTGGCTTGTTTAGTATGGACAAGTTTAGCAGCTTGCCTCTGCTGCTCAATGCCATCCGCGAAGCCAGTAATCAAAATGATGCCAACCGACGGCTGTTTCTCGTGCCCAACGCCGAGGTAATCAAGTTAGAAACTAGTAACGGCGTCGTCACCCAAATTGTGGTGGCTTTAAAAAATCCGTTTGACCCCAACAACAAGAGCCAAGCTCGAATCGTGCGTCTGGATGTCAAACCCAGCGCTGCGATCGTGCTGGCAGGCAATACTGTCAACTCAACACGCCTGGCTTTAAACTCATTCCCACGCCCCAAAGCGTTGCAGCCTAACTCCGAGTTGATCGGGCGAAACTTGATGGTTCACGTTCGTGGCAACTTCATCTGGAAGATCACCCGCCCCGCCTTGGGTGTTCCGTCAACACTAGAAAAAGAGTTGCAGACTGCTGCTCTCCACATCCCAGGCTCAACACAAACGGCCAAAGGCCCGGGACAATTCCACTTTCAGTTTTATGCTGCCCCGAATGTATTCACCTCCGCTTTTCCTGGTGCCCCCAATAATCCGGAAGAGTTCCTCTACCGGGTGGTGCCGAACATTGAGGAGTTTGAGAAGATTCTCGCCGCTCAAACTACCGGAACGATTGAGAATAAGGTTGTGATCGGCATTCGCACCTGTGGCGAAACCTTTGGCGATCGCACAACCCCAATCGGTAATCCTAATAGTAGTTGGATCAGTGTCAATCCCTTTGGCGGTACTGGCGATGATGTGTACTTTGAGAACGGACGGGAACTGCGCGTACCTAAAGCATTTGTAAACCTAGTAGAAACGCCCGCAGACAAACAAGTTCGAGATGCTCAGTCTGAAGCAGCTTTTGCCTTCATTGAGGCGTTGGCTGGTCAACCAAAAGGCACTGCCACCAAAAGAGACCCCAATGCACCAATTGAGTTCTTTAGCGGCGGGGAAGATGGAATAGGTACCACTTATCACGAATCAGGGACATTGTGGATTGGTAATGACTTCACCACATCGGTCACTGATGTAAATGGTCGTTTCCACCACGTATCTAATGCCTATTGCGTAGATCAGTCTATTTTCACTACCGTTGGTTCAGCGAATCCTGTACCCACAGGGCTAACCCTATCTCGTAAAATTGCTCGCTCAATTATTGAACGCTACTCCCAAGTTCAAACTGTTGACGATGAACCAGGTTTTGAAACTCTTTATCGGGGTAACTTCAAGGCTGATGGTTGGGAAATTGCAGCATCAGGTAGCCAAAACTTCTTTGATGTCCCAAATCAGAGTGGTGCTGTGCTTGGTGCAGGTGTTGGTAATAAGAATGTCGCCCTGGGCGTTCTCTGGTTTACTCGGAAAAAATTCAAGAATTTCATCCTGAGGTTGGACTGGAAAGCCTTCGACATCGAAGCTAACTCTGGTATTTTCCTGCGAACACCAGAACCTAAGGCTCTTGATGATAGCTTCTATCATTCCAGCACCGAAATTCAAATCGATGAACGCGGTTACGATTTTCCCAATAATGTTTATGGTAGTCCCTTGCACAAAACAGGTGCAGTATATGAAGTTTTCCCCGCTCAAAAATGGGCTGCTAAGGTCTTAAGTCCGCGCAACTCTGGTAACCAAGAATACTGGAACAGCTATGAAATCAGAGTGCAAGGTAATGAGATTGAAGTCAAACTCAATGGTCAATTAGTTAGTAAAGGAGCCTTCTCGGGACTCTTGGGATTCGCCGATCCCAGCGATGGTAAGAAGAAGCGTTCAGAAGGTTTCATTGGCTTCCAGTGCCATACCGAAGTAGTTCAGTTCCGCAACATTCGGATTAAGGAACTGTAATCAGAATATTGCGACACCTTGGTACCATTCCAAGCTGACCTCTTCCCTACTGGCCCCTACGGTACACACAAGTCGAATTACCCCCCTTAATCCCCCCTTATAAAGGGGGGAAAGAGGAAGTTTAGTTCCCTCCCCAATGCATCGGGGAGGGCTAGGGTGGGGTAAAACCTATGTTTTCCAGCTATTTTCAGACTTGTGTGTACACCGTAGCCCCTAAAAGGAGAGGGGAAGAAAAGCTTCCTATTCCCTTATAGGGAACTCTGTTGGAGGGTTAGGTTTCATGACTGTACTTTATCCAACCGAGAATCGTTACAAATGCGATCGCACGAAAAATACTTTCCCAACACGATTCAGCATCTTAAGTTGTTTAAGGAGTAAACAATGCCACTAGACCTCAATTCCAACAAAGAACCTATTGACCAGAACGACCAACAGTATCAAGATGTTCTCCAAGACTTACAAGGCAACATTCTCAAATCACATGGAAGAGACAACTCTGTACATATTTTCTTAACTTTTCCCAATCCCAAAAACAATCTGGACAAAATCAGATCGCTTAAGCAATGGATTGCTCAACTCGCAAATAAAGATATTATCTCTACCAAGAAGCAGTTAGATGATGCTGTTGCCTGGAGAAATGAAAAACGTGATGCAGGTGTATTTGTCCACTTCTCTTTATCTTCGTCAGGCTACGCAAAACTAGGTTTACCTAATTCTCAACAGCCGAAAAGTCCCAATCTTCAGAATCGAAAAACACCTGACGAAAAACAACTGAATGATGACTATGCTGATGTCTTCCAAGACGGCATGAAGACCCGACAGTATGCACTTCTAGATCCACCAGTTAGCGCTTGGGAGGGAGGATTTCAGAACGACATTGATGCATTGGTGATCATAGCAGCCAATAATTTAACAGATGTCAATAAAAAACAATCAGAAATTACCGACCAACTGAGGAACATTGCGACAATAGCCACTGTTGAGCCAGGACTGGTAATCCGTCGCAAGTTTAATAACACTGGCAAGAATAATGTTGTTGAGCCTTTTGGCTTCACAGATGGTGTTGGCGACCCGCTCTTTTTTCAGAAAGATGTAGTTGAAGAACAAGGCAATATTGCCAAAAATCTGTTCAGCGCTCGACTCAATCTTGCCCTGGTTCAAGATCCCTTTGGCACTCAAAATGTTAGCTTTGGTAGTTTTCTTGTCTTTCGCAAACTTGAGCAAAATGTTCAAGGATTTAAAAAAGCCGAAGTTGCCTTAGGTAATGCATTGGGGATCTCTCCTCAGCAAGCTGGAGCAATGGTAGTAGGACGTTTTGAAGATGGCACACCACTTGTTCAATCAGAAAAAGACGGGCAAAAAAACCTAAATAACTTTGACTATAGTGATGATGCTGCTGGATTAAAATGTCCATTCCAAGCGCATCTTCGCACAACTAATCCGCGATTAGAATCGGTTAGAAAAGGCGGGCCTTTTGCCCAGAGCCAAGAACAGGAGCTTGGACATCGGATTACACGACGTGGAGTCACCTATGGTGCAGAGATCAGCGACTATAGCAACCTCGATCGACTACCTAAAGGTGGTGTTGGGTTGCTATTCATGTGCTACCAGTCTGATATCTGGGAACAATTTGAGTTTATTCAGCGGTTCTGGTCTAACAATCCCACATTCCTTGAACCCGCTATGTCCCTGTCGCGCAACATAGAAAATAAAAATTACGACAGAACCGGATTGGATGCAGTCAGTGGTCAAAGCCAACCTGGTCAAAGCGATCCGGTGATTCAAGAAGTGCCACAGCCAGCGCAAAACTGGTTAAAAGAGCGGGATCAACCAACCGCAAAATCTGATGTCAAGTTTGTAAACTTCGTAACACTCAAGGGCGGTGAGTACTTTTTCTCGCCAAGTATCAGTTTCCTGAAGAACTTGCCCAACCTACCTGAGGATTTCACCGCGCCACAACTTCAAGAACCCATACCAAGCAAAACATACGTTGTGCGACAAGGTGACGATTTATCAAAGATAGCCCAGAGAGCTTACGGTGATGAAAGTATCTTCACGTTAATCTATGAGGCTAATAAAAATGTAATTGGGCCGAACCCTGGCTCGCTTTTAGCTGGGCAGATACTTTACATTCCAATACTGCCAACAAACATTAGACCTGAACCTGGGAAAGAATATGTTGTGCTACCAAATGATTATCTCTTTTTGATAGCCGAAAGAGCTTACAGTGATGGCAATAGGTTCAGAGAAATTTATGAAGCTAATCGAGATGTGATTGGGCCCGACCTTACCGTACTCGTGCCTGGGCAGCGAATTCGCATTCCGTAACTATAGGGAACAACACCTAAAGGCTCCGCCAAAGAAAGCGTTGACTTTAGAGATGCGATGAAGAATTAAGTCAATTTCAACAACTGAAAGATAGGAGAGAACAACAATGGCAAATCTATCTACCTTACCTTCAACAGAAACCCAAACCAACCGCCACTTGAGACTGATCTCTGACAGCGTGGGTGATTTTTCTACTGCTGGTGCCGTGATAGAGCTTGATTGGCAATATACTTTCTTGGGCGGCAGAGGCGGATTTTATTCTGCATCGCCATTACGCATTTCTGTGACGCCAGCGCATCCCGATCTTGTGGATAATATAAAAGTGAAGCTGGTGGAACCTAATGGCCGTACCGGGGCGTTGGATAAGGAAGAGAATGTTACGCTCGATCGCGAAAATGACAAGTACGTTGGGCAAATTACCTGGGATTCAACAACCAACAATCCTTATCAAGAGTTAAGCGTCTTGTTTGAAAACCGCAGCAATAGTGCTAACCTCTCTCCTTCTCTGTTGAAAGACCCAATCAGCAAGCGTTTTAATTTCTTAATTTCGTTGCATAGTGAAGGCGTGTAATTCGGGCTAATGATTGGGAAACAGCCAATATTCTTTGGTTAAGGAAAATTATTTGTTGAGGCAAGCAGTTTTTGAGTAGGGGGAGTTTTTCTCCTCCTACTTCTCCAGTTGATCCGAACCGTATTCAGAGTTACCTTCTTGGTTTTCAATTTTGGATTTCATCTGGTCAAAATTATAGCGGTTGTCGCTTCAAGCGATCGCGAGAGAATATTGCTGTGCCCCTACTGTGTATTGTGGTGTATTGCTTCCATTGGAGAAGGAGAAGCACTATAAAAGACACAAGTAATAGGGAGATTTTCGCAGAATAGGGCAGAGAATAAATGATTACTCCGCGATATTTTGCGTTAACAAACAGTACAAGCCCTGTACGCTGGAAATTCTACCCTATCTAGTGCCAGAGTTAAGCTAGTACGCGTCTAAGTTGCACATTTTTTCGTTAAAACTGTCATTTGTCATTAATTATTTACAAAGGACATCTGATAAATGACTAATGACAAAAGACGAATTTCACGGATAAATAAGCAATTAAAGTGCGTAACAGCCTAGCAATAATTGCAGTTTGCTCCAGAAGTTTAGTATGACAAAGGCATTCCCAAGCATAGCAAGGCGCTTGAAAAGTACAGGAATCAAGTTGTTGAAAATGGGAACCTTCCTAATAACCCGTTTTATTGCAAGCTGGAAACGCTACTTCCTGGGTGACACTGTTGATGTCCGCCCCTCCCCATCTCCCTCCTATGATGTCCGTCCCTCCTTAGGGGGCCCAGTCCTGAGCTTAGGTGGGGGAGGCCCTGATGTCGATGATGCTATCCAATGGATGATTAACCAAGTTCGGGGAAGTAGCAACTCCAGTACTAAAGTTAATGTTGTAGTTCTCCGCACTAATGGTAATCACGATTACAATCGGCTAATTTCTGCTATGAAGGGCGTAAACTCTGTGGAAACTCTTCTGGTTAGCAATAGACAAGAGGCAAACAAAGCCGAGATTTATGAAAAAGTCAGAAATGCTGATGTGGTTTTCTTTGCTGGCGGCGACCAATGTCAATACATCCGCAACTGGAAAGATACCAAGCTTGAGGCTGCTGTTAAGTCAGTTTACCTGAAGGGAGGTGGTGTTGGTGGCACCAGTGCGGGTGCGATGATCCAAAGTGATTGTGTCTATGATGCTTGTGCTTCTTCCGAAAAAGGCATTGAAACTAGAGACGCACTCGAAGATCCTTACCGGGACATTACTTTTACTTACAACTTTTTCAATTGGAGTAATTTGAAGGGAACTATTGTAGATACACACTTCGACAGGCGAGAAAGAATGGGTCGAATTATGACTTTCATTGCCCGTCAAATTAAGGACGGTGTATCTAGCAGTGTTTTAGGCATAGCAGTTAGTGAAAGTACATCGGTTCTTGTGGATAAAAACGGTTTGGTAAAAGTTATGGGTAGGGGTGCGGCGTACTTTGTACTTGGAAATCATCTACCGGAAGTATGCGAACCTCGAAAGCCTTTGACCTTTTCCAATTACAAAATTTGGAAAGTTCGCAGTGGCGATACCTTTAACTTGAGAAACCGGCCAACTTCTGGGTACTATCTCAGGAGTGTCAAAAGGGGACGGATTGATTCAAATCCTTATTAAAATTTGAATGTTGAGCCTCAAAAGCTCAATTTTGACCTTTTGAGGCTCGAAGTTGACCTTCTGAAGCTCGACGTTGACCTTCTGAGGCTCAATGTTGACCTTCTGAGGCTCAATGTCTCCTATTTTCTACCAAGTAACTCCACAATTTTCATCAAAAAACCCTCCGCTTGAAGCATCATCAGGTAAAGTAGCAAGTCTTACTGCTGCGTAGGTGTAGCCCCCCGTAGGGATCGCTCCTTGCTCAACAGTGCGATACCCTTGGTATTGATTAATATCAGTCGCTGTGAAACCAGGGTCAGCAGCATTGATTTTAATCGCGGTATCTTTAAGTTCAGCAGCAAACAGAACTGTGAATTTAAACGGAGTTTATTCGCCGCTTCTTCACCACGTTTTATATCTCTTGCACCAACAAGAACGGTAGCACCTCTAGAACCGAGTTGCCGTGCAATCTCATACCCAATACCTTTGTTTGCACCAGTGATCAGCGCAACTTTGCCTTTTAAATCTTCTGACATGTGACTTCTCTATTTTGATAAACACTGGCAACTGTTAATATCTTCGAGCAAGCCTACGGAAGACAAGTGGCTCAAGTCACTTGTCTTGTTAATTGAGATAGTAGCTGGATTTACACCGTGCTGTACTAATGTATAAGTAGTATGTATCAACACAACATTCAGGATTTAGTAATCCTACATAAGTAGTGATTCGCTGTCGTGTTTTCAGCAGTAGTCATTCACACTTCAGATAGCGGTTGAGAAAATATTTGTAACCTAAACTAGCAATTGACTCAAAAATCCTTGGAGAAAATAGATATGCAAACCAAACAGCTCGGTAATTCGGAGCTTCACATTACCCCAATTGGCTTTGGTGCTTGGGCGATCGGTGGAGGTGGGTGGGCTTTTGGTTGGGGAGTGCAGGATGACCAGGAATCGATTGAAGCGATCAATCGCGCTCTTGACCTCGGTGTTAATTGGATTGACACCGCAGCTATCTATGGTCTGGGACATTCTGAGGAGGTTGTGGCTAAGGCGCTCAAAGGTCGATCTAGTCGCCCCTACATTTTCACTAAATGCTCAATGATCTGGGATGAAAAGGGTGAAATTGGTCGCAGCCTCAAGGCGGATTCGGTGCGGCGGGAAGTTGAAGCCAGTCTGCGCCGACTCGACATTGAAACCATTGATCTCTACCAAATCCACTGGCCTAACCCTGACTCAGAAATTGAAGAAGGCTGGACAACTCTCGCCAAGCTCAAGAATGAGGGTAAGGTTCGCTATATTGGGGTTTCAAACTTCAATGTAGAACAGTTGAAACGTGTCCAGGAGATTGCACCAGTTATCTCATTGCAACCACCTTATTCACTGGTGAAGCGCGATGTTGAGAAGGAAATTCTGCCTTTTTGTAAGGAAAACAACATCGGTGTGATTGTGTATTCGCCTATGCAATCTGGTTTGCTCACAGGAAAGATGACACCTGAGCGGATTGCCAATTTACCAGATGATGATTGGCGTAAGAAGAGTGATGAGTTTCAGGAGCCACGTCTATCTCGTAACCTGAAACTGGTCGAGGTGTTGCAGCACATTGGTGAACAACACGATCGCTCGGCCGGTGAGGTGGCGATCGCTTGGACTTTAAACAATCCGGCGGTGACAGCTGCGATCGTTGGCGGACGTAATCCAAAGCAGGTGGAAGGAATCATCAGTGCTGGGGAATTTCGCCTCAATCAGCAGGAACTAGATCAAATTGGTACTTTCCTGCGCGAAAATCTCTAAAATCTCTGATATCAGAAACCCCACGCATCAAGCTGGGGGTTTAGAGGTTGTTTGAAAAGTCTACGGTTATATCGAGATCCTCCTAAGCAAGCCTTTTTTTTCAAAGTCCTCCTTTTTAAGGAGGATTTAGGAGGATCTAAAATTTTTGATACATCAGCCACTACTTTTCAAACATCCTCTTATTCATATTTTTATTCAGCAACCCCAAAAAGTTGTTTCACTTTGTCGCTACACCGATAATATGAGGACTAACTATCGGCAATTGTGCGTCAAATCGCTCATAATTCACACTAGCAAAACCAGCATTTTCTAAGGATATCCAAGTTTCTCTATCTGGATGACAACCATCACCTATCGCTTTCCAAATCGGATTAATTGCGCTTTGTAGTTGTCGTAATAAACTTCCTTGAGGTGCAGCAACATGTTCAATAAATAAGAAGCGTCCACCTGGTTTGAGTACTCTTAAAATTGCCTGTAATGTATAATCTATATTCGGCACTGAACACAAAACTAAGGTACTCACAACTGTATCTATGCTGTTATCTTCAGCATCTAACCATTCAGCATTACCAATGCGGAGGTCGATGTTTAAACTCAGTTTTTCTGCTTGTTTTTGGAGATAGGAATGCATGTGTGGGTTTGGCTCGATTCCTATCCAGTGGATATCTTTAGGGTAGTAGGGTAAGTTAGGACCTGTTCCTGGAGCAATTTCTAACACTTTACCTTGGAGATTAGCAAAAAGAGAACGTTTGCGCTCGCTCACAATTTTATCATACGTACCGCTACTTTGAGCCATCATCCAGGCAAAAAAACGTTTACCAAAGCTGGCACTAATCTGATTTGGTGAATCTCCAATAATTTGGTTGACAGTCATTATCTATTTCCTAATTCCTGAGGCTAAAAATCGGTATGCCAAGCAATCATTTATAGCCTCAAGGTACGATATTTTGTGTTTATTGTACCTCACCCATTAGAATCACCTGATAGGGTGATTTTGATAAATATACACACATAACGACTTACCGCAAGCTACTACAGAAAGAGCAAAAGTATAGAAGCAAAAGTAGAATTTACCTATATAGTTCTTTCAAGGTTGAGTTTTTTCAGATTTGGTCAAATTCTGTCTTTCTGCTAACCAGGTAAACAACACAATACCGCACAGGTCAGCGGCTAAGTCAACTAAATCAAAGCTACGATAGGGTGAAAATAATTGAATTACCTCATCAACTATACAAAAAAATATTACAATCAGTGATGCCATCGGCAGAGAAATATTGAATATTTGAATCTTACGTTTGTTTAATGCTAGATGGCCCAAGTAAGCAGCGATCCCTAGCAATAGGAAATGCAAAATTGTATCATAATAAGGGATTTGTGATATTTTTGCTGGAATAATTCTCAGGTAGGCTGACATCGAGATAAACATTAAAATTCCAAAGTAAACCCAAAATGCAAAAATCCACCGCTGATTAGATTTCATTCTGATGATTTTAAAAAGTATTTATGAGCAATCCAAAGATAACAAAGAGCATTCCACAATCGGGAACGCTCTTGGTTAAATTCTATTAAGATAATATGAATTAAAATCAGGCATGAAGATTTGCTTGTTCCTGTAACCAAGGATCTACAGGTTGTCCATCTTTGCGGCGTAATTCAATTTCTACTACCATCACTTCTTTTGAACCAGGAGGTGCAGGTTTTTTATTGAAAATAATGTCATAATCATCTGGATTGTGTTTACGTTCTTTCAACCATTCTTGTACCTTGGTTGTGGCAAAAAATGATTGCCCTTGCTCAAACATTCGGGTAATCTGCAATTGCAGTGTATAAGGATTTATGCGACCCATTTTCTACCGCCTTTGTTAAGTTAATTTTAGGATAAGTAATCTGCTTACCCTAGATAATAATCATGTTAGTGCGAAGTACCCACACCTGACACTTTGCATACAGCTATAAACTTCCAGTTTCAACGCTCTGCTATTTGTAAGAACAAAGTCTGAACTTAGTTCGGTGTATGGTGCAACAACTTAGTAATGTTATAATAGTACCTCACAAAAACTAATGTCAAAAACTTGACAGCACTTCACTACCGAAGCTGTACGTATACCAAGAGACGAGGAAAGGGAATAGTTAAGGACTGTTCAGCATTTCCCACTGCTTCTACAACATATAACTACTTAATTCTGTTATAGATTGGAGAGAGGCACGCCGCTTCAAAAACTGACCAACAGACTGAGATGGTTGTTATGAAGAGCAAAAATCAAGCTGTTTTCGCTTTAATTGTAAAAAGCACTATTGTATTTTTACCCTTACTGTTATCCGTTGGAATTGCCAGTGGACAATCTGCGCTATCACCCTCCCCAACAATAACTCCTACTCCAGTCTTATCGAATCAAGAACGGGAAGAATTAGCGCGACTACGAGCCGAAAAGCGAATTCAACAGCAAGTCCAATCTGATTTTAATAGCGCTTTTAGCCGTACAACTATCTTACTCAATGTCTGGCTAGTTATATTAAGTCTATTTCCAGTTGCAATCATTGCTTTATTTTGGCTCCTGCGCCGGGTGGTAATCCGTGAAATTGTTGATAGAGCAATGCAACAACTACAAGGAATGGAAAATTTGCAAAATCAGCTAACCACTGTTAAGCAAGAGGCTGAAAATGTTATTCAAGAAGCTAAAAAAATCAATTATGAATTAGAACAAGAAACGACTGCTTTACAACAAAAAATTAAAAGCGAACAAGAAAATGTATCTCTCCTTACATCTGAGCTAGATTTAGCTAAAGCACAAGTATTAGGTAGATTAGAAACTGAACTCAAAAAGTCTCAAGAAAATATAGAAAATTTAGAGTCAAAATTTGCTTCTGGGCTATCTAAGTTAGAGTTTGATGTTCAACAACAAAGAGAGATAGCACTGGAAAATCTCGGAAAATTAGTTTCGGTTATGGCAGAGGAACTGTCTAATTTAAAGTCAGGTATGCAACAACAGCAGGAAGTAGCCGTTGCTGATTTAGAAATCTCAAAGTCTGAGTTCACATCTCAACTTTTTAAATGGCAGTCTGATGCTCAAACCCAAAAGGATATAGCTCTTGAAAGTTTAACAAAGTTGCAGTCAGAATTTGCTGATAATTTATCAGAATTACAGAGAGATGCTCAAAAGCAAAAAGAGATTACATTTGAAAGTTTAGGAGAATTAGATAAACAATTGAAACTTGAATTATCTGAATTACAGGTAGATGCTCAGGAGCAAAAAAATAAAATTGTTGAGAGCTTAACAGTATTGCAGTCAGAATTTGCTAATAAACTATCAGAATTACAAGGAGATGCTCAAAAGTGCAAAGAGTTAATCATTGAGAATTTAGAAAAATCTGGTTCTGAATTCACTTCGCAATTCTCAGAATTACAAGTGAATGCTCAACAACAAAAGATTCTCATTTTGGAGAAGCTGGAAAGATTAGAAACTGAATTTGTCTCTCAACTCTCTGAGTTACAATTGGATGCCCAAGAAAGAAAGGATCTGATTCTTCAAGAATTAACTGAAATTACACCAGAATCCATTCCAGAAGCAGGTAATTCTGAAGTTAAGGAAGAAATACAGGAACAGCCACAACAACCGGAATTAACCGCTGATGAGTATGTACAACAGGGAGACGGGCTGTTTTCTAAAAGGCGTTATGAAGATGCGATCGCAGCTTACAACCAAGCGGTTAAAATCCAACCTGATGAACCTGTGGCTTGGTTAAAACGAGGTCTAACTCTCGGAAGATTGAAACGCTACAAAGATGCGATCGCTTCCTACGATCGAGCTATTCAGATTCAGCCAGATTATCATCAAGCTTGGTGCGATCGCGGCGTTGCTTTTGGTAACTTACAACAACACCAGCAAGCCTTTGGCTCATTTGACAAAGCTACACAAATCAAGCCTGATGATGCAGTTGCTTGGTTAAATCGCGGTCTTTCCTTAGTAGCATTAGAGCAATATGAAGAGGCAATAGCGTCTTTGGATAAAGCGCTGGAATTCCAACCCAATTCTCCCAAAATTTGGGATAAACGCGGTTATACTTTGGTGAGATTGGGACGCGATGATGAAGCGATCGCTAGTTTTAACAAAGCCTTAGAAATTAAGCCAGATTATGCAAGTGCCCATTACAACAAAGCAGCCTGTTACGCACTGCAAAGACAAGTTGAACGATCTCTGCTAACTCTACAACAAGCGATTGAACTTAATCCCAGGTATAAAGAAGACGCAGCAACTGACCTAGATTTTGATGAGATTGCCGATGACGAGCGCTTTAAGCAGTTAATTGCAGAATAAAATGTCATTTGTCATTTGTCATTTGTCATTAGTTATTCTCCCCCTGCTCCCTTGCTCCCCAGACATGGCTTTGAGTTTAGATGTGAAAGAGTCAGAGCGATCGCTTTTTTCGGGAGTAAATTGCCCGATTGGGGCATGAATAGCAGCAGGTGGGAGCAATTTTGGCTGTCGTTGATGATGGCTTGGTGATGGAGAAGGCGGTGGACTTTCTTGTGAAGTTTGCCTTTGGCTGACAGCAGACGAAAGCTGAAGCGTTGCAGAAGAGGCAAATTTCCCAGAAAATGGAGATTTTAGGACAGTTTTATTGTCTCTATCTTCCTGCTTCTCCTCTTGTTCACTCAAAGATGTCTTTGGCTCGTAACTTTTCAGTTGTAGAGTTGTAGTATTGCTTTTTTGATAACCGTTGTGAATCCTAGCTGGTGGTAATTGAGGACTCGTCACTTTCTCTACAGTAGGGTTTCTCTTGGCTAGCGGTAGGGCTGGAGCAGGCAATGAGGTTAAACTTTGGGGAAATTTGCTACAAATCATCCGTTCAAATTCCATGTTGAAATGATATGTAGCCTGATCCCGGCGCTGCCAAAATACTAAGATTTGCTGCACGGAAACCGCTTTATAACGACCTTGATATAGTGCCTCAATCACTGCCAGGTGTAGCCAATTAAGCGGGTATTGCGTTTGCCAACGCTCAACTAGCTCATTGGCAGTATAACCACTGAGATCGAAACTATAGTTAATTAATAAGGCGATCGCTAAGTTGGCAGAGGTGTCTGGAAGTGTTGTTAACATGGGGCTATTAGCTTTAGGCAATAGGTCTCAAATTTGTCACCCATCGCATATTAGCCTAACGTGCTTTTAACTACATGGTTTTTTTTCCAAGAGTTACCAAGCCGATAAGCAGTGTTTCCTATTCTACTTGTCAACTTCTAGAATGCAACCCTACATAGACTGATTTAATCGCAGATGTTCGCCCAATAGCGACTAATGCCTGATAAACCATCGCTGCAACTTCAGCACGTGTTGCCAAACGTGAAGGTGCAAGCACTTTTGGATCGGGATAGTTGACAACTATTCCCCCTTGTGTAGCAGTGGAAACGGCTGTCCGGGCGTAGTCGGGAATGGTATGACGATCGCTATATACTTCTAAAACATCGCTATCAACTGCTGGTAGCCCTAGTCCGTTTACTAGGGAGACAATCACCTGTAGCCGCTGTACATTTTGATCGGGGCGGAAAGTGCGATCGCTAAATCCGCCAACAAAGCCACCGCTAGCCGCAATTTGGATCGCACTATAAGCCCAAAAATCCTTGAGTACATCCGTAAAATCAGGTGCTGGAATTTTGGGAAATGGGTTAAAGGCGATCGCCACCAGAACTGCATACTGGGCACGAGTCATGGGTTTATCTGGCTGGTAGCTACCATCGGCAAAAGCATGAGTTAAATCCATGCTCACTAATGCCTTAATAAATGGTTCTGCCCAATGTCCATCTAGTTGGGGAGATGCGGGGAGTTTTTGAGATGAGGATTCTGTTGGGGGAGCGGAGAAACTGGTGCTAACTGTTACTTGATTGGTTGAGATAATTTCGACTAAGCCCTTGACCAGAGCAGGATTTAATTGATTACCTACGGAAACTAGCTTTTGTGTAGTGGCATTGTATAAATCAAATTCATTATTATCACGAAAAATATTATCAGCGGGATCTTGGGTATTGCCTAAATCAGGGACTGCATTGCCATTGACTAATAGACCACCTTGGGTATTTTTAACAATAAGATTTTGACGCAGCACAGGTTGGGCGTTGCGAGAAAGGGCGATCGCCGTGCGATTTTCTGATAACTTGTTATTTGCGATCGCAGGAGTGGCAAAGTCACTAATTGCTATGCCTAAAGGGTTTTTTTGAAATACATTCCCTAGTACTTCTCCCTGGCTATGGCCTGCCATCACTAACCCGCTAGCAGTATTTTGCACAAATATGTTATCTAAAATTGCGGGTTTGGCAGTACCAGTACTAAACACACCTTCCCGCCCACAGTTGCTTAAAGTATTGTTACCTAAAGTAGGTGCAGCCGATTCAATCCAGATACCAGTACCTTTGGCTGAGGGATTAGTGACAGTTACACCTAAAAGACTGGCATTATCTACCAAAAGCAGCGTGATATTTTGCATACCAAAGCTAGGACTTTGATACTTGCCACACCCGGAAATTATAATCCCTGCACCTTTGTTTGCTTCGTTACCCACCACATTCGCCTCTCCAGGAACGATCAGTGGGAATACCTCACCACTAGCGGCGCTGTAAGTCCCAGATTCGAGATGAATTATTGTGGGGATTTTGGTTACTTTTAAGGCACGGGTGAGGCTTTTAAACGGACTCAACCGTGAACCAGTATTGGTATCATTCCCTGTCATAGGGTTGACATAGAGTGTGACAACGAGGGTAGAGTTCACCATTGATAGTTGAGAGTCAATTGTTTTAATTATGACAATCATAAATAACACTACTTGTAACAAAGTTTTTGAAAGTAGTATCTTTGTGTGTAGAAAATATATCCACGTTACTTTTTCTCGCAAGGGAATCGTGTGTACACACAAGTTATAGACTCTCATGCAACATTCCAAGTTCTCATCTCGAAGTTCCGAGTTTTGAGGGCGATGTTTGGGTTAGGCTACTTGCGATCGCTCCACTGGGGACTGGGGAAGAAGCAGGGGAGCAGGCTTGCCGTGAGCGTAGCCGAACGGGAGCAGAGGAAAAATTCCTCTCCTCTGCACCCTTCTCTGTGCCTCTTGTGCCCAATCCCCAATCCCCAATTCAATTGTGAATCAGCGTACCTGCCATTTTTTGCAGTTTTCTGCCCACCTCTTCCATCGTGTAGAAGAATGTGAAAAATCGGAGTAGCTCATCCATTGGGTAATCTTGCTGCTTAATCTCTTCCAATCGATTTAATTGCCCTCAGAATCGTTGACATCCCATCGGGAGTAGCAGCCCAAGTTTGCAATGCTGTGATGATTCTCAGCTTGGGCGATTGCCGTGCAGGTGGAAGGCCATTGGAGAGTTGTATCATGGTTGCTGTTTAAGACGTTGTTTGAAAAACCGATACCAGCGATCAATTGCAAAACGTCGCGGAAACCAAATTTTTGAGTATGTTTACTCTTTCAGAATGCGAAATACATCATCCCATAGATGGGTAATGTGTTAAGTGCAACAGTCGACACAAAAACGACTGTTTCACGGCTTTGATGAGTTTAACTCCAGATCATGGGTATCGGGACTATTTGATTTGACAAGTCTCAATGCGAGAGAACAAAGCAACACATAATCGCCACCAGGAAGCTGTAGCGATCGCACTATGCCATTCCCAAACACCTAATACCTTTAACCGCCAAACCTGCTCAAAAAAACCAAAGTATGGTAACTGCCCATTGGGAGCATCTTCTTCCACAATTAAGTTACTATAATCAATCCAGGAATCTTTTAAACGCCACCCAGCGCGATTGCCAAAATCAATACAAGTTTGGGAAGCAGCAACATTATCATTACCAATGATCAAAGCCAGCACAGGATCGCTGGCAGAAGTATCTCGAATACTCTCCCAAATCCGCTTCTGGACGCTGAAACCGAAGCGTCCATGACTATATTTAACCCAGAGAGCATCGATAGCACATAAGTCGATGCAGGGAAAGTTTTCTAGACTTTCTAAATCAAGATAGCGTTTTTCTTCTCTACCAGCTATTTTCAAGATGAGAGTTGTAGTTTCCTCATCCGCCTCTAACCATCTCCCAGCTTTGAGTAAATCCCGCAGTTGAGTGTAATCTACCCCTAAGGCTGAACTCAAATCATCTAAATCTTCAGCTTTTTGTTCCGAAGTATCGCCCGAAAACAAAGTTTTTCCTGGTAAGACTTCAATCACACCTTGAGAACCAAATAACCAGAAATATAATTCGATATCGGTGCGCGATAATTCTACTTGTAATTGTGTGATCCAAGCTGCGGCGGTGAGTCCAGATGCTTGGATATTAGGGGCAGACGGCTGTGCTACTTTATTTAGGGTATCTACTAAACAAGAAGCAAAGCGTTCACTTTCTAAGGGTGGCGCAGCAGCAGCAATTAGACATTGTTCATCTAGTCCCAGTTGTAGTTCTTCCACCCAATCGCGTAGAGATGCAGATGTGTGCGTTCCCACAGGGCAATCTAATATGATAATTTGTTGCGAGCGACATCGGCGCAGCTGTTTTCTCAACCAGGAACGATTAAGTACAACATTATCAGAAAGTACTAATACTGCTTCTCCTTGTTCAGTTTCTTGAATCTGCCCTCGCAAGTATAAAAATACAGTTACGGTTTCTTCTATAGAATTGGCGGTATTGGGTGACTCAGAAAAAGATTCAGATAGTAAGCACTTTTGGATCGCTTTGCGGACATCTGAAGAAGGGGTTTTTTCGCTAATAGTCCAATAATTTACCTCAAAGCCACCAGATGTATTGAGTATTTTACCCAAAGCTAAAGCACTCTTGCTCTTAGGAAGTCCCTCTATAACTAATGCCTGTCGTGGATGTCGTGTAGAAACTGTTTTATCTGGTTTTAGTCCTAAAATCACTTCTCCGATTCCTTCTACAATTCGCTTAGGCGTTTGAGATGGATATTCTGGATGAATTTGGTTTTCGCCGCGACCTTTTTTTAGCTGATTAATCACCCGCAGTTGCTGATTAGCTTTATCTATATATGCGAGAGTTTGGTGATAAACGTAGCGATAAAGTCCATCTGCTTCGATAATGCCTTGAGAGTCAGCTGCTTCTCCCCGCAGTCCCCGAATTAAGTAATAAGTGAATACTCCATGTTTTAATTGCGGAAATTCCCAAGATTGTTGTCCTTGATCGCAAGATAGTAGGGCATAAAATCCTTTTCTTTTTGCGGCGCGTTGTCGCAGAACTTCTACTAATTCTTGTGTAGGGTTTAGTTGCGGATCTATTGGTGTTTCTCCCCTAGCCCCCAATAACGTCATGCTACCGCTATGACACGCATCCAGCCATACAAGTTGCTGCTGGGCAGCACAATTTTCCAATAATTGCAATAATTCTTGCAACTTTAGACCAGTTTCGATTAAGTTGTCTTTTTGAGTATCTTTGAGACACAATACCACCTGCTGACTCGATGGCTCTAGCATCCCATGTCCAGAAAAATAAAACAGAACGGTGTCGATGGGTTTCGTAGCAGCAGCTACTTGTTTGAGACTGGTACGGACATTTTCTAATAGGGGCTGCCGATGAGCAAAATCGTTGTGAATCTTCACATCCCTTTGCGGAAATCCCTGAGTTGCGGCGTTTAATGCTTCTCCTAAACCTTGGCAATCTAGTGCTGAGTAACGCAAACAGGGTATTTGTTCATCCTGATATTGGTTGACTCCCACTAATATGAGCCAAAGCTTTGCCAAGCCGGTTTCTAAGGCATGAGTTGAGTGACTAGTACGAACACCGACTGGACACATCTGTTAAAATTCCTTGACAGGAAGAGTACGGTAGCTTTTATATAAATAGTATTCAATCGTACTGACATGAATTACTGAAGTTGGTTCCAAAAAGCTAGCGATCGCTATGACAACATTACTGATAAAATACCGAAAATGCGAGAACTTTACCCAGCGATCGAGCCTTACTTAGAAGGTAATTTACAGGTTTCCGACCTTCATACTATTCATTTTGAAGAGTCAGGTAACCCGCAAGGTCAACCCATCGTTTTGCTGCATGGGGGCCCTGGTGGTGGTTGTCCAGCTTTTTATCGGCAATATTTCCACCCAGAAAAATGGCGGTTAGTGATGTTTGACCAGCGCGGTTGTGGTCAAAGTACACCCCATGCTGAGTTACGAGAAAACACCACTTGGGATTTAGTCAGTGATATCGAAAAACTGCGCCAACATTTAGGTATAGAAAAGTGGGTGGTTTTCGGTGGTAGTTGGGGTAGCACATTATCATTAGCCTACAGTCAAACCCATCCCTCTCAATGCGCGGGATTAATCCTGCGTGGAATCTTCATGCTGAGGCAAAAAGAGTTGCAATGGTTCTATCAAGAGGGTACTAGCTATATTTTTCCTGATGCTTGGGAAGAATATCTTAAACCAATTGCGATCGCAGAACGTAATGATATGATCGCAGCATATTACAAGCAGTTAACCAGTCCAGATTTAGAAATTCAATTAACAGCAGCGCGTGCTTGGTCAATTTGGGAAGCTAGCACCAGTAGACTTTTCTTAGATCCAGAACTCATGCAAAAGTTTGGCGAGAGTGAATTTGCTTCAGCTTTCGCTCGGATTGAATGCCATTACTTTATGAATAAGGGATTTTTTGAAACTGAAGATCAATTACTCTTAAATGTACACCGCATCCGCCATATTCCAGCTGTAATTGTTCAGGGACGCTATGATGTGGTCTGCCCGATGATATCAGCTTGGGAATTACATCGGGCTTGGCCAGAAGCCGAATTTATAGTGGTTCCTGATGCCGGGCATTCGATGAGTGAGCCAGGAATTCGTAGTGCTTTAATTGAAGCAACAGATAATATCGAGTTCGGCTGAATACTTAGAGCATGTTTGAAATAGTACACCGTGGCGGAAGTCTGTCTACTTTTAACCAATTGCTTGAGCAACTTGTCTAGTTTTAAGTATGCCACTTCCAAAAAAAGCCCTCACCTTGCTTCGAGGGCTAATAATATCTATTTATATAAGTAGGTCGGCGTGAATAATTATAGTTGGGATAAGGCAGGGAGCAGGGGGCAGGAAGCAGGGGGAAAAGGAGTTTTAGTCTTGTTGAGCTTTCTTCACATAGTTTGGTTTTATTGTGCCAACTTACTTATCTGACTAACATCGAAATGCACAAAAGTGAGATTTGACCTGGAAAAAACCCTTAAGGATTCGTTTGAGTGAATTAAACTTAACCCGCCTGATAGCTTTAGTCACTTCTACCCACTGCCGTTTTCTTTTACTTGCTTCTGGATAATCTTCACTCAGCATCTCGACTGGTAACAAATACATCTTGACGCGGTAAATTTTGCCTCGTTTGCGGTACTTGTAAGTGCCCAGTTCATTGGCGTCTACCTGCCCAATCACCCCTGCTTCTTCCCATGCCTCTTTGGCTGCTGAAGCAGGCGGACTCATGCCATTAGGAATATCTCCTTTCGGTATTACCCAGTGTTGAAAGTTACGGGTTGTGATTAGCAAGATTTCAATTTTGCCATTGTTCACTCTGTAAGGAATTACCCCGGACTGTTTAAACACTTTGCTGACTTTTCGACTCATGTAATTTGCATCCTGTAAGGGCTAGCTTTTTTGTACAATGTTTATTTCAGAAAGTCTAGAGCTGATACCGGATAAATTTTGATTAATTTTAGGTTATGAAAAGGTTAAAAATGTTTTGAGCCATAATAGCTAATTTTTGAAAGTTTTTGATTGTTGAAGTAGGGACGCACAGCTATGCACCTCTACCATCTGTTGCAATAAGACGCGTAGCGGTGAGTTAGAGCTACTCTACGAGAACATCTGCGAACCCGCAGGGTATGAGAATCGCGAGGTTTGTAATCTAACAAATATAAAATTAACTGCTAGAAAATGTGTATTCCTGATGATTGATTGACAAATGCAGCACTATTTCAATGAGCGCGCTTGCTTTGGTATCAAACCAGTTGCAAACCCATATACTCCTGACCGATACCATTAACAGTCCCAAAACGGTATATCAGATTGCAATACTGCTCGGTTAACGCTAAAAAATAAAAATGTGTAGGTTGGGTTGAGGAACGAAACCCAACATTTTGAAGGGTTTGTTGGGTTTCGCTTTGCTCAACCCAACCTACGAATATCCTTAACCGAGCAGTATTGGATCAGATTTAAAAATATGCGCTTGAACTATTACGTAACTATGAAATTTCTGAATGGAAAATTAGCTTTGGTATTTACCTTGTTTAAGTTGAAACTTGGAAAAAACGATATGCTGATGAGCGGGAACGATCATCTATCCCGATAGTCATTCAAAGAGAGGTAAAAACTCAATCACTAGGTGGACAGAATCTTTTGATTTAAAAGATTATTAACGAGTTTGCAAAACCTTGTCTTATATAGATGCAATAGTTCAGGCAAAGCGTAGTAGAGTAAAGTAAGAAATCTCAAGGTGCGTGTAGGTATGGAAACCTACCGACTAGAAATTCAACACCACATGCAGTGGTAACGTTAATCGCTCCCAAAGCAAGATTGTCGCCATGAGCAACTCAACTCCAATGGATGACGATAAAAATCTCCCAAAGAAGAAGGGCAGGACACTCCCTCCAAAGCTGATAATTTGGCTAGGAAAGTTTGTCTGGACGACTATGTGGCAAATAATGATGTCAAAGCTTGCTCCTACCAATCAGTCGGGAGCGTATATTCGTCCTAATAGCCAGTTTCGAAAGTTCATCGGCACAGAGTCAGGGAATCCACACCCACCAGCAGCTGGGCGCTACAAACTCTATGTTGGGCTGGGCTGTCCTTGGGCGCACCGAACCTTAGTTGTGCGATCGCTCAAAAAACTCGAAGCGGTAATATCAGTATGTATTGTCTCTCCTTCTCCCATTGAAGGCGGTTGGATATTCAACGAAGAAGAAGAAGGTTGTCGCACACTGGCCCAATTGTATCAACTGGCAGAACCAGGCTACAGTGGACGCTCGACAGTTCCAGTATTATGGGACAACCAAACAAAAACGATCGTCAACAATGAGAGTGCAGAGATTATCGTCATCCTCAACTCTCAGTTGAACGAGTTCGCCAACAATCCCACTTTGGATCTTTATCCAGAAGCACTCAAAGAAAAGATTGACTGGTGGAATGAGAAGATTTATCATGCCGTAAATAATGGCGTATATCGCTGCGGCTTTGCCCAAACTCAAGAAGCATACAATCAAGCCTGTAACGAACTGTTCGCAACTCTCGATGAGATTGACATTGCATTGCAGACTAATCGATATCTGTGCGGCGATCGTCTTACACTAGCAGATATTCGTTTATTCACGACCTTATTTCGTTTTGATAGTGCCTACTACGGCTTATTTAAATGCAATCGGCGGCGAATTCGAGACTATCAGAACTTAGGAGCTTACTTACGTGATTTATATCAGCTTCCAGGTGTTGCTGACACCTGCGACGTAGAGAGTGTGAAGCGGGATTATTACGGTAACCTATTTCCACTCAACCCGGGCGGGATTATTCCCGATGGCCCTGATATGTCCTATCTTAATCAACCACACGATCGCGATCGCATCGGCAAAGTGAATGTTTCATAAGGTACATTAAGAACTGATACCTCGATGGCTGCATTCCGGAGTTAGTGTAATCGTGAACCAGATTAATCGAGTTGCAATTGTCGGTGGAACTCATGGCAATGAGTTTACAGGGGCCTACCTGATCCAAAAATTTGCCCAGTTTCCCGATTTAATTACTAGACCAAGTTTTGAGACAGTCACCCTGTTAGCAAATCCTCATGCTTTTGCAGCCGGGAGGCGATATGTAGAGAAGGATTTAAATCGCTGTTTTCTTAAGCAAGACTTACAAAACCCGACTCTGAACAGTTACGAAGAATTGCAAGCTAAATCAATCCAAAACACCCTAGCATCAAACGGGAATAAACAAGCAGATTTCATCTTAGACTTGCACAGCAGTACAGCTAATATGGGACTGACAATTATTTTGGTAAATAGTCATCCATTAAACTTGAAATTAGCTGCTTATCTGAGCCAGATCAGCCCTTTGGTGAAGGTTTATCGCTGCTCTTTTAAATTAATTGAAGAAAATCCATTTGTAAATTCTCTGTGTAAATTAGGCTTTGCGATCGAGGTTGGGCCTATTGCCCAAGGTATCTTAAAAGCGACGCTGTTCCAACAAACAGAGGAACTTGTTCATGCAGTTCTGAACTATTTGGAACAGTTTAACCAGGGTGAAATTCCATCAACTAACGAAATGTTAATTGTCTATGACCACTTATCAGTTGTGGACTATCCAAAAAAACCTGATGGTACAATGTTTGGGATGATTCATCCAGAGCTTCAAGACAAGGATTATCAAGCCTTGAACCCAGGAGATCCCATTTTTATAACCTTTGATGATAAAACAATTTTTTATGAGGGTGCATCTACCGTTTGGCCGATTTTTATTAATGAGGCAGCTTACTACGAAAAAGGAATTGCAATGTGTTTGACTCAGAGGCAGCAAATCAATATCTAGGATGTGGAAAATTTTTGTATGCTTGCTTTTTATTGGAAGTAATTATAGAAATTTAGCATCCAAATCATTAATAACTTCTATATCTAGTGCGATGTCTGCGACGGGCTACGCCTACGCTAAAACCTACTTAATATAAGTTTAAATGTCTCTGGGTTATGATATATTGATGACCAGGAATTAAGTACCAGGGTAAAAAGTTGTCTGAAGGGCCGATAAAGTCGATATTAAAAAAGTGCTGAAAGCCTATTGTCTAATTCACCGAGAATATTTTTTAGAGAAACAGAATTTGTTTATAAATATGGGAAACTAATTTGGGCGATGCCTGTGATGGGCTACGCCTATGGAATTGTGATCTTAAAGTCACTCTTTATTTTTAAAATAAGGAGTTGCAAACCTTCTGGCTTGAGGTTTTCCCTAAAACCAGCCTTGAGTCAAACTATGAACCTTTACCGATAAAGCCCAAATTTAACACTATAATTTACGCTTAAAATTGTCCCAATACTTGAACTTATAATGAAAACCAAGAGACCAGGAAATAGACCGATAGCCAGCCTTTCTTTAGACTTAGATAATATTTGGTCTTATCTAAAAAATCAAGGTGCTCCGGGTTGGGAGACTTTCCCCTCTTACCTCGATATTGCAGTCCCTCGTTTCTTAGATATTCTCCAGCAATGGGATTTGACAATCACAGTATTTATTGTCGGTCAAGATGCAGCGCTGGAAAAGAATACCAAGCCAATACAAGCGATCGCTAACGCTGGTCACGAAATTGGCAATCATTCATTCTACCACGATCCCTGGCTACATCTGTATTCAGAGGATGAGATTGAACAAGAGGTGGCGCTTGCCGAACAACATATCAAGCGTGTCACTCATCAACATCCTATTGGCTTCCGGGGGCCTGGATACAGTTTTTCTCCTGCCGTATTGAAAGTTCTAGCACGACGGGGATATGAGTATGATGCTTCGACTTTCCCGACATTTTTAGGGCCAATAGCACGAGCTTATTATTTAATGACCTGTAAATTGAGCAAGGAAGAACGCAAGAAACGGGAAGCCTTGTTTGGCGGTTTCAAAGAGGGTTTGCAGCCTCTAAAACCTTACCAATGGCACATGGGTAAGGATAAACTGACTGAGATTCCCGTTACCACTATGCCAATTTTCAAGGTGCCAATTCACTTCAGTTACATCATGTATCTAAGTACATTTTCTTCGGAAGTGGCGTTACTCTACCTGCGAATTGCCCTCTGGCTGTGTAAACTTACACGTGTCCAGCCTTCTTTACTACTCCATCCTACAGACTTTGTAAGTCAAGAGGATGTGCCAGAACTATCATTCTTCCCTGGAATGAGCGTTCCTACCTACAAAAAGCTAGCAATAGTTAACAAAAGTTTAGAACTTATATCCAGTCAGTTTAATGTTTTGACTGTTGGACAACACGCCAAATTCGTAGCCGGTGCCCGTCAACTGCCTGTATTAGTGCCTCAAAAGAGGTAAAAATACGATTAATGCGATTTCTCACTTAAATTTGTATTCTTGATTACAGGCAAAATTAACTTTGTCCTGTGCTTGAGAAGGAGGTAATAGTGTTGGCAAAAAGATAAATTTATTTCTATAATAGTTCACTATTCCAATGTCTTTATTAAAAACCTCTGGTGATATCCCTTCTCTAGAGGTTATTTTTTTAGATGCGATTAATGTCATATAGAAATCCGATTTTATTCTTGAACTGAGGTTTTCCAGATCCCGTGAAAAGTCAGGTAGTTGCTATTGTCCTGTTGAGAGCGATGATTTCAAATTTTTCGGTTAATACTGTACTGATGTCTTGATTAGCAAAGCGAATTTTTGCTTCTTCTAGACTACCAATAGCACTTAATATAAATCCTGCTTTGATGTCTTCCTATTTGACAAAATTCTTTAAGCTTTGTCTTAAATCGTCCTGAGGTTTCAATCTGATCGCAAAAACTTTCATTAGTTAATAACCATTAATTAGTTGTTTAAGTAATATCAGCAATTAAACCGCAAATAAGTCTCAGGAATTTTACTGAACCATCAAGACAATAAATATTACTAATATATAGATAAATATTGTCAGGATGCTGAATATGTCAGATTTACCACTTCAGTGCAAAAATTTGAAAGGGCAGGTTGAATCTATATTACAACTTTTGCAGCAAGAACCAACGCTACGTTCCCAAGATATTACACCTGTACAAACTTCCTTAAGTAAGGCGATTTCTCCCAAGTTTGAGATTGTGTTTGCGGGTGCGTTTAGTGCCGGTAAATCAATGCTAATCAATGCACTATTAGAAAGGGAATTACTATACAGTGCAGAGGGACACGCTACAGGTACAGAATGCAAAATTGAGTATGCAGAAGTAGATAAAGAACGTGTTGTTTTGACGTTTTTAAGTGAAGTAGAGATTCGGGAACAAGCAGTTTTTTTGTGTCAACAACTAGGATTTAAAACAGTAACTAATATTAACCAAGCTGATGTAATTAACTTACTACGTCAAGATTCTGAAGCGATTATTCAGCAGGAGGGTGGCGAGAGTAGATCAGAACGTGCAAAACAGGCGAAGGCGTTAATGTTATTGCTAGAGGGATATATAGCAAACCGCGATCGCATTAACACGGTTAATAATGCTACATATTCAATGGAACAATTTAATTTTTCTAACCTCAAAGAAGCGGCTGGATATGCCCGTCGTGGTAGTAATAGTGCAGTATTGAAGCGAATAGAATATTACTGTAATCATCCTCTGCTACAAGATGGCAATGTAATTATTGACACACCAGGTATAGATGCGCCAGTAGAGAAAGATGCCCAACTAACTTATGCCAAAATTCAACATCCTGATACTTCGGCGGTGGTGTGTGTGCTTAAACCTGCTTCAGCGGGTGACATGACAAAAGAAGAAACAGAACTTTTGGAATTAATGCGGGAAAATGGGGGAGTACGCGATCGCGTTTTCTATGTCTTCAACCGGATCGATGAGACTTGGTATAATACTCAATTACGGCAACGATTAGATGATTTAATTAGTGGGCAGTTTCGCAATACAAACAAGGTTTATAAAACCAGTGGATTATTAGGGTTTTATGGTAGTCAAATTAAACAGACAAGCCAACTAAATAGATTTGGTTTAGATTCTGTTTTTGCAGAAAGTATTAAAGGTTTAGATGGTAATGAAGAAACACCACAATTTGTCTATGCATTTAACAACTACTGCGTAAACTCCGGAAAACTATCTGCCACTCAATTCCGTGTTTCTGTTAACGGCCATGAAACCCCAAATCAAAATTATGTGCGGATTTTGGGAGATTGGGGAAATGAACTTATAGAACAGCTAATTAAAGATAGTGGGACTGAGGAATTTCGCACAGCTATTACTCGCTATCTTACAGAAGAAAAGCGTCCACAATTATTTAAAAATCTTGCTGATGATTTGGAAGATGTTTGTATTAAGCTGAAGAAACATTATCAGAGCGTCCAACGTGATTTAGATAGTCAGCCCCAAGAGATTGAGACGATGAAGGCGCAAGAATTGCAACAACTGAATCAGCAACTCCAGCAAATTGGGAGAGAATTTAGTGAGCATATCACAGAAGAAGTTAACCATGTAATTAATAATTCTTGTGATGCCTTTGAAGCAGATTTTAAGCAATTGCAATCACGAATGATTCGCCGTCTAGATGAATTACTAGATACTTTTTCTGTAGCTTATGCTTATCGACGTGCAACCATCAGCCATCCTCGCAACGCTACCGCACCTTTAATTGCTATTTTAGTAGAGGCATTTTATTACTTAGCAAATCAATTAGAAGATATTTTGGTTGAATCTTCTCAGCAAGTAGTTGCAAATTATTTTCAGCGGTTGATTGAAAAGATTCGCAAGTCAGAATATTATCGCCAGTTATATCGTTTATTAGCTCATGATGGCGGAATTGAACAAGAGATTAGAAGTTTAGAAAAACAAGTTACTCAAGCATTGGTGAGTGCAGCTAGTGTAGAGTGCGATCGCTTCGTGCGAGAAAGTCCGAGATTTTACGATGAAGGCACTTTTTCTATATATCAATTTCGCCAAACTTTATTACAAACTTCTCAAGGTTACGATGCTGAAAGTATAATAGAAGCAGAACCAGCAATTAGGCAGTTATTGAAGTTAGATTTTGAACCAAAAGTTTCCCAAACTATTCGTAAATCTTTCCGTCAAACCATCAACCAAACTCTGAAAACTCAGTTGTTACCAATGGCAGATCAGCAAGCCGATGAAATTTTGCAACAATACCCACAGGCACGTGCTTATTTAGAGAAAACACTGCAACAAGAGGCTGAAGAAAAAATTGCGAATAATCGCCGATTATTAAATGTCGTTGAAGAAAATATTGCAGCATATAATTCAGCAGTTTCTAGTATTAATAATTGTTTACAGTCCATGCAATTATATGACCATCTTTTGCCTGTAATTGGTGATTTGTTTGACACTGATGGTAAGTTTGCTAATAATGGGTTTGTGATTTCAGATGTTGTATAACAATCCTATTTGATTTGTGAAAATTTGTGGTGTCTAGATCCCCGACTTCTCAAAGAAGTCGGGGATCTAACTTTTTAGAATCCTCATCAAAATTCCTCACATCCCAATCCCCAACTTAATGGTTATGATTATCAAACGTCGGGAATTTCTTACAACCTGTGGACTGGCTACCTTAGCCACCCAGATACCTGCACTTACTGCCCAAGGTAAGCCATCTCTAAACATCATCCGCAAGCCGCCCCGCCTGCAAGTGGGCGATACAGTAGGATTGATTTCCCCTGCGGGTATCGTTGACGCCAAAGACATCGAAGCAGCGCAGAAGTCAATTTCACAGTTAGGGTTAAAAGTCAAGCTAGGGAAGCATATTTTAGACCGTTACGGCTATTTAGCGGGTAAAGACGGCGATCGTGCCCAGGATGTAAACTTGATGTTTAGCGATCGCTTCGTAAAAGCAATTATTCCCATGCGTGGTGGTTGGGGCTGCAATCGCATTTTACCCTTACTAAACTACTCGCTGATCCGCTCCCATCCGAAAATTCTCATAGGTTACAGCGATATTACGACGCTGTCGTTGGCAATTAATGCCCGTAGTCAAATGATTACTTTTCATGGGCCAGTTGCCACGTCTACCTGGAATCAATTTACAGTCGATTACTTCAAGCGCATCCTATTTAATGGTGAAGCAGTGACTATGCAAAATCTCAACCCTAGCGAAGTGCGGGTGGAGACAATAGCACCAGGAAAGGCGAGAGGTAAACTTGTGGGTGGGAACTTATCAGTGCTATCAGCGATGCTAGGTTCACCTTACCTACCTTCCTGGAACAAAAGCATCCTGTTTGTGGAAGAAATTGGCGAGGATGTTTACCGGATAGATAGAATGCTGACGCAGTTAAAAACTGCTGGGATACTTAATCAAATTGCTGGCTTTATCTTTGGGCAATGCACTAATTGTAGTCCTGGGGATGAACCGTCATTTACATTAATGCAAGTATTGCAAGACCACATACTTCCTTTAGGGATTCCTGCTTGGTATGGTTCAATGATTGGTCATATTAAGGAAAAATTTACCTTGCCAATCGGTGTAGAAGTGGAAATAAATGCTGAACTTGGGACAATACGAATGTTAGAGGCGGCTGTTAGTCTTGTTTGAACCACGAAAATCAGCCGCCCTGCAATGATTTTGATTAAGATTTTGATAGACAGTATGCATTTCTCCTCGCTATGTTACGACTAACAGAAGTAAAGCTCCCGCTTGATCATCCTGAAGATGAGATCAAGACTGCCATCCTCAAAAAGCTGCAAATCACGGACGAAGAATTGATCGGCTATTCCATCTTCAAGCGTAGCTACGATGCCCGTAAGAAAGGAGAGATCGCTCTTGTTTATATTCTGGATGTAGAAACAACTCAGGAAACTCATCTACTCAAGCGCCTCAAAAAAGATCCCCATGTGATGGCCACGCCAGACATGAGTTATCGCCCAGTGGCACAAGCACCTAGCAATTTGGCGATTCGCCCCATCATCATTGGTACTGGACCTTGTGGCTTGTTTGCAGGTTTGATGCTGGCGCAAATGGGGTTCCGTCCAATCATTTTAGAACGTGGGAAAAAAGTTCGCGATCGCACCGTTGATACCTTTGGCTTTTGGAAGAAAAAATCAGACTTCAACCCAGAATCTAATGCCCAGTTTGGCGAAGGTGGGGCAGGTACATTCTCTGATGGCAAACTCTACAGTCAGGTAAAAGATCCTCAGCATTATGGGCGCAAAGTACTAACCGAACTCGTCAATGCGGGAGCCTCACCGGAAATTCTCTATATCAACAAACCGCATATCGGCACCTTCAAACTGGTCGGAATCGTCCAAAGTATGCGTGCCAAAATCGAATCCCTCGGCGGCGAAATTCGCTTTCAAAGTCGGGTGGAAGATATTAACATCGAAAATGGACAGGTGCAGGGAGTCACCCTCGCCAGTGGGGAATATATCGCCAGCGATCATGTAATTTTGGCGGTGGGTCACAGTGCCCGCGATACCTTCCAAATGCTATACGATCGCGGGGTTTACATTGAGGCTAAACCATTTTCCATCGGCTTTCGGGTCGAACATCCCCAGTCTTTGATCGACCAATGTCGTTTTGGCCCTCAAGCTGGTCATAAGCTTTTAGGTGCTGCCGATTATAAACTCGTTCACCACTGCCAAAATGGTCGTTCCGTTTATAGTTTTTGTATGTGTCCGGGAGGCTTGGTGGTTGCAGCTGCATCAGAACCGGGGCGACTTGTCACCAATGGGATGAGCCAATACTCTCGCAATGAGCGCAATGCCAATAGTGCGATCGTTGTGGGCATCACCCCCGAAGATTATCCGGGAAATGCCTTAGCGGGAATCGACTTTCAACGGCGCTTGGAAGAACGGGCTTTTGAATTGGGCGGTGGAACTTATGAAGCTCCAGGGCAGTTGGTGGGAGACTTTCTCAACCATCGCCCTTCTACAGCATTGGGTACGGTTAAACCGTCTTATACACCTGGGGTACATTTGGGTGATTTGAGCGAGAGTTTACCAGATTATGCGATCGCAGCGATCCGTGAAGCACTTCCCGCTTTCGACAAACAAATTAAAGGATTTGCGATGGACGATGCCGTATTGACTGGTGTGGAAACCCGCACTTCATCACCGATTCGGATTAAACGCAAAGAAGATTATCAGAGTTTAAATACAGTCGGTCTTTATCCGGCTGGTGAAGGTGCAGGATATGCAGGGGGAATCCTCTCGGCTGGCATCGATGGTATTAAGGTGGCGGAGGCGGTGGCTTTAAGTATTTTGAGGAATTGCGATCGTAAAATCTAAAATATTGCCTTAATATCAAGCCCCACCTAGATGCTTTCGAGGTAGGGCTTTTGCTTTTATGACTGGAGCAATGGGGAATTTATCCGATTGTTAAAGCTGGTTCTTCACAGAAGTTAAATAGGGCTGAATCAGTTTCTGATTCATCTTCAAATACAGCAGATATGTACCATTCACAGGGCGAATTATTCGTATATTCAGCCCAAGCAATTGTTACTGTTTCACCCGATGGAATCCCTGACTCACTCAAGGTAAATGAAGCCCACTCTTCATCATCGACAGATACCCACAACTCTGTAATTGCCTGTTCGGTTTCATTGGTAACGGTAAACGTGAATTGGTCTGACATAAATAGCCTCTTAGCTATAAATAGATTGCAGATTGTCAGTCACCGATTATACTGGCACTATTTTAAAAATTTTGTCATATTAGCTGTCTAATCTATGCTCAGAGAAGGTTTGAAGCTTTTTTGATCCAGTTTAATTTTTGAAACATTGTTAAAAATTTCACAGACTCAACGGTGCGTTAGGCTAAAGCCGTAACACACCCTACTACCGTAAATTGCAAAGTCTGACCGATTTTGTTTTAATACAGTTCATATTTCATTAACTGACAAGGCAGCGCTCCGTTGTACACTGCAATCCGCTGGGATGATTTTAGTCCAATCGATTGAGACAGTTCCTTGTTGCCACTCAGCACAAATGCAGTCCAGCCTTTGAAGCGTTGTTTCAGCACATCGCCCAAAAGTTTGTAAAATGACCCCAAATCACTATCTCGCCCCAGCCGTTCGCCATAGGGAGGATTGCAGAATAAAATCCCACTGTCTGCGGGGGCGACAACATCAGCAAGCTCCATTTGAGAAAACCATACATGGTTATCAACACCGCAATTTTGAGCATTGTTAATCGCTTGCTCGATTATATTTTCATCGCGATCGCTTCCCCAAATAGGTGCGGGCAGGGTATCCAGTTGGCTGTCCTTAGCTTCTTGCAGCAGCTTTTCTAAAAGGGATAAATCAAAATCGAGCCAAGTTTCAAATCCAAAGGATTCACGAAACAGCCCTGGCGCTATGTTCAGTGCCTTTAAACTAGCTTCCAGGGGTAAAGTCCCAGACCCACACAGAGGATCGTAGAACATCTGGTTTGGCTGCCAACCCGAAAGTTGAATGAGGGCAGCAGCTAGAGATTCCTTGAGAGGGGCTGCTCCAACCGCAGGGCGGTAGCCTCGGCGATGCAGACTATTTCCAGAACTGTCGAGTTTAACGGTACAAAAGTCGCGCTCAATGTGAACATTGATCCGCACATCTGGTTCATGAAGCTCTACATTTGAACGCTCGCCCAAATTTTCTTTCTGCTGATCAACGATCGCATTTTTGACCTGGAGAGATGTGAAGTGGCTGTGGTTGAGGCGATCGTTTTTGCCCGTGACATTTACCGCCAGGGTCATGTCTGGCGTTAAATAGTTTAGCCAATCGATGGTCTGGATACCACGATAGAGATCCTTAGCATCAAGGCATGGAAACTCATGGATATTCACCAAGATTCGGAACGGCAGCCTAGCCCAGAGGTTGACGCGATAAAGCAGAGTGCGATCGCCCTCAAAGGCTACACCGCAAAACCCTGGCTCCACAGAATGAGCACCCAGTTGCTCTAACTCCTGAGCCGCCAGGGTTTCTAATCCGCGAGCAACCGTTGCAAAATAATTCATAATTCGTAATTAATCGCTGTTACTAACTTAATTTAGTGATGAAGATAAAAAACATTATTCCTTTTTTTCAGAGCAAGCAGCATTTAGAACTAAGATTAATCTAGAAATTTCTAAAATCAATCATTGTCTGACGATAAGCATCTGGCAATCCTGTATCAAAACACTTACCTTTAACAACATATCCTGTCATTCCCTCTTCCTGACGCAATCTTTCCAGACAAGATGTTAATTGAAATTCACCTCTTTCTCGGAAATTTTGGTTGATATGTTCTGCTAAAAAGTCAAAAATTTTCGGCGTAAGTAAATACAAACCGAATATACATAAAAACTCATTTTCTGCCATTCCTTCTACACGCAAATGCTGTTGTGCATACTCAATGCTAGGCTTTTCATAGAGTTGTGTAACTGACAAAATCGAGTTTAACTCTTCTTGCCAAATGCCTGTCACACACCCAGCTTTATTAATAATCTCTGCTGGCATTGTAGTTAAGCCAACAACACTTTGATTAACTTGTTCGTAAACATCTAAAACTTGACGCGCACAAGATTTTTCAATGTCAGATGAATAAATGTGGTCGCCCAACATTAACAGAAACGGCTCATCTTGCACCCAATCCTTGGCACAAAATACCGCATGACCATAGCCTAGTTGCTCCTCTTGCAATAAGATGGTAACTCTGCTACCTAAATCTTCGAGATATCGGCTATATTCTTGATTTTGCGGCGAAAGTTTATCGAAAAGTTCTTTTTTAGGCGGGTTTTTTAATAAATCTTCAAATATTTCTTTGTCATCTGGCTGCACCACAATCCCTACTTCTGCAATTCCAGAATTAATTGCCTCTTCAATAATTGCGAGAATGACAGGTTTTGCCCTACCATCTCGATCAATAATCGGGAAAAGTTCTTTTTTAATAACTTTAGTAGCTGGAAACAAACGAGTCCCAAAACCAGCTACCGGAATCACAGCTTTTCTAACTTGATATTTCTGCATAAATGGATCGTCACCCCAACTTTTCAAACAACTCCGCCAACACTACATTAGAAAACAAAAACCCTTGGGGATCAATCAAACGCAACCTTCCCTCTGTAACTTCCACCCAACCTTTCTCAAAATAGCCTTGCAAACACCTACAAATTTCCTCCACCTTCTCTTCGCCAAATGCTTCCGCCAACGCCGCTAAACTCAAACCCTCCGCCAAACGCAACCCCAACATTAACGTTTCTAACAATACTTCCTTTGGGGGAGTCAATTCACAATCAATCACACCGCCAGCTTCCACCCACTGGTAATACTCCCTAGTTTTGCGCGGACGAGTGAAGCGTTTCCCCTCAACATAACTTGCTGCACCCATCCCAAAGCCATAGTAAGGGCGGTTTTCCCAATACACTCGATTATGCCGACACTGATGACCAGATTGAGCATAATTGGAAATTTCATAATGCTCATAACCTGCGCCAGTCAAAACTTGCTGCCCCATTTGGTACATTTTGACTGTGGCTTCATCCGTGGGTAAAGGAGTATCGCCGGGTTTGTAGTAACGACCAAAGGCTGTACCAGGTTCGATGGTAAGATCATAGATAGAAATGTGAGTGGGTACAAGCGCTACCGCTTTTGTTAGAGAATCTTGCCATTGATCCAAAGACTGATGCGGCAACCCAGAAATTAGGTCTAAGCTGAATTCGGGAATCTCGACTTGGTGGATTAGTTCCACCGCTGCAAAAATATCTTCAACTGAGTGCGATCGCCCCGCCCTTTGCAATAATTCTGATTGAAAGGCTTGTACACCTAAACTTACCCGGTTCACGCCTGCACTGCGATAGCCTGCTATATGGGCTAAATCAAAGGTGCCTGGGTCAATTTCCATAGAAATTTCTGCCCCAGACGCAATACCAAAATGCTTCTCTAGCTCTGTAACTATCCGTTGTAGCTGCTCCGTTGATAGCAGCGAAGGAGTACCACCACCGAAGAAAATTGTCTTCAGGGGTTGACCAAATGCTGGTGTAATGGCAATTTCTTGACATAGCACCTCAACATATTGGGAAATAGTGCCAGATGTTTCGCCCCGCAAGCGATCGCCCACAACAGACACTGGGAAATCACAATAAAAACACCGCCGTCTGCAAAAGGGAATATGCACATAAGCAGAACTCGCAATTCCAGAAATACTAAATTTTTGACTCATTTTGAGAAAGAATTAAGTTAAGCCAACTGCGAATTAGAGACAATGAAAATGAGTAGTTTATTTACAAGTTTTTGTCGTTTTACAACGAAACAATGAAAAATATTAAGATAAAAGCCTTTGGTTATAATAATTGCAGATATTGCGCTACTAAACCCTTAGTGTAAGTCAATATTGATGAGTTTATCTTACCGATGAAATAAAAAATACTTAACTTTCTCGGTGAACACAGTTGCAGGAAAACAAGACAACCATGCTTGACGCCATTATTATTTTCTCATTTATCCTAGCAGCGTCGGGAATAGGGTTCTACAGCATTGAACTACTACCCAATGGCACACTAGATCAGGTAACAAATCTTGAAGCTTTACGCTTAGTTGTTGCCGTCTTTGCCGCTATTATTGGTGGTGCGATCGGGCTGAGTTTCCAGACGACATATCGTCGTCTAGAATCACAAGTCAAAGAAATGCCTCTGGAAGTGATCTTAACTCGTGCCATTGGCTTAGTGATTGGGCTATTGCTAGCTAACCTCATGTTAGCCCCACTATTTTTGCTACCTATCCCGGCGGATTTTGGATTTATTAAGCCATTGGTGGCAGTTGTCGGTAGTATTATCCTTTCTGTCACTGGCATGAATTTGGCAGATACTCACGGGCGAGGTTTATTACGGTTCATTAATCCCAACACTGTCGAATCGATGGTAGTGGAAGGAACACTAAAACCAGCCAATACCAAAGTTTTAGATACTAGCTGCATTATTGATGGTCGCATTGAAGCTTTACTAGAAACAGGGTTTTTAGAAGGGCAAATTCTTGTACCGCAATTTGTCTTGCAAGAACTCCAACAAGTAGCGGATGCTAGCAAAGACCAAAAGCGCGTGCGGGGAAGACGAGGACTAGAAATTCTCAACCGCATTAAAGAAGAATATCCCGATCGCATTCTGATTAATACAGTTGACTACGACGATATTCCCACAGTGGATGCTAAGTTAGTGCGCTTTGCCCAAGAAATTAGCGGCACATTGCTAACCAATGACTACAACTTGTCTAAAGTTGCCAGTGTTCAGAAAGTACCTGTTTTGAATGTGAATGATTTAGTGAATGCCGTCCGCCCCAGTTATTTACCTGGCGACAACCTTGATTTGAAAATTCTCAAGGAAGGCAAAGAACCCAGTCAAGGTATTGGCTACCTAGATGACGGCACAATGGTAGTAGTTGAAGAAGGTAGCAGTTATGTTGGTGGTGAACTGCGAGTAGTAGTTACCAGTGCTTTGCAAACTACAGCAGGAAGAATGATTTTTGCCAAACCCCAAGCTTCAGCATTGGCGTGAAAAAATGGGATGTTCAATTCAAGTGACACTTAGTAATCGGTGCAGGTTGGCTGCACCGATTATTTATTGATTAGAATCACGAGACTGTTATCAAATAGCTCGTTTATTTGCTATTTATCTAAAATTATTTAATCCAAACATCTATATATTCTAATTTTCATAAATCTCTAATGGTAAATTATCTGGGTCTTTAAAGAAAGTAAATTTTTTACCTGTAATTTCATCAACTCTGATATTTTCTACTTTTAACCCGTTTGATTTTAAATAAAAAACAGTTTCTTCTACATCATCAACTTGGAAAGCAAGATGTCTTAAACCACAAGCCTCTGGTTTACTAGCTCGTTTTGGAGGATTTGGGAAAGAGAATAGCTCTATTTGGGTATTTTCTGCAACTTTTAAATCTAATTTATAAGAATTTCTTTTAGCGCGAAAAGTCTCTTGAATAATCGAAAAACCTAAAACTTCTACATAAAAAGTTTTGGAGCGATCGTAGTCAGAACAAATAATAGCTACATGATGAATACCAGTAGTTTTCATTTTAATTTCTCAAGCTACTAATCATTTACCTTTAGCACTTGTAGCAGAGTTTTGCTAGTTTTTGCAAGACTAGGGCTTTAGCAAAGTGCATCGCATCATTAAACTACCCAACCGCTATGAAATTGTTGCCCCGTCAGTAATTACCACTCTCTGCGGCAGCATTGCTACGTGATGCAGGTATCGACACCATCGCTTACCGTTGTTGCCGGATGTCTAAACTTTCGCATATTTAACTTAAATTTATATTCAATCAGCAAAAAGGCATATTACTTTCTTAAAACTTCATATTTAATAAGCAAAAAGGCATATTGCTTACTCAAAATGGCATTCTACTTTCTCAAACCCCAGTTTGCTTTCTCATTTTGGTGTTTTCCGCAAGTAAAAAGAGCTTTTACTTTCTCAAAGCCCAGTTTGCTTGTTTATTTAAGTAATTCGCGCATTGATTTTGGTATATAGTTGAGCCGAAAGCTTGCGATTGGTTGATAAGGTGGATATCTAGAACAATTCCAATAACTAGTTGTGCCGTTTAGGTTATCTGTAAGGGCGCAATCGCAAACTGATCGGTGGGACTTAAGATTAGAGTATGTATACCAACCAAGATGTTATGGGAAAAATGCAGGATAACATCTATGACTACATAGCGAAAGCTGCCTTTGCACAATATGATATGGCTCAAGGAGAGCGTTATTTTTTAGGTCATAGTGGAAGCGTAACCTTCTGTATAAAAACACAAGCGGAAAAATTTCTTCTCCGTATTCATCAACCAATATCTAAGCTACAAGGCGATGTATGGCAAAGACCACAAGTGATTGACTCAGAACTTTTGTGGCTTACTGCCTTGCGTCATGACACAGAGATTGTTGTGCAGGAGCCAGTAAAAAATCTACAAGATAGATGGCTCACTCAAGTTTTAGATGAGACCGGAGAAATGTTTTATTGCTCACTGCTGCATTGGATTGATGGCAACAACCTCAACGGAGAACAAACTCCAGAACAAGCTTACCAACTCGGTTTGTTGCAAGCTAGATTGCACCAGCATAGTAGTCAGTGGCAACTGCCAGAAAACTTTGTTCGCCCAGCCTACGATCAGAATCGGCTGCAAGCAGCACTTTCGGCACTTTATCCAGCAGTATTACAAGAATTGATTTCAGCAGAAGATTACAAGACCCTCGAAGCGGCGGCTTGTCAAGTTCAAGGAATGATAGAAACACTGGGTCAGACACAAAATATCTGGGGACTGATTCACGCTGATCTTCATGAGGGCAACTATTTATTGCACAACGAGGAATTCCGTCCAATCGATTTTGCTCGCTGTGGCTTTGGATACTATCTTTACGATATTGCAAGTTCGCTTCAATATTTACTTCCCACTGTCCGACCTTCCTTTTTTGAAGGCTATCAAGCTATTCATAAGCTACCTGAACATTACTTACAGATTACAGAAGGTTTCTTTATCATGGCGCTGATTGAAGTACTTTCTTTTCATGTAAATAATCCACAAGAGCATAAGTGGATTTCGGAAACCGTGCCGTATATCGTCAAAGAACACGTTCATCTGTATCTTCAGGGCGAATCATTTCTGCTTAATAAATACTAAGGCAGTCGGTGGCGGTTACGACACAACAAGTCAATTGCAATATCTATTTCTGTAAAACGGTTTTTGATACAATCCTAGTTTTTTTGAGGTCTGCTTCGGAAAGTTCTTCTCCAGCTTGCAGGCGAGTAGCAGAAGTTTGCAACACTGTTGCTGCACCTTTATCTCCAATTTGTAAAGCGGTTTTAGCAGCAGTTTGCAACATTGTGGCTGCACCAGTGCGATCGCCTTGTTGCAATTTCGCCTCGGCTAACTGGGTTTGGCGATACTTCGCTAATGCCAAAATAGACTGCTGCACCTGCGGATTAGAAGCTGGTTGATACGCCCGCACCACATCTGCATACACTGGCACGAGGGGCGAAAGTAAACCTTGTTCGTTAACCAACGGGTCATCATAACGGATTTGCAGATGCCCAATCGCTTGTTTCCCTTCTGGCAATTGTCCCAGATAAATGTTTGCCAAAACTACCCGTTCTACATCCTGCATCAAATCTCCCAAACGGACAGCAAAGCTGCCATCAGCTTCGGGTTCCACTGGTAACTCGATTGTGTCTGGGGCAACTTGGGCAATGGGTTTCAATTCTGCTAATCGGACATTGGGCACTAGAGATAACAGCAAGTAAGCATTAGTTAGCCCAATTGACTGAATCCTTCCAAATAGTCGGCTAAATTGCTCCACAGCTTGTTCAGGATGTTCAATATGAGCTAGAGTACCACCACCGACATCGGCAATTTTTTCCAGCAAATCCTGATTCCAGCTATTGCCAAATCCGAAAGTGTTGATAGTTAGGTTCAGCTTGGCAGCCTTTTGCGCCAGTTTCAGACAGCGTTTATTGTCATCTCGCCCAATATCCCACTTCCAAATTCGCAAACCGCTTTCACCATGCCCATCCGTCAGCAGAAACGCCTGGGAAACAGCGCCTCTTGTCCCCTTCATCAATTCTGTAATTCCCAGTTCCAAACCCTCAGCGATCGCAGTGCCGCCGCTAGCAGTCAGTTTGCTTTTTATTTGAGATTTGATGCTTTCGGGATCTTCGATCGCTTGGTTAGGGATAATGACTTCCGCAGAACCAGAAAAAGCCACAACTGAAATGCGATCGCCTACTTTCAACCGATCGATTAATCCTTCCACCGCCTGGATCACCGTTTTAATTGGTTGTCCATGCATGGAACCACTTCTATCCAAAATCAAGCAGAGATTAAGGGGGAGATTTTGGTCAGACTCACCAGCGATCGCAAAAATAGTCATTGCTAGTTGACGTTGGCTACTTGTTTGAGCCACATCAACATTATTGTCATTTAACGCCGAGAGCAATTTAACTTTCATTGAGGAGGAGTATCTTGCAAAACTGTTTTGGAGACAATTCTGGTTTTCTTGCGATCGCTTTCAGATAAATCTCCACCAGATTGTAGCTGGGTGGCAGAAGTTTGCAACACTGTCGCTGCACTAGTATCTCCCATTTGCAAGGCAGTTTTCGCAGCCGTTTGTAACATCGTCGCTGCACCAGAGCGATCGCCCTGTTGTAATTTCGTCTCGGCTAACTGGGTTTGGCGATACTTCGCTAATGCCAAAATAGACTGTTGCACCTGGGGATTTGGGTCTGCTTGGTAGTTTTTCACTACATGGGCATAAACTGGGATATTTGGTGTAACTAAACCTACGTTGTTGGCGGCTGGATCGTCGTAGCGGACTTGCACATTAGCGATCGCTTGTTCACCTGTTGGCAATTGTCCCAAATAAATATTAGCTAAGATTACCCGTTCCGCATCTTTCATTAAATCTCCCAACCGCACAGCGAAACGTCCATCAGCTTCTTGTTGCAGTGGTAATTCAATTGTGTCTGGGGAAACTTGGGCCACAGGTTTAAGTTCTGCTAGCCGGACATTGGGCATGAGGGAGAATAACAGATAAGCGTTAGTCAATCCCACAGTTTGAATACGGCTGAACAGGCGATTAAACTCTTCCACTGCCTGTTCGGGTTTTTGAATATAAGATAAAGTACCTAAGCCAGCATCGGCAATTTTTTCTAAAACATCTTGGTTCCAGTTGTCACCAAATCCCAAAGTGTTCAAAGTCAAATTATAGCTAGCAGCCAATTGGGCGAATTTTAAACAGCGATTATTATCACCATGTTCATTTTCGCCATCGGTTAATAAGAAGGCTTGGGAAACAGTATCTTTTTTTCCCTTTGCCAACTCCTCAATGCCCAAGCGCAGTCCTTCATCAATCGCAGTTCCACCATCGGCGGCGAGGCGATTAATTTGCTGTTTAATTTTGTCTGGATCTTCGACACTTTGACTGGGTACTAAGACTTTGGCACGGTGATCAAAAACTACCACACTGAGGCGATCGCCCGGATTGAGTCTATCTACCAGACGATTCGCTGCTTTTTTGACCGTTTCTAGCGATCGCCCGTTCATGGAACCACTATGATCGAGAATTAAGCATAAATTCAGGGGTACATGGCGGTCTTGAGTCTCTGCGATCGCCGAAATCGAAATTCCCAACTGACGTTGACTGTTCAGTTGATTTGCGTCCAAATTACCATCATTCAAGGCAGGGTGCAAACTAACCTTCATAACTCAAAGTCCTTATTCAGGATATACATATTAATAAATAACTTCAAAGCACTACTTTAGCTCTACGGAAAACTTATCCAAACACAAATACATTAATATAATCAGAATATCTTAGAAGCCAAGCATTGGCAGATGCAAAGCCACCTTCAGCATTAGGGAGAAATCCGCACCTTGAGGGAAGCGTGCATCGCGCTAGGATGTATTACAGTTAACGGCATAGTTTCAGGCGATCAGTTGCTATGGACATTTCCCCAATCAAGGCTGTTCAAGCCCCATATTACGGCGATAACTTTTACCGGACACCACCGCCAGATTTACCTTCCCTTTTATTGAAGGAGCGAATCGTCTATATTGGGATGCCACTGGTGCCTGCTGTCACGGAATTGATCGTGGCCGAGTTGCTGTTTTTGCAGTCCGACGACCCCGAAAAGCCGATTAAAATCTATATCAACTCGACCGGCACTTCCGGTTACAGTGGCGAACCCATTGGCTTTGAAACCGAAGCCTTCGCCATTTATGACACCATGAAATATATCAAGCCTCCTATCCACACCATCTGCGTCGGTTCCGCGATGGGTATGGCAGCGATGCTACTCAGTGCTGGTACAAAAGGTTGCCGCGCTAGTTTGCCTCACTCCTCGATTATCCTGCATCAGCCCAAGAGCTACGCCCAAGGTCAAGCAACGGATATTCAAATTCGCGCCAGGGAAGTTTTGGTAAATAAAGGGGCGTTAGTTGATATCTTACATCGCACCACTGGACAGGCTCCAGAAAAAATTACTAAAGACATGGACAGGCTGTTATATTTAACACCCTATGAAGCGAAGGAATATGGGCTGATTGATCGAGTTTTTGAGAAAGAAGAACTCGCTAATCCTCCCCTCCCTGCCAGTGTCCTTTAATTTCTCCTACCCTACGAGAAGCCGCTGACGCGTCTATGTCATTCGTCCAAAGTCCAATTGTTAATAACCAAAAATTATTAATAACCAATGACCAATGACTAATGACTAATGACTAATGACTAATGACTAATTAAGAACGGAGTAAATTATGCCTATAGGCGTTCCTAAAGTTCCTTACCGGATGCCCGGTGGACAATATACAGATTGGATTAGCATCTACGATCGCCTTTACCGGGAACGGATTATTTTCTTGGGGCGAGATATTGATGATGAAATCGCCAATCAAATTATTGCTGTAATGCTGTATCTGGACTCGGATGATCCAGGTAAAGATATTTATTTATACATCAATTCCCCCGGTGGAATGGTTACATCTGGTATGGCTATTTTTGATACCATGCAACATATCAAATCAGATGTAGTGACTATTTGCGTAGGTTTAGCTGCTTCAATGGGGTCTTTCCTACTGGCCGCTGGCACCAAAGGCAAACGGTTAGCATTGCCTCACTCACGGATTATGATTCACCAGCCATCTGGTGGCACTCGGGGACAAGCAACCGATATCGAAATTGAAGCTAAAGAGATTCTGCGGATTCGTCACCAGCTCAATGGCATTTATGCTGATAAAACTGGTCAGACCATAGAAAAAATTGAAAAAGATATGGATCGTGACTTTTTCATGTCTGCTGAAGAGGCTAAGGAATACGGTTTAATTGACCGTGTAATTGAAGAACGAACCTCTGTAGTAGCAGGGGAGTAGGGAATAGGGAGATGAGGAAGCAGGGGAAGCAGGGGAAGAATTATAACTCCTAACTCCCCACTTTCCACTCCCCTCCCCTAAAGAAACTGTCAACATTGAACTTTAAAATAGCAAATTTGCCCTTATTATTAATAGTTCAGGCTTAAAGCTCATAGCTGATAGCCCTTAGCTGGATATTCGATAGCTCATAGCTCAAGATGGATCTTGGAGATTGCTACCGTTTATTGGGTTTAAGGTCGGGAGCTTCTTTTGCTGATATCAAGGCGTCTTACCGACGGCTGGCGCAGCAATATCATCCCGATATCAACCCAGATGACAACAAAGCCAAAGATAAGTTTATTGCCTTGACAGAGGCTTACAAACTCCTACTGACGGTAGTACTGCCAGAAGAAACTGCTGCCCATTCAAGTCAGGTGTCAACGTCTGGGCGTGGTAACGCCAAGGCAACGCAGCGACAGAAAACACCAGTAACAACAGTCACAAGCCAACAACCACCGAAACCAAAGCCGCCTAATCTGTTGGAAATAGAAGAGCGGCTGAAGTGGAAGACTTATGAGCAATTGCAGCGATTTTTGCAAGAAAGACGATTTCCGCAAGCGATCGCACTGGCGGAAGCTTTAGCAGATCGTTTGTCATCAGATGCAGAAGTTCGCCAATGGTTAGCGATCGCTTATCAAATTTGGGGACGGGCGCTAATTTCCGAAAACCAACTGCTCAAAGCCAAAATTTATCTTAAAAAAGCTCTGAAGACAGACCCCCATAATAAAAGTCTCTGGTATGAAGTGCAGCGCGATTTTCAGCGCTTAGAACAAATTTTTTAAGGATTTACGTAAGTTTACTGAAAACTGTGTCACTCAATTTTGGATTTTAGATTATCTTCAATCCAAAATCGTTTGACTGAGCGAACGCGAGTGCGTCTCGCAGAGAAGCCGAAGTCCAAAATCCAAAATTAGTACGGTATTACCGCCATCCGCGCAAGACTGCTCCCAAGGTAGCAATTCCCTCGACAATCTTTTCGGTTGGTTGAAAGCTAAAAGCTAACCTGATGGCATCATCTCCCTGTCCATTGGCGTAGCAGCGAGTCCCCGGAAGAAAGCTGATGCCGTGTTCACTGGCAGTGGTTAGGAGTGCTTTGGCGCTGATGTCTGGTGGCAATTTACACCAAACGAAAAAGCCCCCACCTGGTCGCAAAGCAACTACATCACTGGGAAACTCGTGAGCGATCGCCTCTAACAACAAATTGCACTTATGCTTGTAGCAGGCAATTAGCTCTTGAATGTGAGCATCTAGTTTGCCTGTGGCACAGTAGCGACCAACCACATGGCTGACAAATGGTCCCACAGGCCCTTCGCTTTTGAACATTGCCAACCGCTCAATAATTGTTCTATCGCCACAAGCCCAGCCCAACCTCACACCCGGTGCAATAATTTTCGAGAAAGTACTCACATATAACACCCACCCTTCCTGGTCTAGGGATGCGAGGGAGGGCACAGCTTCTCCTTGGAAGCGTAAATCGCTGTAGGCATCGTCTTCCACCACCAGCACGCCATACTCAGCCGCCAGTGCTACTAACTTTTGGCGGCGAAATAACGGCATAGTAGTGCCTGTGGGATTGTGAAAGGTCGGAATGGTGTAAATAAACCGGGGTCGAATGCCCTGTTTCTTCAAATCACTTAAAGTTTCCTCTAGGGCGTCCACATCCATTCCCAATTCATCTACAGGAATAGTCATGAGGCGTGCACCAGCATGGACAAATCTACTAACTACTCCCAAGAAGGTTGGCCCTTCCACAATCACCACATCACCAGGTTCGATAAATACATCTGGTAGCAAGCCGAGAATCTGACCAGAACCGTAGCCAATGAGCAGGCGATCGCGATCGGCAGCGATTCCTTGAGCCTGCAAGCGGAGGATAATTTGTTCATACAATTGGGCTGAAGGCGGCCCGTAATTGAGAGCGTTCGGAGCTTCTTCTGCCAGTACAGCAGCACTTGCAGCAGCCAAGTCAGCGTGGGGAAAAAGAATTGGGTCAGCTAGACCGTAGGCAAAGCTGACGGTGATGATTTTGGTTAACTCTGTGCCGTAGGTTGGTGGTGTCAGATTTCTAGCTCGTTCGGCGAATAAATCAGTAATTTGGTAAGCAGGGGTGGTGGGAGCCATAAGCAATTCAAAATTAGAAGTCAATTAGCGAAAAGTCAGATCCGAAGCTTCCTTCGATCTGTTAGCGCAACGTTAGCGATAAGGCTGCGTTGGAACGAGCGTCCGCAGGAGCATCACTTTTCAAGAGAGTGGGGGTCTTAAACTTTCCTTAGTCGCCCAGAATTCATGGTGGATTCTGGCTCCTGACGGATGTATTCTTTTTTATAACATCATGACAAGTATCGTGAATATTCACTGATAAAACGGAATTACTAGAGTGAAATTAATTAACTTCAAGTGGCAGCAGCTAATTCTAAGCTTAGGCTGTCTGCTACTGATTATTGCTTGTAAAAGTCTCTATCCCACTACTAACCCAGATGCTAAACCTCTTAAGGTGGCGACAGATCCTACCTTTGTCCCTTTTGAAATCCAAAGGGCTAGTGGGAACTTAGAAGGTTTTGATATTGATTTGATGAATGCGATCGCTAAAGTAGCAGGTTTTGCAGTTCAGTTTGAAAGTCTGCCCTTTGATGGCATGATCTCGACTTTGCAAGCCAAAAGAGTCGATGCAGCAATTAGCGGAATCACGATTACCGCCGAACGCCTGAAAACAATTGCTTTTTCCCGACCTTATTTTAAAGCCGGACTAGCGATCGCTGTCCGCAAAGACAACCAGAATATTAAAGACTTCAATAGTCTCAAAGGTAAAAAAATTGCTGTACAAATTGGTTCTACTGGGGCAGATTTTGCCAAAAGCATTCCCAACGCCAGAATTAGTACTTTTAATTCTGGCCCAGAATTTTTCCAAGACTTGCTCAATGGTAATGTTGATGCTGTGGTTAGCGATGCTTTCGCTACTTTGTATGCGATTAAAAATGGCAAACTCAAAGGCATCAGAGTTGTTGCCGATCTGCTCACTGAAGAATACTACGGGATTGCTACCCCTAAAGACTCCCCCCATCTGGATGCAATTAACAAAGGTATAGCTACTTTGTTATCCAATGGCACTTACAAGCAAATTTATCAAAAATGGTTTAATGCTGAACCTCCACAATTGCCAGACTCTTGGGCATTAGTCATTAGTCATTAGTCATTAGTCACTTGTACTGGGCGTAGCCAAAGTATTGGTCAAGAGTTAGAAATTCTTCCCCTGCTCCACGGCAGTTGCTCTACTTGGGGAAACCCCATCGCGCAGCGTCTCGTAGAGAAGACCGCACTGCCTCCCCTGCTCCCCCTACTCTCTTAATTCCCCACTCACCCATTTATAAGAAATTGGCTGCCAATTATTAAATATTTATCTAATATGCGTCACAATTAATACTGCCACCAAAATTCATTGATAAACTACAATCTCTTATAGGTCTACTGTAGTCAGGGACAGCCAATTGTGGCACCTTGGATCTTAGTGGCTAGAAGCACTTTGGAACGGGAATAAAGGAACTTCCACTATGCTGATTTGCCCTCAGTGTAAATTTGAAAACCCCAATAGCAACAAATTCTGTCAAAACTGTGGCATGTCCCTGACTCACAAGGTCTGTCCTGAATGCAGTGCCGATGATGTACCTGTGAATGCACTACGTTGTCATAACTGTGACACTGAATGTGGAACAGTGTTTTGGGCAATTATTGCTAAAGAAACAACTAGGGGAGCTTTGGGAGTAGAGAAGGATAAAGGAGATAAGGGAGATGTGGAAGTAGAAGAAGATGAGGGAGCAATATCCTCCTCATCTCCTCTATCCTCTAGTTCTCAAATTGCATTAGGCTCCTATTTAGACTCTCAAGAGCGCTATCAATTGTTAGATCCGCTACCTGCCCAAACTGAAACTGCCACCATTACTGATGTAGGCGTCAGAGTTCTAGACTGCCAACCGTATCAAATATCACCCATTGATGCGATACTAGCAAGTCAACAATCAGATTTGCTAACGCCATCAGTAGAAGCAAGTGAAATTCCTCGCCTTGCTAAACTTTATATTGTCTTACAATCCCAAGGTGAGCGCGGGATACCGCCGATCCACGATTCATGGCAACAGGGGGATATCCAGGTAGTAATACTTGAAGACCGCTCGGGTTGGCAGCATTTACTCGATCGCTGGCAAGAAGAAACAACGAGTTCGTTAAAAATTTTACACTGGTGTTATCAGATGACCCAACTTTGGGCAGTATTGGAACCAGTAAATTGTCGTCAAAGCCTTTTAGATTTGTCGAATTTGCGATTGGATGAAGACCAAACGCTGGCGCTACAAAGGTTGTATGTGGAATCATCGAATTCTCAGCCTGCTACCGAGTCCCCAGAAGATGCCCAAGCCCAAACATTTGCTATTCCAGAGGAGCCGTTAACTATCAAAGCTTTGGGGCGGGTTTGGCAAGCGTTATTTAGAGAGTCTCAACGCACTCAATTTGGCTCTGTAGTCCAGATGTTGGGGGATTTAGATGTAGGTAAAATTCAGACGATCGCACAGTTGCGATCGCGTTTGGAGGAAATCTCTGTTGAACTGGAAGCACTAGGAACCGCAACTTTACCCCCAATCAAGGAGAAAAATACTGCTGTGCCCACTATCCCGCAATCAGATGAGCCAGAAGATATCATTAGCAAAACTGATGATATGCCAACTGTTGTGCTGGCGATGCAGTTAAGTAGCTTAGAAGATGCAGGACGCACAGATGTTGGGCGTCAACGTCATCATAACGAAGACCACTTTGGCATTGAAACCAAAATTCATAAGCTAGAGTTGCCCAAAAGTCGAGTCCTGCAAGGGTATGGTTTGTATATTCTCTGTGATGGCATGGGTGGACACGCTGGCGGCGAGATAGCCAGTGAGTTAGCAGTCAACACCCTACGGCAATACTTTCAAGAACACTGGATTTCCAACCAACTGCCAACAGAAGATAGCATTCGCGAGGCAGTGTATTTAGCTAATGAGGCGATTTACAAGCTCAATCAACAAGATGCCCGTTCTGGAGTGGGGCGTATGGGTACAACTCTGGTAATGCTCTTAATTCAAGATACTCAAGCAGCAGTTGCTCATGTGGGAGATAGCCGTCTCTATCGCTTGACGCGCAAGCGGGGACTAGAACAAGTCACAGTAGATCACGAAGTTGGGCAACGGGAAATTACGCGCGGAGTAGAAGCAAGCATCGCTTACGCCCGCCCCGATGCCTACCAACTCACCCAAGCCTTGGGGCCTCGTGACGAAAACTCGATTAATCCCGATGTCGGCTTTTTCGACATCAATGAAGATACCCTTCTGCTGTTGGCATCAGACGGTCTATCAGATAATGATTTACTAGAAACCCATTGGCAGACTCACTTAGAACCCTTACTTAGTTCTGGCGCTAACTTAGAACGGGGCGTTACAGATTTAATTGAGTTGGCGAACCAACATAATGGTCATGACAATATTACTGGTATACTTGTTCGGGCAAAAGTACGCCCAAATCTGGAAAGTTAAAAATAAATTGGCATGGGGTATAGGGTATGGGGCATAGGTAATAAGAAGAAAGAACAATCACCAATTCCCAATAGACATATCAGCTAATTAACGTCAAAAGCTTATAAATCAAGCGTTAAAACCTAATTTACGGATAAATTTAATGCCCAATGCCCAATACAACTCTTGGAGAGGCTGCGCCAACGGCTTACCTCAGCTTCGGCTCCATCGAGCGACTTGTACTGAGCGTAGTCGAAGGAAGTCGAGATGCTCGGCACGAGTCGCTCAGTACAAGTGCCCAATGCCAAATACAACTCTTGGAGAGGCTGCGCCCTAAGCGTAGCTATGCCGCAGGCTTTACGGCTTCTCTACGAGACGGTACGCAAACGCTCAGTACAAGTGCCCATTCCCCGATCCTTTTACCTTGTAGGTTGTATTGTGGTTAGTCTGACCCTGTTAGAACCGCAACAGAAAACGCCCCTCCAGCAGTGGTGCTTTGAGAACTCTTCCATAATTCGGATTGGTCGAGCGGCAGATAATCACGTTGTTTTAACTGATAGTTTAGTTTCGCGGCATCATCTAGAACTGAGACAAGTCAGTTCCTCTACCAATGGCGATACTTGGCAGCTGATTAGTCAGGGTACAAATGGGACTTTCCTCAACGGTGTCCTTGTGATTCAGAGTCCGTTACCAGATAATTCCCTTTTGCAACTGGCACAGGGAGGCCCAATACTGCAATTCCAAATTCAGGATGTAACAGTGCTGGAAACTGGTTTGCGATCGCAACAAATGCAAGGGACAGAAGAAAACGCCGCCGAGACACTTTACTCAGCAAAAAACCTGGCAAATTCATCCTCCACTTGCACGCACGAAGGTAACTCCCCGAACAATTTGTTTTGCATCCACTGCGGTCAACCTCTCTCAGTACAACAGAGGATTCGCCATTATCAGGTGTTGCGAACTCTCGGACAAGGAGGTATGGGTACTACTTATCTTGCTTGGGATGGCACTGGTCAGATTGGGAGTATCCCACAACTGTTGGTGTTGAAGCAAATGAATGCTGATATGGTAAGAATTGCCAAAGCTCAAGAATTATTTGAGCGTGAGGCCTATACTCTCAAATCCCTTAACCATCCTGGAATTCCCAAGTATTATGATTTCTTTGTAGAAGACGGAAAAAAATACTTGGCAATGGAACTAATCCACGGACAAGATTTAGAGAAACGTGTCTATACCACTGGGCCAGTGACACCAAGCCAAGCGATCGCTTGGATGATCCAAACCTGCGATATCTTAGACTACCTTCATAGCCAAGAGCCTCCACTGATTCACCGCGATATTAAACCCGCTAACTTAATGGTGCGAAGTTCAGTAAATCGCATAGTGGTGCTAGATTTTGGCGCAGTTAAGGAAATTGGCACAGCGCCTGGGACTCGGATTGGTGCAGAAGGTTACTGTGCTCCTGAACAAGAACGAGGACAACCTTTGACTCAATCTGATTTGTATGCAATTGGGCCAACACTGATTTTTCTGCTCACAGGCGAAAACCCTTTCAAGTATTACCGCCAACGAGGACGAAACTTCAGGTTTGATGTGGCAAAAGTTCCCACCATTAGTTCCCAATTAAGAGATGTGATCGATCGCGCTACAGAACCGTTGCCACGCGAGCGCTATCAAACTGCAAAAGAGTTAACTGCGGCTTTAGCTGCTTGTAAAGTATAGGAGAAACGCGATTAATCGCATCTGTACTGGGGAGTAGAGAGTGGGGAATATTGAAAATCCCTATTCCCTATTCTTCATCCCAAGTTTCTACAGCTAGCAATTCACTAACTGGGTCTTGCATACTAAAGCCAAAGTCCAGCAGTTCCTGTTTCCAGTGCTGCCATTCATTACCGTAGAGCAAAGCGATTTTCCAGATGCTATCGCTTGGCTTGATAATATTCGATTCTATGAGTGATTGCACGTTGCGTTGCAATTTCACCATTGGGTGAATCACTTGCTGAGTCATAACCTCGATTGAATTCAGATTTTGTTGGTAAATACTTAATTAAAACTGCTTCCCATTCTGCAATTGTTGCCGGGTCGTAGAGTGGTGTAATTTTGGTAAAGCTAGTCTTAACTTTCTAACTATACCATAACAAACTCTACTAAATTACTGGTAAATTCGATTTTGTACGGTAATTACCACCACAAAACTCCAATTTCACCAAGCAGTCCTTAAACTTTTTGCAGAAGCTAGGCAAAAGTTTAGGGGGTAAGGGTTAAGGGATGAAGGGGTAAGGGATGCTTTTGTTTCCCCTTTTCCCTTCTTCTTTTTCCTCTTAACTTTTACCCTTTCTCCACTACAGTGCAACAGTACCTTTTGTCATAGATACATTGTGGACGCCGAGTAGAATAATTAGTCGTCTGGTAAATTGCACTAAGAAGTCTGACTAAGGACGAGTGAGAAAATTCTATTTGTTTTAATCACAAAAAATATGTGTGCTTGTTGAAAAACCCATAGGACACGGGCTAGTTTGAAAGTTTTTGACTGACAGGGAAATTTGCAATTGAGTAGAAATGACTACTGTTGTTATCTATTTAAACGTTATTTAGAATATCGCAAACATCTGGCATTAGGTAGAATCATCGCAAATCTTTATATAATTTTAATGTTTCGCCCAATGAATAAGACCTGAGGGGTTGGCTCTGTCTAGACGCAGGAGAGGGTTTTACTTTGAAGCATAGGGGCGATCGCATGGCAAAATTTTCAGTAAGCATGGGCTTACCATAAAGTTTCCTCGTCTTCAGAAGTCAGCATTTGAATTTTGTGTAAAAAATTTGTAGCCAAAATGTTAGTTTCTGTTGGGCAGATGGGTAACCTCATAATGGGAGGCTTGCTACTACCTAAGTATTTACCACAGCAAGTATGTGAAGTATGACTGGTTCGGGGGATGAATACCTAATTTCCCGCAAAAAGCAGATTGAGCGGCGACAAAAGATTGTCACGATAGTGTCGTTAGTGGGGTTTGTTGGTTCTACGGTGTTTGCAGTAATTCCAGCAATACAACAGGCTAGTCAACCTAAGCCAGAGCCAGCAACTGCGTCTGCTTCTCCTGAGTCAGGATTACAACAACAGGCGCGGGGCTACGAGCTGGTTTTACAACGGGAACCAGAAAACCAACTTGCTTTAGAGAAACTGTCTTTGGTGCGGCTGCGATTGAAGGATGCTAAAGGTGCGATAGAACTTTTGGAAAAGCTGGTGAAGTTGCACCCTGAACGGCAAGATTACAAAGTTCTATTAGAGCAGATTAAAAAGCAATTTGACAACAGCGATCGCAGCCCAAATCAGCAGCCCAAATCTAAGTAGGAATTTCACTTAAATATTTTTGGTAAAAAATAATTTACAGATTACAAATAAACAAAAAATGTTTGATAGTAAATCTATTTTGATTACTGGTGGTACAGGCTCCTTCGGCAAGCAATTTGTGAAAACGATTCTCAGCCGATATCAACCTCAGAAAGTCATAGTTTATTCACGGGATGAACTGAAGCAATACGAAATGGCGCAGGAGTTTAATGCACCAGTGATGCGCTATTTTATTGGAGATGTGCGCGATCGCGATCGGCTACGTCTGGCAATGCGGGGTGTCGATTATGTTATTCATGCTGCGGCGCTCAAGCATATTCCCGCTGCTGAGTACAACCCAATGGAATGTATTAAAACTAATATTTATGGGGCAAATAATGTTATTGATATCGCTCTTGATCAAGAAGTAGAAAAGGTGATTGCTCTCTCAACAGATAAGGCAGTTAATCCAATTAATCTCTATGGTGCAACCAAGTTAGCTGCTGATAAACTCTTTGTTGCAGCTAATAATATTGTTGGGACAATGAGAACCCGGTTTGCCGTAGTTCGCTACGGTAATGTTGTCGGTTCAAGAGGCTCGGTAGTGCCTTTTTTTCAAAAACTGATTCAAGAAAAAGCCAGAGAGATTCCCATTACAGACCCACGCATGACCCGCTTTTGGATTACGCTACCACAGTGTGTAGATTTAGTAATTAACAGTTTTGAAAGAATGCACGGCGGAGAAATATTTGTTCCAAAAATTCCTTCAATGAAAATTACCGATTTAGCTGAAACGCTTGCACCGGGAGTTCCAATTAAAATTGTTGGCATTAGACCAGGAGAAAAACTACATGAAGCCATGTTTTCTTCTGAAGCTTCACATTTAGTATTGGAGTTTACCGATCATTATGTGATTAGACCAACTATTGAATATACTCATTCTGTGGATTACGCCTGCAACGCTTTAAGTCAAAAAGGAGTGCCCGTTTCTGAGGGGTTTGAGTATAGCTCTGAGATAAATACAGAATGGCTAAAAGGTTTCCAACTACTCGATATGTTGAAGCAATGAGTGACTACATTCCTTATGGAAAGCAAGATATTAATCAACAAGATATTGATGCCGTAATTGAAGTTTTGCGCTCAGACTGGATTACTCAAGGCCCAACCATAGAGAGGTTTGAGCAAGCTGTTGCCAACTATTGTGGAGCGAAATATGCCGTAGCGGTTTCTAGTGCGACTGCCGCATTACATATTGCTTGTCTTGCTGCTGGTTTGGGGCAAGGAGATATTCTCTGGACATCACCAAATACCTTTGTTGCCTCAGCTAATTGTGGACTTTACTCTGGTGCAAAGGTTGACTTTGTTGATATTGACCCAAATACTTACAATTTGAGCATAGATGAATTAGAAAGTAAGTTAGCTGAGGCAGAAAAGCAAGGTTGTTTGCCCAAAGTATTAATACCCGTGCATTTTGCAGGACAATCTTGTGAGATGGAACAAATTGCTGCTTTATCACAGCGTTATGGTTTCAAAATTATCGAAGATGCTTCTCATGCGATTGGCGGAAGCTATCAGGGACAACCTATTGGTTCCACTAAATTTTCCGATATGGCGGTTTTTAGCTATCATCCAGTAAAGATTATCACAACTGGTGAAGGTGGTATGGTGCTAACAAATCATGAGGAATTGTATCAGAGATTGATTAGATTAAGAAGTCATGGCATAACTCGTAATCCAGATTTGATGCAAGCAAAATCTCATGGTTCTTGGTATTATCAGCAACTAGAACTAGGCTTCAACTATCGAATGACGGATATCCAAGCAGCATTGGGTGCTAGTCAGATGCAACGACTAGATAAATTTGTGGAATATCGGCAGTTGATAGCTCAAAGATATAATCAGCTACTACAAGATTTACCCCTGATATTACCTTGGCAACACCCTGATTCTGAATCTAGCTGGCATTTATATGTCATTCGGCTCAAGCTGGATAAGATTAATAAAACTCATCGACAAATATTTGAAGAACTTCGTAGTGCAGGAATTGGGGTAAATTTGCACTACATTCCAGTTCATACACAACCTTACTACCAAAAATTAGGTTTTCAATCAGGGAATTTTCCCCAATCCGAAAAATATTATCACGAAGCAATAAGTATTCCTATCTATTATACTTTGCCTGAAGAGGCTCAAGAAGAAGTAGTTAATTTAATTAGACAAAAAATTGGGTGACAACATATAAACATTAATACTTCAGAAAAATAGGAAATAGCATGATGCCAACTATAAGTTGCAGTCAATCATTAGAACCAATAGAACCAGATGTTTTTACTCTAGCTCTTATCCTATCCAGTTTTGAGCTAAGTAACTATAGTGATGTATCGGCTCTAACTAAGGTAGTTGATATTTTTTTAGAGGGTTATCAGAGCTTTTTCAGCACGTGAAGCTCTTCTTAGAGTAAAAGTATTTGTTGTCACACTTGGAATGAACGAGGTTTGGACTCTAAAGTCTGATGGTTCTGTATTCTCAAGGTGTCCGTGGGGCTTTGCCGCATCCCTCGTAGAAAGAAAAGTATTAACAGTAGAAGAAAATGTATATAATCTGCTGCCCAAGTAAAAGCAGCAAGTCTTCCTATCTGAGAGTCAGTTACTTAACTGTATACAATGATGGTTATATTACCGTTTAAGTGTGGAAGAGCAATATAAAGTGGTAAAAGGATTACAAGAATTTTTTTATGAAAACTGTGGCAATTATTCAAGCGCGTATGGGTTCTACTCGCTTACCGGGAAAGGTAATGAAACAACTTTGTGGAAAAACTGTTTTGTCTCATGTGATTTCTAGAGTTAAAGCTTGTTTCTTAGTAGATGCAATTGTTGTAGCAACAACTAACTCTTTAGCAGACGATGTGATTGTAATAGAATCCGAAAAATGTGGTATCCATTGCTTTAGAGGTAGTGAAGATGATGTTTTAGAACGTTATTATTTGGCTGCTAAAGAATATCAAGCAGATGTAATTATAAGAATAACTTCTGACTGTCCTTTATTTGATTCAGAAGTTTTAACTGCAATGTTGGAATACTTTAAAACCGAAACAGGAGATGGTTTAGAAATAGACTACCTTAGTAACTGTTTACGTCGCAGCTATCCTCGCGGTTTAGATGCAGAAGTTTTTACCTTTAAGGTTTTAGAAAAAGCCTTTCAAGAAGCACATGAATCTTATGAAAGAGAACACGTTACCCCTTATATCTACGAGCATCCTGAAACTTTTTCTTTATATAACCAAACAAATAATGAAGATATATCTAATTATCGCTGGACTTTAGATACCGAAGAAGATTGGAAATTAATAGAAGCAGTCTATACAGATTTATATCAGGAGGGAAAAATTTTTACAACTAATGAAGTAATAGCTCAATTTAGAGTAAAGCCAGAGTTAGTGAAGCTAAATGCTCATGTGAGGCAGAAATGAAAATTCCCTTTGTGCAAGCAGTACAAGCATCAATTATAGAATCTGAATCTATAAGAAAGCTTGATTTACTATTCACTTTTGGTATTTTAATTCATATTAATTTAGATGAAATATAAATTTTATATACAAAAATTATGAAATTTATTTTCGGGATACTTTGCTTAATGATTACTACAATTTCGTACTTATAGAAATGAATTACTGAGAGCATACAAGTAAACTATTTAAGCATGATTTTGCTGTTGAATTTATTGAACAACATAGTGGCAAAGTGTCAGCTATTGACTATGAATTTTTGTGGAATAGACTACACCCAGGATGGGACAACACGACTTGGTTTTTGCTATAAAAGATTGCTTAACACTTTATGCCTTAAGGAGCATTGACTATGACTAAATACATTCAGTACTGCATTAACTGTATTATGCCAGAAACTAAACCAGATTTATATATTGACGAGCAAGGAGTTTGTAGTGCCTGTCGCAATTTTGAAAAGCGACAAGAAGTTGACTGGCCAGCACGGAAAAAGGAATTTCTTAAGATCCTAGAGCGTTACCGCTCTAAGAACAGCAGTAATTATGACTGCATTATCCCTGTTAGTGGTGGTAAAGATAGCCACTTTCAGGTACTCAAAATATTAGAGATGGGGATGAATCCTCTGTGCGTGACAGCGACAACAGACAAACTATCTGACATTGGACGACGTAATATTGAGAATATTAAAAATCTCGGTTTAGATTACATAGAAGTGGCCACCAATCCTTTAGTGCGTCGCAATATCAATCGTCTATCGCTAACTGAAATTGGCGATATTTCCTGGACAGAGCATGTAACTATCTTTACCATACCTGTTCGGTTAGCTGTACAACTCAACATACCACTGATTATCTGGGGAGAAAACCCACAGAATGAGTATGGTGGCCCTGCTGCTGCTGGAAGCAATAATTCCCTGACTAGGCGATGGCTAGAGGAGTTTGGCGGACTGTTAGGACTGAGAGTCACTGATTTGATCGGGCAAGAAGGGATTAAGGCACAACACCTCATTCAATATACCTATCCCTCTGATGAAGACTTACAAAGGGTTGGGGTAACGGGGCTTTTTCTCGGTTATTATCTGCCTTGGGATGGCTATCAGAACGCGCTCTATGCACAAGCTCACGGCTTTGAAACTTACCACAAGAGTGTTGAAGGTTCCTTAGTTAACTACGAAAACTTAGACAATTATCAGACGGGAATACACGACTACTTTAAGTTTCTAAAGTATGGTTTTGGGCGAGCTACTGACCTTGCTTGTATGCACGTCCGGCGTGGACGACTGGGAAGAGAAGAAGCTATCAAACTAGTGAAGATGCACGATGGCAAATTTCCTTGGGTTTACTTAGGATGCCCTTTAGAGGAGATTCTCAAAGATATTGACATGACTGTGGAAAAGTTTATCCAGGTTTGCGATCGCTTCACCAACAAAAAGCTGTTTCTTTGTGATAAAACGGGTAACTTGATAAAAGACAAAGAAGGAAATCTCAGTAAAATCAACTATGACAACATCATTTTTACCTCAGAGTTAGACTCGGAGCTAACTCTCAATCATGTCACAATCTCATAATATACCAATGAAGAAAGTCGCCATTGTTGACTATGGTATGGGAAATGTGGATTCTGTCGCCCGTGCAGTTCAGCACTGCGGTGGCGAACCAGTTATTACCTATAAAACTGCTGATTTTGAAGTAGCAAATTATATCATCTTACCTGGAGTGGGTGCTTTTGAAACTGGAATGAAAAATATCCGTACCCACGGTTTAGAAGCAGTGCTACGAGAACAAGTCTTGGAAAAGGGTGTCCCTTTTTTGGGGATTTGTTTGGGTATGCAACTGCTAGCTACTAAAGGTTGGGAAGGAGGAGAAACAGAGGGGTTGGGTTGGATTGAAGGAGAAATAAAGCGACTTGTACCTGATAGCTCTGGTAGCCGCATCCCCCATGTGGGATGGAATGACGTTATTTTCAACCAACCTTCATCTGTATTTCAAAACATTCCATCGGGCAAAGATTTTTACTTTGTTCATAGCTACCACTTCTCATGCAATCATCCGCAGGACGAAATTGCTCATACACCTTATTGTGGAGGTTTCGTTTCAGTAGTTAATAGAAATAATATTTTGGGTGTCCAGTTTCATCCAGAAAAGAGCCAACGGCTGGGATTACAAGTTATCAAAAATTTTCTCTCTCTTTAGCAGGCGCTATGCTGAAAGTTCGTATCATGCCAACTTTGTTATTTAAAAACTTCGGCTTAGTTAAAGGTATCCAATTTAACAGTTGGCGGCGGGTTGGTAGTGCTATGCAAGCTGTTAAAGTTTACAATATGCGCGAAGTCGATGAGTTAATTTTTCTTGATATTAGTGCTAGTAGTGAAGGGCGTTCTCCTGACTTTGAAACCGTTGATGAGCTTGCAGATGAGTGCTATATGCCCTTAACTGTAGGCGGCGGCGTACAAACAGTTGCAGATGTAAAGCGATTGTTGCAGGTTGGAGCTGATAAAGTAGCTATCAACACTGCTGCTGTATTTACACCAGAACTCATTCAATCAGTAGCCCAGCAATTTGGCTCCCAATGTGTAGTGGTTTCAATTGATGCCAAAAAACTCCTACATGGAAACTATGAAGTATTTACTCATGGTGGAACACAGCCTACAGGAAAAGACCCTGTGACATTTGCTCAGGAAGTTGAAGCACTGGGTGCTGGTGAAATACTGCTGACATCTATTGACGCAGATGGGATGATGAAAGGTTACGACATTGAACTCACAAAAGCTATTACCCAGGCTGTTTCTATTCCTGTGATTGCATCTGGGGGAGCTGGGAATTATGAACACATGGCTTCGGTATTAATTGAAGGAGGAGCATCTGCGATCGCAGCCGCTAGTATATTTCATTTTACTGAGCAGACACCTTTAGAAGCTAAACGTTTTCTCAGGGAAAAAGGTATCAATGTACGACTGTGATTCACTGCTGAAGCGGACTTTTAAATAATAAAGAAGAGCCAAAAAAAATCCGATGAAATTAATCATTCGTGCAGATGCTTCTAGAACAATTGGCACAGGTCATGTTATGCGCTGTCTAGCCTTGGCCCAGGGATGGAAAGTAATTCCAGAAAAAGCAATTTTCGTCATGAGAACAGAAGTTCCTACTTTGGAGGCGCGTCTTAAATTAGAAGGATTTGAAATCTTCCATCTGCCAATGCATTTAGAACAGGTAGAGGATGCCAGAAAAACAGCAAGTTTGGCAAAGCAGTTAGATGCTAACTGGGTTGTAGTAGATGGCTACCACTTTAGTGCTGAATATCAACGAATAATTAAAAACTTTGGGCTAAAGCTTTTGTTTATTGATGATTATGGACACGCAGAACACTACTATGCGGATATTGTCTTGAATCAGAATCTCTTTGCAGATGAAAGTTTATATAAGAATCGAGAACCTTACACCCAATTATTGCTTGGCACAAAGTATATACTCTTACGGCGAGAGTTTTGGCAGTGCCAAGGATGGCAACGTATAAACCCATTCATAGCCAGCAAAATACTAGTTACAATGGGTGGTGCTGATCCTGATAATGCCACCTTTAAGGTAATTCAAGGGTTACAGTTGCTCTCAGTTAATGATTTAGAAGTAGTGGTAGTGGTAGGAGGAAGTAATCCTCATTATGAGCAACTAAAATTAGTGTCTGAAACATCTCAACTTCCAATTCGGTTAGAAAAGAATGTCACAAATATGCCTGGGTTAATGGCTTGGGCTGATTTGGTAGTAACTGCTGGTGGCAGCACTTGTTGGGAACTCGCTTTTATGGGTTTACCTAGTGTAATTTTAATTCTGGCTGAAAATCAACGAGCGATCGCACAAAAATTAGATGAAATGGGGGTATCTATCTATCTTGGTTGGCATCAGGATGTTTCTGCTGCTGAAATAGCGTCGGCAGTTGCTCATCTATTAATAGCTGCACATACACGAGTAGAAATGACTAGACGCGGCCAAGAGTTAGTGGATGCTGAAGGAAGTAAGCGTGTATTGAGGCATTTAGAAGCTAAGTTATTTAAATTACGTTTAGTTTGCCAAGAAGATTGTCGGTTGTTGTGGGAATGGTCAAATGATCCAGAGGTAAGAGCTGTTTCCTTTTCCACAAAACCTATAGCTTGGGAAAATCATGTTCAATGGTTCCAATCTAGATTAGATTCTTTTCATTATATTATCTATATTATTGTTGATATAAATAATTTACCTGTTGGGATGATTCGATATGAATTAGAAGGTAAAGAAGCTATTATTGCTATCACTATTGATCAAAAGTTTCGTCATCAAGGTTATGGCAGCAATTTTATAGAATTAGGATCTGAAGAGATATCCAAGAGTTTAAATATTCTCAGCATTCATGCATATATTAAACCTAGCAATGAGATATCAATAAAAGCTTTTTCTCGGGCTGGTTTTCATAATATAGGAATAACTAAACTACGAGGACATGAAGCGGCTCATTTAATCAGAAAAAATAAAAGTCCAATTACAAAATTAGATGCAAGAAATTAACATAGTAGGTAAAAAAATTGGTGCAAACCATCTACCATTTGTGGTTGCTGAAATGTCTGGCAATCACAACCAATCATTAGAAGTAGCTCTAGAAATAGTTGAAGCAGCTGCTAAGACTGGTGTACATGCACTCAAAATCCAGACTTATACAGCAGATACAATGACTTTGGACATCAATGAGGGTGAATTTTACATTGATAATCCTAATAGTCTCTGGAATGGTAAGTCTCTGTATCAGCTATATCAACAGGCTTACACGCCTTGGGAATGGCACAAACCAATTTTTGATCGCTGCAAGGAATTAGGAATCATCGGCTTTAGTACTCCCTTTGATGCTACAGCAGTCGATTTTCTCCAATCCTTGGAAGTACCATGCTATAAAATTGCCTCTTTTGAAAATACAGATTTACCCCTAATTCGCAAAGTTGCTAGCACTGGTAAACCGATGATTATCTCTACTGGTATGGCAACAATCTCTGAGTTAGATGAAACAGTGCAAACAGCACGACAAGCTGGTTGTAAGGACTTGATGCTACTTAAATGTACCAGTACCTACCCTGCTAGACCAGAGAACACTAACCTACTGACGATTCCTCATCTGCGTGACTTGTTCGATGTGCAGGTGGGACTATCAGATCACACGATGGGGATTGGATCTGCTGTTGCTAGTGTTGCTTTAGGGGCTACATTAATTGAGAAACACTTTACTCTGTGTCGGGCTGATGGTGGAGTCGATTCAGCTTTTTCAATGGAACCAGTAGAGATGCAGCAACTGGTGATAGAGAGCCAAAGAGCTTGGCAAGCTTTGGGCAATATAAAATATGGGGCAACTGAGGCTGAAAAAGAGTCGCTGGTTTTTCGGCGATCGCTCTATGTTGCCAAAGACATGAAAGCAGGGGATATATTCACGCCAGAAAACCTCAAGGCAGTACGCCCAGGATTTGGTTTGCCGCCGAAATATTACGATATTTTAATAGGAAAAAAAATCAAACAAGATACTAAAAGGGGAGCACCGATAAGCTGGGATTTATTTATTTAATCAGCTTAAAGTATTGATTAGTTGAGGCTGTGAAGATGAAATATTGCTGTTGGAGTCATAACTCTAAGTAACTAAGCATGAATAAACCTAACTTATGTAACAGAATGTAAATCTCTCAAAACCCATGTGATTGCTTGACTCTGCTTCACTCCGTTTGCAATGACGTAGTTATAAATTTTCGCGCCCACCTACTTAAGTAGTTGATTTAAATTTTTACAAAGGCTCACTGTCGTGTAACCACCGGGAATTCACAGAAGTGATTTTGCAGTTCGCGTAAATTTAGAAGAATTTATCAGTACAATTCCCCTTGGATACATAGTAGATATAGCGTTAGATTGCTTGAGTTAATAGGCGATCGCTTTGCATTTATCCAGGGAAATGGGAGATATTTTCACATAACTAAAATATTTTTTTTAGAAAGTAAATTAACATTATGTCTACCAAAAATAAAGTTCTTTTCTTTTCTCCGTATGGTTTGTGGTTAATTCATAACCAACTGGATGCTGTTGTAGCTACTGCATTACAACTTCGTGACTGTGAAGTTTTGGTTGTAGGTTGTGACGGCATTTATAATGACTGCGCTATTACAAGGTTTAATAGCAGCGAAGAATTATGCAAAAGCTGTTCTAAAGTAGGCGAAAACTTTTTTGAAGATTTATTTGGTCTACCATACACACAACTACGCAATTTTATTGAAAACGATGATTACACAATTGCTAAAAATTGGATAAAAACAGTCAGTCCTGAAAATTATAATAATGCTGTATATAATGACTTACCAATTGGTAAATGGGTAACTTCAACTATTTATACCCACTTTCGTATATCTGTTAGAGGACTAGCTAGTAATCACATCCAAAGAGTTCATAGAAAATATTTAATCGATGGTTTAGTTACTTATAATGCACTGATTAGACTATTTAATAATTATAAACCAAGTAATCTATTTTTATTTAATGGACGATTTGCTCCCTATCGCATTGCATTTGAAGTAGCACGTCAGCTAAAAATCGATGTCATAACTCACGAAAGAGGTTGGATTGATGATAGCTTTATGTTTTTTGATAATACTACTACATTGAGTACACAACCACCTTTAAATTGTGTAAAAAATTGGGAAAATACAACACTAACTAATGAAGAACTAACGCTAACCAAAAATTATTTTACAAATCGTGAATATGGCTTAGATATGAACTGGCCATCATTTTATAATTTTCCAACAAATCATATAGATATTCGTCGTCAATTAAGAATACCTTTAGAGGCTAAAATTTTTGCAGTATTTACCTCAAGTGAAGATGAATTAGCAGCGTTAGATGATAGAGCAAGAATTACTGAACAATTTAATATTATTGCCAATCTAATAGAAATATTTAAAAATAGAAATGAATACTTAGTAATTCGTCATCATCCTTATATAGGAGGTAATAAAGATACTCCAATAGAGACAGATTCTTTATCAAAAGCTTATCAACAGGTATTTTCTCTACCAGAAAATGTCCGCGTTGTGATGCCTTCTGAGCAGTTAACTTCTTATGCATTGCTTTGGCATATAGATGCAGCGATCGCCTTTTTTAGCACAGTGGCAATTGAAGCGATCGCTAGAGGTGTACCAACAGCAACATTAGCAACTTCATCCTATGAAAAAGCCTCACGATACACGATCAAAGACACTAGTATTGAACATCTAAATCAACTCGTTGATAGTCTCTTGAGAGATTCATCTAAACTAACAGCAGAAGATTTAAAGAGACTTTATCGCTTTACGAATGCTTACTTCTTTAAATTTTCTCATAAATTTAGCTCAATTGGTATAAAGAATTTTTATTCCCACGACTTGAGATTTGAAACTCTAGATGATTTGCAGCCAGGTAATGATCCAACCTTAGATAAAGTTTGTAACAGGATTATACTAGGTTCTTGCCTCGAAAATTTACCTAGCAACGATTTGGATAATCGATTGCCAGAACAAGAAGAGGCTTTTTACAAGCAAGAATTGCAAGAAATAGAACAGCATAAAACTCTGGTAAGAGAACAGAGTTTAAATTATCATAATAATTTGGTTCAAGATATCTGTGTAGTAGCTATTGTATATCTAAAATACAAAAGTTTATCAGCAATTGAAAATCAAATTTTACCTGATTATTTGCATCAATCTCGATATAAAAATATAGTAATATATGAAGTTAATAATTGCGAATTAAGCGGTTATCAAACTATCATAGACTCTATTTTATCTTTAACAGAAAATATAGTAGCAGATTATATACTTATCGCTAACAACTATACTCAGTATGATGAATCCTTTATATCCTCAGCTATTGATATCCTAATATCTAGAGATTCTCAAGATAAAAATGGAGTTTTTACGGGAGGTTGGCTCTCAACTGTAGAAAACAGAATAGAGGATGGCGTATTTATTTCTGGGGTATTCAATCAGCAAGAAAAACTTGTATTCCGCCAGGGAAACATTACATATCCACAAGCATTAGAAGTACTTCCACTACTCAATATTCCGCTTAGTGTGTTGTCATTTGGAATACTTAGAAAGAGTACACTAAGAGAAATTCTACAAGAAGTCAGAACAATACCAGAAAAGCAAGCTGCTCAATACTTATTTAAATCCGTTTTTAATAGTGATAATATTTGTAAAATTGAATTGCCTAAGCTGGTTATTCGTCAAGAGTTAGAAGTCTTGAAGGCTGTTAATAACTCAACGCCAGGATTGCCAATTCATTTTTTTACAATAGTCCTAAATGGGCAACCGTTTATTCAGTATCACATTGAAGTATTTAAACATCTTCCTTTTAAATGGCATTGGCATATTGTTGAAGGTGTAGCAGACTTAAAACACGACACAAGTTGGAGTGTGAAACTAGGTGGAAATATCAGTGATGAAATCCATAAAAATGGTCGTAGTTACGATGGGACTACAGAATATCTAGATGAAGTAGCGCAACTTTACCCGACTCAAGTCACAATATACCGAAAACCAGAGGGTATTTTCTGGGACGGAAAACGAGAAATGGTCAATGCACCACTTGTCAATATTCAAGAGGAATCTTTGTTGTGGCAGGTTGATGTAGATGAATTGTGGACATTAGAGCAGATTTGTACTACTAGAGAAATGTTCATTAGCAACGCTGATAAAACAGCTGCTTTCTATTGGTGCTGGTGTTTTGTTGGTGAAAAATTAATTATCAGTACTCGTAACTGTTATACACAAAATCCTCAACTAGAGTGGCTAAGAACTTGGAGATTTAAACCAGGAGCATTTTGGGCAGCGCATGAACCGCCCGTATTAGTAGAAACCTCATTAGATGGTCAATATCAAAATGTGGCAGCAATCAATCCTTTTTTACATCAAGAAACTGAGAAACTTGGTTTAGTTTTCCAGCATTTCGCCTATACAACAGCAAAACAATTGCGATTTAAAGAGCAATATTATGGTTACAGTAATGCTGCTTATGAGTGGCAGACTTTGCAGGAAGCAACTAAGTTTCCAGTTCTTTTACGTGAATACTTATCATGGGTAAGAGATGAAACGAGGGCTGATACTGCTGAAACATTGGGTGTAGTACCAATTGCACAAAAAGAACTCAGCACCAATAATTGGCGATTTTTACAACAAGATGAAATGCAGCAGCAAATTGCACAAATTAAAAAACCAACACCAATAATTATAGTTGATGGTGTTTTCTTTCAACTTCATCAGACTGGCATTGCTCGTGTTTGGAAATCTTTGCTAGAAGAATGGGCTAAAACCGGATTTGCTAAACATCTTATTGTGCTTGATCGTGAAGGGACTTCTCCCAAAATCTCAGGTATTAAATATAGAACTATACCATTATATAACTACTACAAGACTGAAGTTGATAGGACAATGTTACAGCAAATATGTGATGAAGAGAATGCAGATTTATTTATCTCTTCTTACTATACAATGCCGATAACAACGCCTTTTGTCTTCATGGCACATGACATGATACCAGAAATCATGGGCGAACTTTTGGGATGGGACTTGAATCATCCCCTTTGGCAAGAAAAGCATTGTGCAATTCAGCACGCCATAGCCCATATAGCTGTTTCAGAAAATACAGCTAAGGACTTAGTAAAGTGTTTTCCTGATATTTCTCTAGACTCTGTAGCAATTGCTAAAAATGGTGTTGATCATCAAGTATTTTCACCCGTGTCTCAGGAAAATATTAACTTATTAAAAACAAAATACGGTATTACCAAACCATACTTTATTTTAGTTGGTGCTGGTACTGTCTATAAAAATAGTATGTTGTTTTTTGTAGCTTTTTCACACCTTGTGAGTAAATGTGGATTTGATATTGTTGTGACAGGTAGCGGCGGTTTACTAGCAAATGAAATCAGAGAATACACATCAGGTAGTGTTGTTCATAGGGTAGAACTCAGTGATACTGAATTAGCAACAGCTTACTCTGGTGCAGTGGCGCTTATTTATCCTTCTAAATATGAAGGTTTTGGTATGCCTATATTAGAAGCAATGGCTTGTGGTTGTCCTGTAATTACTTGTCCTAATGCTTCGATTCCAGAAGTTGCAGGTGAAGCTGCAATATATGTGAATGATGATGATGTAGATGGAATGACAATTGCACTTTGTGAAGTGCAAAAACATAGCGTTCGTCAGTCATTAATTAGCACAGGTTTAGTACAGGCGGAACAGTTCTCTTGGATAAAAATGGCGAAAACTGTCAGTTCTGTGTTAATTGATGCTACACTTATTTATTTAAATCTCAAGGAAATTAATCTAATTATTTTCCCTGATTGGTCACAACCAGAAGAGTCTCTTGGTTTAGAATTACAACAAGTTATCAAGGCGATCGCCACTCATCCTAATAGTGAAGAAACTACCCTACTTATCGATACTGGTAAAATTGCTGGTGAGGATGCTGAAATGTTTTTATCTAGTGTGATTATGAATCTTTTGGTAGAGGAAGGCTTAGACGTTACCGAAGGATTAGAAATTTCTCTAGTGGAAAACTTGGCTGATATTCAGTGGGAAGCTTTGCTACCTCGCATCAATGCCAGAATTATTTTAGAACATGAGGATCAACAAGCTTTAGCACAAGTGGCAGTAGCTAAAGTACCTTCTTGCCAAATCGATAACTTAAGTAATCAACTAAATGTTTTATTGAAGCAAGAAAAACAAATTAAATACCAATTATCTAAAAAATTTATTACTTATAATATTAAAGAAATTCCTATAAGTCTTCCCTACGATCATGCTTTACCACATTATCAGAATAGGTTTAGACTTTATGATAAATTTATAGGTGTTATAGCTAAGTATTTACCAAACAATCAAGATTTTGTAGTTGATATTGGAGCAAACGTTGGTGATACAACAGCTCTGCTGCTGCAATATTGCTTAAATCCAATTATATGTGTAGAAGCAGATGAAGAATTCTTTGATATTATGAAACATAATCTTTCAGAATATAACAAAAGAATTATTTTTGTAAATTCTTTTGTATCGGGGCACAATTTCAAAAATGTAGAACTGGTAAAAAATAACGGCACAGCAAGAGCAGTAGAAAATAAAACAAAAATTTTGAAATCAGATTCATTAGAATCAATTATTAAAAATTCAAATTTAGGCAAGTGTATACTTTTAAAAACTGATACTGATGGATTTGACTTTGAAATTCTACTTTCTTCTCTAAGCATAATCAAAGAAGATAGTCCAATACTTTATTGGGAAAATGAGATTTCATCCCTAAATGACATAGAGCTTGCGAAAGATTTACTTAATAAATTAGCAAATATGAATTATACAAAATATATCGTTATAGATAATTTTGGTAATCCGCTGTTTTATGGATGTTCATCTCAATTGTTAGAGCAAATTAATGAGTATCTGTTTAACAATATTTTAACTAAAAATAATACTTTTTATTATACAGATATAATTGCTTTTCCAGAAAGGTATAGTCATCTTATTCCACGAATTGCATCTGAGTATAATGATTTTATTAGAAGTTCAAATGTCTACCCTAATTATTAGCACGATTAATATATGAAATCTGCTCGTTCTCCTAATGATGTCTATTTGCAATATATTCAAAAATTACTTCCATCTATTGATGCTGATACTTTATCGAAGATTACTTTAATTCTGGCAGAAACTTCTTGGGATAATCCTAATTCCTCAGCTGATTGGAATAACTTAGCAGTGGTAGCTCTGATCGAAGCAGAACAGTGTAATGATAATTTAGTCATGCGTTCAGTTTATCTGGAAATGGCTTTTGAAGCTCTGAATAATGCTTTGAACATAGATGGACATCCGACTTGTGCTGCTCATCTTGCTTTAATTCATAGCATGATTGGAGAAATATCAACAGCAACAAAAATAGCATTTAACACTTTTATCAACACTCTCCATCTTGCTTATACAAATGACGAAAATTATCCTAATTTCTTAATATACATATTTGTAAATAATAAAAATATTTCAAAAGATTATCAAAAACAAATTGAGATTATTTTGCGTTCTGATGATATCTATCAACAAGCATTATTTTTGTTAAGTGAAATAATCTGTCGTTCACAGATAGCTTTTTACACTACTGCCAGTCGTCGGATGTTACATCTAGCTGATCGAGTTTTACTAAACTCAGTTAATGTTGGTCTAAAACTAGGAATATCTAGTTTAATAAATGGACAACAGGAAGGAATTTTATATTTACATCAAGCTAGAAAGTTAGCGCCAGATTATGCACCGATTCTTCAGGCACTGTATTTGGCTTACCGAGACTTAAACCACATAGAAGTCGCAGCTTACTGGCAGGAAGTCTCCCGTAAATTTTATCAGCCAACTTCCCCATCTCCAGAGTGGCACTGGACTCAATTACCCGAAGATAGTCTGTTTACTTATGTACCTTTTGAAGATAATTTAATAATGGCAGTTGAGCCAAGTTTACGTAGCATTGTCACCAGCGTATTAATTACTGAGCAAGACTGGTTTGAAAAAGAAATAGAGTTTTGGCGAAATAGTATTAAACCCGGTATGACGGTTATTGATGTCGGTGCTAATGTGGGAGTCTATACTTTCAGCGCTGCCTTAAAAGTTGGCTCAGAAGGAAGAGTGTTAGCAGTTGAGCCTTTCTCAGGTTGTGTACGTTGCTTGCAAGAAACCTGTAGAATTAACCAATTCTCATGGGTAAATGTTTGTGCAGGGGCAGCTAGCGATCGCAACGGTACTGTAAAGTTATTACTACATCCTGCTAGCGAAATCAACCAGGTTATTTCCAGTGATGCATCAGAGAATATGCCTTCTGGATCTTTTGAGGAAGTTACTTGTTTTACTTTAGATAGCTTAATTGAGCAAGAAAAAATTCAAAAAGTGGATTTTCTTAAAATAGATGCAGAAGGTCATGAGATGGCAGTTCTTGCAGGTAGTTATAAGCTACTTACTCAGCTTGCCCCAGTTATTCTATATGAAAATATTTCAGGTACTCAAGTCAGTAATATTGAGGTTGCACAGTATTTAATAAATATAGGATATGAACTATTTTATTATGAATCTTACACTCAAAAGTTGATATCAGTCAATTTTACTAATGATTCTAACGATTTTAACGAGCAGCTAAATTTTATTGCTATACCGCCTCAAAAAGCAGCTATTTAAATTGTCTCTTTATACATAAATAAACCATATTGAACATGCAAATTACTTTATCGTTAACTACAAGCTGTAAAGTTATTTTATATTAATGTAAACTTCCTCACAGACATTTTTAAAAATGGAAATAACTAACTTAAATACAAAAAAAGAAATATCTATCTGTGACTCGCTTACTGTTAAATATGGAAAGATAAATATTATAATTTTTCCCGATTGGTCACAACCAGAAGATTCACTAACTTTAGAGTTAGAGCAAGCAATTAAAACGGTGATAACTCATCCTGATAGCAAGCAGATGACGTTATTTATAGACACCAATGGCATTTCTGAAGATGATGCAAATTTGGTTTTATCTGTTGTAGCTATGAATCTACTCATAGAAGATTTTGATATCACTGTAGGATGTGAGATTACTCTACTGGAAAAATTAGATGAGAGTGGTCGGCAAGCCATATCTGCTTTTCTTCACGCTCGAATTGTTTTAGAAACTGAAAATTCGCAGGAGTTAGCATTATTCAAAATAGAGAATATTCCGGCGTATGAAATAAAAAATTTCAGCAATATACAACTGGGACAGTTAGTTTTTGATTTAAGCAATAGACTATTTGAAGAAGAAAGATGGCAAGAAGCGATCGCGCAATATCAAATATTTCTAGAAATGCACCCAGGAGATGCAGAGATTTATTGGCGTTTAAGCCAATGCTATAGAAATTTAAACTTATTAGATAAATATTTTCACGCTCTCCAGACAGGAATTAAACTTTATCCTACAGAAGCTAGACTACATTTTTCATTAATTATTGACTTACGCCGTAATGGACTCACTCAAGAAGCAATCTTAAGTGCTGAGAATGCTTGTAAATTATTACCAGATGATTATACTTTTCAAATCCTCAAATATTTAACAGTTCCAACAATTTATAATAATCAAGAAGAAATTACTTTTTATCGGCAGCGCTATATTCAAGGGCTGCAAAATTTAATTCAGCACACAACTTTGAAAACGTTACAAGAACGAAATAGTGCTTTAGCTAGTATAGGCAGACTAACTAACTTTTATTTATCCTATCAAGCACAAAATGATGTAGATTTACAACGCCAATATGGACAGTTAGTGCATAAAATTATGGCAGCTAACTTTTCCCAATGGGATGTGCCTTTATCTATACCTAAGCTTCAGCCTCAGCAAAAAATTCGTATTGGCTATGCTTCCCATTACTTACATTCTTATAGTGGCACACTTTGGTTAATTGGCTGGTTGCATTACTGCGATCGCCAAAACTTTGAAATTTACTGTTACTACACAGGAACCCAGCCAGATCCTGTTACCCAACAGTTCCAAAATTACAGCGATGTTTTTCACCATATACCTTATAACTTACCAGCAGCTTGTGAACAGATAATTGCTGATAAATTGCATATTTTAGTCTTTCCTGAAATAGGTATGGACCCGCAAACCATGCAAATGGCCGGTCTGAGACTTGCACCTTTGCAATGTGTGGCTTGGGGACATCCAGTGACAACAGGCTTACCCACAATTGATTACTTTTTATCTAGCGAGTTAATGGAACCCGAAAATGCCCAAGAACATTACTCAGAAAAATTAATTCGTTTACCCAATATTGGAGTTTCTTACCCTAAGCCATATATTCCCCCAGTTATCAAAACCCGTTCAGATTTTGGGTTAAAAGATGATGCAGTCATCTATTTATGCTGCCAAGCGCCTTTTAAATACCTACCGCAATATGATTTTATTTTTGCGGAAATTGCTAATCGCCTCCCTCAAGCTAAATTTGTGTTTTTGCGTGGTACTTTACTTGAGCCACGCCTAAAGCGTGCTTTTGCTGCTGTTGGACTTAATACTGAGGATTATTGTGTATTTCTCAATATTCCAGAGCGGCTAGACTATCTAATGATTAACTTGCTTTCAGACGTTTATTTAGATACATTCACCTGGTCTGGTGGTAATACTACTCTAGAAGCGATCGCTTGTAATCTCCCCATTGTCACCTGTCCAGGGGAATTTATGCGGGGTCGTCACTCTGATAGCTTCTTAAAAATGCTAGGAGTGACAGATACCATTGCTCAAAACGAAGCCGAATATATCGAAATTGCTGTCAAATTAGGACTAGATCAAGCTTGGCGAGGCGCTGTTGCGGAAAGAATGAGCCAAAATCAGGATCGTCTCTTTGATGATAAAGCTTGTGTCGCAGGTTTAGAAGCCTTCTATAAACAAGTTTGTAGTAAGCACTTCAGTACTTAAATTTTTGACGCTCCCACCCCTGAAGGACGTAAAACCCCGAAATATTTTTGGGATTTCAGAGTTTTACTGGTGAGCTTTCTGCTCTACTAGTTGTAATTTCAGAGGAGGACTAAAATCCTCACTACGAACTTTGAAATTGTTGGTAGTAAGGACTTTAGTGCTAAAAAAATCTTTGTATAAATATCACAAGCTCACAGGAGAACAAAAAGCTGAACTAGTTAAAGCTTAAGCAGGGTTATTCACCTTACTCAACTTTGAGGGCTGAAACCGCTTACTACAAGCTTATTTTTTCTCAATATAGTTTTGCCACATTTGCTCGTAAGCCTTCTCCATCTCACAGGTGAATTGTTTTCCATTCCACAGTGGTGCTGTGTGTCGAGATGCTTTCAGTTTCATAGCCACTTGTTGGCGTAAAGCTTCATCTTTCCCCAAGCGCACACCCCACTCTACATACTCTTCATCAGTCCACGCAATACCTTCTGTGATACCAGCATTCATCATCATAGTGTAGCTATTTCGGGCAGCAAATTGCTGTCCAACTCTTGTTACTAAAGGAATACCCATCCAGAGTGTTTCTAAGGTTGTCGTCGCGCCGTTATAAGGATAAGTATCTAATACAACATCAGCAATGGCTAAATTTGCTCTATGGACAGACTCAGAGATATCCAACAGTAAAAATCGTAGACGTGAACACTCTACACCCTCTTCCTCTGCTAACTGCATAAAAAATTTCTGCACAGCTTCAGAGTCCGCTAACCCTTTAATCAAAAAATAGCTTTTAGGCACTTCCTTAATAATTCTCATTTGCAGCCGTGCTGTATTTGGGTGGCGCTTAAATCCTCGTTGAGCGCTGAGATAAACTACAGCATCACTAGGAATATCAAGATAGTCCCGCCGTAATGTTGGGACACCTACTTCAAAACCATCCACTGCTATATAGGTTTGGGGTAACCTCCAGATTTTTTCTGTATAGTATTCTTGAGCAGACTCTGGTAGAACATAAGGATCAGCAATAAAGTAATCAACAGCTGGTATTCCTGAAGCATCCCAACCTAACCATGTTGCTTGCACAGGCGCAGGTTTAAACGCCATAATTTCACAAGTAATATCTAAAGTAATGCTATCCAAATCGATTAAAATATCAATCTCATCTTCGTAAATTTTTTCTGCAATGTCCTCACTATAAATTCCACCTTGATAAGCTTGAGTAAATTGCTGAACATACCATTCTTGTAATGGATCGTCTACTTGTTTATAATTTATAAAATAGCCATAAATATCAAACTTTTCTCGGTTGTGATGTTGAATTAGCCACCGAGCTAACCAGCCAACTGAATGCTTAGATAAACAATGAGATAAATAGCCAATTTTTATTTGCTTTGTTTGTCTACCTAACTTTTGATGTCCATATCGCTGAACTTTTTCTCTCGCATACTCTTGCACATTAAGCTGGCAAAGTTGTACCAAGTTATTTTGAATTTTTCTATTTTGTTCTGGGACATCTCGCAAGTAAGGTGCATAATAATTGGCATTAAATAACCAGAGAACCGTAAATGATTCCATATTTGTAGGATGTTCTTCTATCAAAGACATCAGCAGAAATTCATGCTCTAGGAAAACTGCACAAGCTTCATTCCAATAAGCTGGTGCTTCCATTAATCCTCGTTGGATCAGGTGTTTGGCAAAAACTTGATCAGTTACAGTCTTTGATAGTGAGTAGCATAACTTAGCTACTTCTATTCCTTTAGAATAATTGTTATCTTTTAAATAAAAAGCAGCAAGATGACGTAAAAGCTCTATCTTTTCAGGTTCAAGGCGCAAACATAGTTCAGTCATTAATACTGCTACTTGAGGTTGCCGCATAGAATGGGCAATTTTGACTGCCGCTGGCAGCAAAATATTAATGAAAGGTTGAGGCTGAGTAACATGAGCTAGACAACACTCTGCAAACTCTAGAACAGAGGGATGTAAAGGATCATCATTGATGATGCTCTCCAATACTTGCAACAATAACTCAATATCTATAATTTTTTCTGACCGAATTAACTCAATTACCTCTAGAGAAGTTAATTCATCACCAGTAAAATTTTCTAGTTTAATAGATAGCTCAATTAAATACAGAAGATTATTCACATATTTAGGAGAAATTTCCCGTATATGTTGGCGAATTGCCCAAGCAACTGAATAATCTGCCAGTGTCTCTCTGCGTTCGGCTTCGATTTGCAGAACGTTTATCAATTCCACAGTCCATTGTTCAACTTGTTGGGCTTCTCCCTCCTCCATACCCAGCAGCCAAGTCATTTGCGCTTCTGCTTCTTGTCCCTGCAATAGCAACATTAATCCTAAGTTCCAGTAATGAGATTTCACTTCTGGTTCTGTTTCAATAGCTTGTTCATAACAGCTAGCAGCTTGAGTATAGTTACCTTTAATAAAATATTGCTGGGCTTGCTGTTCTGATGGAGTAATGACAGTAGGGATTTGGACAGAAGTCATAGTCAAGAATTTTCAGGATAGTACTAGTACTATTCCCAGAATTAAGAACAAAATTAAAGTGGGTAGCTTAGACTACCCACTGTTGTAAAGTTTGCAATTAGATATAGAACTCAAGTTGTTATTTAGAAGTCAACTCTGAAAAGCCTGTGTTACAACCAGGTTGCACTGGAGTACCTGATGAGTTTCCAGCTGTGCCATAACTTGCTACTTCAGCACTCCGGTCACCAACAGTATCAGACTGGCATAAAACGGCAAGAGTAGTTGCTTCACTGGTAGACAATACTATTGATTTAACAACAACACCCTTGTAGGATTTGAGCGTTCCTTTCAGAGATATACCATTGTTGGCAACCAGAGTAGTATTCCCATTAATAGCGTATGCATAATTTTCAGTTTGGGTTCTAATACCAAGACCTAATTTATCCATTACAGTGGTGAAATCACCATTTTCCAAAAGAAATGCTTGTTGAGCGCGGTTCATAGAACCAGTGTACTGTTTAGCTTCTGACTGCTTACCTTTGTTAGCTTGGTTGAGGAAAGAAGGCAAAGCGATCGCAGACAAAATACCAATGATGATAATTACTACTAATAGTTCAATGAGTGTAAAACCCTCATTTTCCTTCTTTTTGCCGAGGAGGTGTTGGAGAAACTTTGCTTTCAATTCGGTTTTCATAAGTGTTTTTCCTGGGGTAGGAAGCGCTTGTGTGTTCTAGATGTAACTTACCCACTCGTATTTGGTTTCATATCACCCCACCTAAAAAAACTTTTTCAACTATTCATCTGTGTTTTTATTTATATGGCGATCGCGTTAGATTATAGGCTGTTTTCCTTATGTATAAAGAGTTTTATCAGTTACAGATCCTCCAATATCGGTATTGTTCAGTTAAAAAAGCTATCTGTTGAAGCCATCTAGGGAGATAGGATTGATACTGGTTGCAGGTTATTAAAGATCACTTAACCCCTTTTGCAACTTCCGAAGACTCTATGGGACAGTTGACAGGGTGGAATGTACTATACATACTTGCTTATGAAAATACATGGAAATTGAGCAAGAGATGTCTATTTTTGTAAAGAGCCTTAAAGAAAAAGGTCTGCTTGACCAAATTCATATAACAGTATGCAATGTAGGATCTCGTAAATTATCATCAGAAGATGACTATGGTGCTGGTGCTTGGAATTTATTTGCTCCTAACCTGACTATTTACGGTTTTGATGCAGATGCAGATGCTTGTGAGGCTGCTGAAGCTGAACTGGAATTGAAACAAATAAATTGGACTGAAAAGCATATTCCTTTAGCACTTGGGAAGTCTGTAGAAGAGGCAACCCTTTATGTAACTAAGCATCCCATGTGTAGTTCCCTATATCCGCCAAACGAAGCATATACAGCCAGATTTAAGAATCTGCCGGAATTATGCAATTTGGATTTCACTATAGAAATTGAGACAACTACATTAGATACTTTTTGCAATGCCGAAGCAATAAATACAATAGATTTTTTACAAATTGATGTTCAAGGTGCAGAACTTCAAGTTTTAGAAGGAGCATTGGAGATTTTAAAACGTGGTGTGTTGGGAATTCAAGTAGAAGTTGAATTTTCACATTTATACGTAAATCAACCTTTATTTGCTGATGTAGATATTCTTTTAAGAGGACATGGTTTTACGTTATTCGATTTAGAAACTGCCTACCGTCATCGCGCTCGCTCACCAATCCCATCAACACGGCGTCGAGGGCAAATACTGTGGGGAGATGCTTATTATCTCCAAGATCCAATTAGAGAAAATGTTAATTTTCAGATTCAAGAACAGTCTAAAATTCTAAAACTAGCTTGTTTAGCTGATGTTCTAGGTTTTCCAGATTATACTTTAGAGTTACTAGAGCACCTAACAGTAAACTATGGCGATAATCCGAAATATAACTTTGCTCAATCCATTATAGAGAGCTTATCTAGTTTTCCAGACTTGATTAAATATGGATTAGATTCTCTACCTGTGGTAGCTAATATTCGTCCTTTTCTTAACATCTAGGGTCTTGATAAATTGATTAAACTCAACGAGACTGTCATCAGCCCCGCTGGTCTTCAAAATCCTTCTACTCGTTAGGATTATATAGAGGTTACAGTTGCGGATTGAGTATGAGCAGATGGAAGAGAGTTAGGATTGGCTTTCCAACATTACGTAACCAAAACTCTCCAGCCTCAGTAACAGCTGTTGCACCATCTCAAAAGCTTGCCCTTCATCTGTAGGCTTTAAGGTTATAGGATCTAAAGGTCTAAATTGTTTCCAGTGCTCTACCAAGAACTTCATCGGCTGGGGTTGTTCTAATAAAGGTATTAAGCAAAGTGCTAATGAGCTATCTATCCCAACAAATTCCTCAACTAGCGATAAATAGTCACTGATAGGAAATATTCTGAATTCCGTAATACAGGCTATGAGGTCTTCTTGGAAATTGCGAGTTTTTAACTGAGGATGCAGACTCACCTTTGCCAGTTGCCAATCAGAGTCAGCCCATTGTGAAACTGGTAGAAAAGTCTGTACTTGATTAGAATGACCGCACCAAAAGTCAATCAACCGATGAATAGGATTTATTAGTTCAAATAACTGTAGCCGCTCTTCTATAGAAATTTCTGGTAAACTCATGTCCAGAAAAGCAGGCAAATTATCTGGATCTTTAAATAAGTTTATTAAGTCCCACTGTCGCCAGTTAACCATGCTGATAAACTCTAGATCGGCTGCTTTCAAAGCCGTAAACATATCAGAAATCGTGTAACCTTTATCTCCTTGAAATAAGTAATTCATTAAAATTCCTTCTTTTCCATTCTCTCCTTCATACTTATTAGGATTCCATGTTCTAGCTTTGAGTTCGACATTATCTTTCAAAGCTTTCATTGTTTCTACTACAATTTCCATTTCTAAGTCTTGTGGATTTTCGTCCATCAAACCCATCATTGTAAAGACTTTCTGAGCGCGGAAATAAGGGAATCTCTGGATTGAGCTATGCAGATTGCTGCGAATTATCCCATTAGGCTTTAAAACAGATATCATTCCTTGCAAGGCAGCAGCTAAATCAGGAAAAAGATATAGAAGCTCATCACAATTAATATAGTCAAACTGGTAATCTAGCTTTGGCAATTCCTGAATTGGCAATACGTGAAACTCTGCATTGTAAAATCCATGATGTTCTAAGCGTTGCTGTGCTAATTTAATCGATTCTTCTGATATGTCAATCCCAACAATTTTTGCACCTGGATTAGCTTCTGCTAAGACTAATGATTTATAGCCAGTGCCACATCCAGCATCCAAAATTACTTTATCTTTGGTATCGATAACTTTTTGGTTTCTTAAATAGTAAGGTGTGACTAAGTTATGAATGTAAAGTAAATTAGGATTGTCTTTAGGAGATTTATCAAGAGGAACTCTGGGATAGGGAGAAGTGTCAAATTGCTGACGAATTTTATCTAGTAAATCAGATGCTGGACTGATCATTTAAATTACTCCTGTTAATAACTTTCTTCTGGTGCATTCCACCAGTACGCAAACTCATTTTTGAGTTTGACGCACATGCAAATATATCTCATGCTGCCTGAGATAGCGCCACACCCAAGCTTGAGTATTCCCAACTTATAGGGATTTCTCTCACAATATTTAAGAGTCAATTAGAACTGGATGAAGCGGGTTACATTGGTAACCATCAGATCTGGAACCAACTCCACAAAGTCTCGCTTGGTCTTCTTCAATCGGTCAGCGCGAACAAAAGACATCTCAGGCGATCGCAGGTTTATTTTTTCCGATCGCTTACCATCTGGCATAGCCAATCACAGTTTGTTATGCTATATTAAACGTAGTCGTTATGAGTTCGTATATTTTCATGACTAACCCGACAGTAGAAAACTTAGTAATTATCGGTTCAGGGCCAGCAGGGTACACAGCTGCCATCTATGCCGGACGCGCTAACCTGAAACCCGTTGTATTTGAAGGTTTCCAAGCCGGGGGATTACCTGGTGGGCAATTAATGACAACGACGGAAGTTGAGAACTTTCCAGGGTTTCCCCAAGGGATTACCGGGCCGGAACTGATGGATCAGATGAAGGCGCAAGCGGAGCGCTGGGGGGCTGAACTATATACTGAAGATGTTATATCAGTTGACTTGAGTCAGCGTCCATTTACAGTGCGATCGCAAGAAAGGGAAATAAAAACCAACAGCATCGTCATTGCTACTGGCGCAACAGCAAAGCGTTTGGGTTTACCCAGCGAACATGAATTTTGGAGTCGGGGTATTTCCGCTTGTGCAATTTGCGATGGTGCGACACCGATTTTTCATGGCGCAGAATTGGCTGTAATTGGTGCTGGCGACTCGGCGGCGGAAGAGTCAATTTACCTCACCAAGTATGGTTCCAAGGTGAATATGTTGGTACGCACCGATAAAATGCGGGCTTCTAAAGCGATGCAAGACCGCGTTTTGAGTAACCCGAAAATCCAAGTGCATTGGAACACAGAAGCCGTTGATATCTTTGGTAATGGTCACATGGAAGGGGTGAAAGTCCGCAATACCAAAACTGGTGAAGAGAGTCAACTGCACGCTAAGGGTTTATTCTACGCCGTTGGTCACAGTCCCAACACCTCTTTATTTAAAGGTCAGTTAGAACTGGATGAGGTAGGTTATGTTGTCACTAAGCCCGGTTCTGTAGAAACCAGTGTAGAGGGCGTTTTTGCTGCTGGCGACGTGCAAGATCATGAGTTTCGGCAAGCAATTACAGCTGCGGGTACTGGCTGTATGGCAGCGATGTTGGCAGAACGTTGGTTGTCATCCAGTGGCTTGATTCAAGAATTCCATCAACAGCCAGAAACAGCGGTTAATGAATTAGAACATCAGCCAGCCAAAAAGACTGAAGCCGAGGAAGAAGCTGGATTTAACTTGGATGCAACGCGCCATGAGGGAGGTTATGCTTTACGGAAATTGTTCCATGAAAGCGATCGCTTACTCCTTGTTAAGTACGTCTCTCCCGGCTGCGGCCCTTGTCATACCCTGAAGCCAATTTTAAATAAAGTGGTGGATGAATTTGACAGCAAAATTCATTTTGTAGAAATTGACATCGACAAAGACCGAGATATTGCTGAAAATGCTGGTGTGACAGGCACGCCAACGGTTCAATTGTTCAAAAACAAGGAACTGGTGAAGGAAGTCAAAGGTGTGAAGCAAAAAAGCGAGTACCGCCAGTTGATTGAAAGTAATTTGTAAGAGAATGAGGCATAGGGCATGGGGATGAGGGAGAAATAACCAATGCCCTATGCCCAATACTCAAATAAACTGAATAACGTCCTTTGGTACTCTACCCTTAAGGACAGCAGAAACTAAAACATTGGTGTCAATAACAACTTTTATTCACCGCGTTGATAAGCTTCAATTTCTGCTGATATTTCGGTTTCTGTAATATTTTGTACTCCGGGTAGCGACTGTGTTTTATCAAATAAATCTTTCAGCTTTTTACTGATTTCCGTTCTTGGATTATCCTCAGCTAATATAATTATTTCTACTCTCTGTCCTACCTGAAAAGGTAAATCAGATAATATTACTTGATTTGGATCTGTAATGGTGATGTATTTTTTGTAAGCGTTCATAATTCCTCCATTAGCTTGGCCTTTCTTTACCTGAAATCATTTACCTTTCTGGTAACACTTGGCTAGTAATTTATCTCCACCAAAAATAAGGCATAATCTCACCTCTAACTCAGCCTAGCTCTGTATCCACCACGAAACAGTTGACTTTTATTCACGATGTTTACGCAATATCCTATCTGATATGTAAAATGGTCAGCGTATCAAGCTTTGATCCAGGCGATCGCTTTATGGCCATTACAAAACGGCGACTACCGACATTTTTACAGTTTGGCAAAAGTCCAAATCTTTCCCAAAAACTCATGCTCATCGGGTTAGCCATTACCCTATTTTTCATTTTCCTGGCATTCTTCGCTCCTGTATTCCAGGCTTGGGGATGGCTACAAAACCCCAAAGATTTTCTCTCTAATCCAATTCACGAGCCACCCTCAGCTAAATATTGGTTTGGTACTAGTCGCCTGGGCTATGATGTGTTCTCCCGAACATTGTTCGGCGCTCAAGCTGCTTTGCAGGTGGTGATTTTGGCAACAGCGTTGAGTATGATTATCGGTGTGCCTTTGGGGATGCTGAGTGGTTATCTCGGCGGGAAATTGGATAAAGTGTTGCTGTTTATTATGGATAGCATCTACACCTTACCAGGGCTACTGCTGTCTGTGACACTGGCGTTTGTGGTGGGACGTGGGATATTAAATGCAGCGATCGCTATTAGCATTGCCTACATCCCCCAATATTACCGCGTTGTTCGCAACCACACGGTGAGTGTGAAAACTGAAGTCTTCATCGAAGCTGCTCAAGCAATGGGTGCTTCCACTTGGGTTGTGCTTTCTCGTTATCTATTTTTCAACGTCATTCAAAGCGTACCCGTCCTCTTCACACTCAACGCCGCTGATGCAATTTTGGTGTTGGGCGGTTTGGGCTTTTTGGGGCTAGGACTTCCCGAAGAAGTGCCAGAATGGGGACATGATTTAAAACAAGCCCTAGAAGCTTTACCTACTGGCATTTGGTGGACTACGCTTTTCCCTGGTTTAACCATGACATTTATGGTGGTAGGGTTATCACTACTTGGGGAGGGGTTAAATGAATTTGTCAATCCCCGATTACGGAGAGAAAATAGAATCCGGAAATAGTCAGTCAACAGTGGACACTTCTCAGTCAACGGGCTGATCATTGATAACTAGTAACTGATAACTGGTAATTGATAACTGGAGAGATTTGTGTGAAAGATAACCTGACGTTAATTGCCGCCGCTACTGGTGGGTTTATCCTTTCTGTTGCCCTTGCTGGTATCTTAAGAGGTGCTCCAGTTACAGCTTGGCAGGAGCAATCGAGTTTCCGCACCACGACTTTTGCGAATTTACAGAAATCGGAGTTGAAAGCTTTGCGTCTTCTCCCTGGGGAAGACGCAAAGCGAACAGATCGGGGATGAAAAGGACTCGCACCCAATAAAACAGAAAATTTAGAATTTTTTCGTGCTAAAACGCTAAGTACAGATTTGGCTAAAACTCTGATGAATTGAGCTTTAAAATTGAAACGCTCCAAGACACAGAAGTTTAATACGTGGCCATTTTATTGGCTACGAACTTGTGCAAAGCTGTACTACGATGCTTTTTAAGCCGAAAATTTGCGGCTTAGTCTGAGGATTGTAAAGTGGTGAGTTCTCAAGTAATTGGCATTGATGTGGGGGGAACAGCAATTAAGCTGGGGCGTTTTACACCCGATGGTACTTGTCTGCAATCTTTGACTGTGGCATCTCCCCAACCGACAACACCAGAGAACGTGCTGGCGGTAATCGTAGATGCGATCGCCCAAATCGATCCAGATAATCAAACTGTTGCTATTGGTGTTGGTACTCCTGGCCCATCCGATGCCGCAGGACGCGTTGCCAAAATCGCAATTAACTTGCCTGGATGGCGCGATGTGCCTTTAGCAGACTGGTTAGAAACCAAAACTGGCAAACCGACTGCGATCGCTAACGATGCTAATTGCGCGGGTTTGGGAGAAGCTTGGTTGGGAGCCGGTCGCCACTTTCAAAATCTGATTCTGCTAACTTTAGGAACTGGTGTTGGTGGTGCAATTATCCTCAATGGCAAACTATTTGTTGGACATCAAGGAGCCGCTGGGGAATTGGGTTTAATTTCATTCAACCCAAATGGGCCAGTTTGTAATAGTGGCAATCAAGGCTCTTTGGAACAATATGCCTGTGTGACTGCGATTCGCCGTCGCACTCTCAAGGAACCCATTGAATTAGGTGTTCTTGCCCAACAAGGAGATGCCGCGGCATTGACTTTCTGGGAAGAATATGGTAGAGATTTGGGAATTGGTTTGACGAGTTTGATTTATGTCCTCACACCGCAAGCGATCGTCATTGGTGGTGGTATAAGTGGCAGCTTTGAATTTTTCTTACCAGCAGTGAAGGCAGAAATTGAGAAGCGAGTGCAGCCTTTATCACGGGCGGGGTTACAAATATTGCCAGCGGAGTTAGGCAATTTTGCAGGGATAGTAGGTGCAGCAAGGTTGGCGTGGCAACACTATTCAGAATTTTAAATTAGAGTTCAAACAATCACAGCTAGAGACATCTGTCTTTACGAATTAGAAAAAAAATTTGGTTTAAAGGTTTCTACAGACACCAACTTACTGTCTTGTCTTCTCTACGTTCGCGTAGCGTGTCGGAGACAGAGGCTGCGCCAACACTTAGAGTGAGTTTTGTCTGCAATACGCTCTTGCGTTCGAGCGTCACCCAAGGGGTAAGAGCTTCAGCCCTTCCTATGAGACAATTTGATTAGTTTTACATTGCGTAACATAGTTTAATTTATTTTTGCCTAACTAATTAGCAATTCTGACTGATGGTGAGAAGTGAGTGAAAAGCAACTATCTAAACATGAATAAGCACTATCTGATGTCAGAAGAAGCGGTAAAGATATTTTTCTGGCAAAAATCATAGAAAATGAGTATGTTATTCAGAAACAAAGCCAGTCCAATGACTAAAGGCTTTAAGAATCAGCAAAGAGTCAAGCAAACTTTTACCGTAGTACTAATAAGAGCTAGCCATCGCTACGTACTCGTGGCATTGATACTCAGCTTGATAATTCTTGCCTGCATTAACATCTTAAAATCTAACCAATCTTCAGTCACCGAGTCTCCTATTAACAGTAAAGTCCTGAAGATTTGGTCGGATAAAGGTTATACTCTGGAAGAAGATGAAGCGCTCCAGCTGATCATTAGTAACTGGGAACAACAAAGCGGCAACAAAATTAAGCTTTCTTTCTATACTAACGATGAGTTGCCACAAAAGACTCAAAGGGCACTTCAGGCTGGTAATCCGCCTGATATCGTCATAAATAGCAGCGCTGAGAGGGAGCTGTATCCGCGTCTTGCCTGGGAAGGCAAACTGGCAGATGTCTCTGATGTAATTGAGCCAGTCAAAAGTCTTTATTCTGAAGGTGTACTGGAAGCCGTTCGTTTATATAATAACGTCGATAAAAAGCGGGGCTACTATGCAGTCCCAATTGATCAATTAACAATTCATGTCTTCTACTGGCGAGACCTACTAGAACAAGTAGGTCGAACTCAAAGCGATATCCCCAGAGAGTGGGATGCCTTTTGGGAGTTTTGGAAACAAGTGCAGAATGAGCTGCGGGCACAGCAAAAACAGAATATTTACGGGTTAGGCTTTCCTTTCTCCATTGGATCTACAGATACCTATTACTTGTTTGAGCAGATTTTAGAGGCATACAATGTCCAAATTTTAGACTCCAAGGGTCAACTTCTCCTCAATGATTCTAAGGTGCGTCAAGGTATTGTTGAGAGCTTAAAGTGGTATGCAAAATTTTTCCAGCAGGGCTACGTACCACCAGATGCAGTGAACTGGTTAAATCCAGACAATAATCGCAGCTTGCTCAATCGTGGCGTGGTTATGACGCCTAACTCCTCGCTCTCAATTCCTGCTGCTGTCCGCCAAGATCCTGACACCTATCGTAACAAGCTTGGTATCCTAGAATTTCCGAACAAACCCAATGGTAAACCGATGCGCTACTTAGTCTCGGTTAATGAAATAGTTTTGTTTGCCGAGTCTAAAAACCAGAAGGTAGCCAAGGACTTTCTCGCGTATTTAATTAAACCTGAGATAATAGGAAACTATCTCAAAGCTGCCGGAGGTAGGTATTTACCAGTAATGAAACCTGTTTGGAAAGACACCTTTTGGACAAATCCAGCAGATCCTCATCTTTCCACTGCAACTCAAACACTGACTAAAGGTCTAACTCGCCCATTTTATATTGTCCAAAACCCTGCTTACAGCCTAGTTTTAGAAGAGAATGTTTGGGGTAAGGCTCTCAATCGAATAGTTGTCAATAGCATATCTCCAGAAGAAGCAGCAGACACGGCAATTGAGCAGATAAAACAAATTTTTGACGAATGGCAGTGAGCTATATGTAATTTTAAAATCACCACCTTACTACTAAAATTACAATTTTCTTTTTAGATAACTCTACAAAAAAGATGATTTAATAGCTAGGCTAATTCAGCAAAAATTTCCAAAAACCATTTTTTAAGATTGATAAAACAGTAAATCTGTTTTTTAAGTTTCCTGTTACCTTGTTCTGCTATACAAGAATTTCAAGACAAAGAATATCCTGTTGCTTTCTTAACGTATTTCACAACTTTTTCATAAGATTCAGGATTACTCACAGGGTTAATGATGATGGGAATAGTACCATCTGGCAACCAAAAAGTTATCCTGCCATTTGGTTCATGACAGAAAGAACTGATGCAGTTGAGATTAATTACATATTCGTTTTTTTCGTAAAAAATTTTCACCCAGTGGGCATGATCTAATTCTAATCCTGTCACACATTCTAAATAATCGAGAATCTTTTGATAATCTTCCAAGTTATTTTGCGGGTTAATTACTATTGGAATGGCACTATCAGGTAGCCAAAAAGTAACCCTGCCATTCAGTTCATAACAAAAAGCATGGACACGTTCAAAATTCACTACATATTCTCTCCTCTCGTAAAGGATTTTCACCCAGTACGCCACAACATCTCCTCAAGTCCGAAATTTACGAATGATGCACCCTGGATATTCAAATCTACTGAAGCCTTAAGTTAATGTTGCTATGCGCCAATTCAAAATCTAAAAAATTAATTTTGAATTATGAATTACGAATTCTGAATTGTTATGACACCTCCAATGGTGTTGGTGTGCTAGATGTAGAAAGAGAAAGAGCGATCGCTGTTTGAATAAACCCTTTAAATAAGGGATGAGGTGCACTGGGGCGTGATTGAAATTCTGGATGAAATTGGCAAGCAAGAAAGAATGGGTGCTTGGTTAATTCCACAATTTCAACTAAACGTCCATCGGGAGAAGTACCACTAATCACATAGCCAGACTTTAACAACAAATCGCGGTAAGCATTGTTGAACTCATAGCGATGTCGATGTCGTTCATAAATCACATCTTCTTGATAGAGCTTAAAAGCTAAAGTATCAGGGAGAACACGGCAAGGATATAGCCCTAAGCGCATTGTACCCCCTAAATCCACTACTTCCTGCTGTTCTGGCAATAAATTTATTACCGGATCAATTGTATAAGGGTCAAATTCAGCACTATTGGCATCTGTTAATCCCCCTACGTTTCTGGCCCATTCAATCACAGAACATTGCATACCCAGGCATAAACCCAAGAAGGGAATTTGGCGATCGCGGGCGTATTTAATGGCGGCAATTTTGCCATCGACTCCTCGAACCCCGAAACCTCCTGGCACAACTATGCCATCGACACCCTCAAGATAATTTTCGGCTGGTTCAGTTTCCAAATTTTCTGAATTTATCCAACGCAGGCGCAGTTTGCCATAAGTGGAGATTGCAGCATGGTTCAGCGCTTCCACTACAGATAGGTAGGCATCACTTAACTGCACATATTTACCAACGATGGCAATTTCTACCTCGTGCTTAGGACTATGTAAATGTTGTACCAGGGTTTGCCACTGCGTCAAATCTGGTTTACGTTGTTCCATTTGCAGCAAGTTCAGGACTTGTTCTGCCATTCCTTCCCGTTCTAGATTCAGCGGTACTTCATAGATACTTTTGGCATCTTGGGAAGTGATGACGCATTCTTCCGGTACATCGCAAAATCCCGACAATTTCTGCTTTAATCCCTTGGGTAAAGGGCGATCGCTCCGACAAACTAAAATATCTGGTTGAATACCAATGGATCTCAGTTCCTTAACTGAATGCTGTGTCGGCTTAGTTTTCATTTCACCCGCAGAGGCAATCCACGGCACCAGCGTGACGTGCATATACAGCACATTCTGCCGTCCCACCTCTTTACGGAACTGACGAATTGCTTCCAAAAACGGCAGTGATTCAATATCTCCCACCGTCCCGCCAATTTCTGTAATTACTACAGAAGGGTTTGTACTTTTAGCAACTCGCAGAATCCGCTCTTTAATTTCATTGGTAATATGAGGAATTACCTGTACAGTACCGCCATTGTAGTCTCCGCGCCGCTCTTTATTGATGACTGCCTGGTAAATCGAGCCAGTAGTCACACAATTTAAGCGCGACATCGAGGTATCGGTAAAGCGTTCGTAATGCCCCAAGTCTAAATCTGTCTCCGCACCATCCTGGGTAACGAATACTTCCCCATGCTGAAAGGGACTCATCGTGCCAGGATCGATATTGATATAAGGGTCGAGTTTGAGAATCGACACCGAATATTCGCGCGACTTGAGCAAACGCCCTAGACTTGCTGCTACAATGCCCTTACCAATACTGGAAACTACGCCTCCAGTAACAAAGATAAACTTAGTCATAGTAGTTTGAATTTCTAACAACTTCTAAAAATACATCCCGTCATTGTGCCACAGTTGTTGTGGTGTAATATTCTGTGATTTGCTGTGAAAAACCTCTTAGGATTAGTAATATTAAGCTGTATTCTCACCTCCTCAGTAGCATTGGCAGAGCCATCTCTTATAGTCGTTTTTCCCCAGACAAACTACCAGACAAGTGCCCAAAAAATCTTCTTTCTGGGCACTGCACCACCAGATGGTCAGGTTTTGATCAATAGTAAGCCAATTACCCGCAGCAAAGCTGGTCATTTTTCGCCTAGTTTCCCCTTGCAGTTGGGGGAGAATCTTTTTACTGTGCGTTACCACAATCAAGAACTTAAGATTAAGGTGATCGGGCTTAACGCTAGCCCTGAACTACCACAGGGGGTAGCCTTTGCGAAAGATTCCCTGACTCCCGCAGTTGACATTGCCAGATTACCGGGAGAAGTAATTTGTTTTAGCGCGTTAGCGAAGCTCCCCGAAGGGATCGCACCCCCTAACGCTAATGTCTCTGTAACCCTGGCTAATCAAACTATTGCCCTTTTACCACAACCTCAACAGGCACAACTACCAAGTAATTTGGCAGCTTTGACAGGGCAAAATCAGCCTCATGCCCAGTCTAGCGTAGGCAATTATAAAGGTTGCACCACAGTGGCAACAGCCGCCGATCTGGGAAAACCTCAATTTCAACTGACGTTTGATGGCAAGACGATAACTCAATCAGGATCTGGTAAGATTGAAATCCTCTCAAGAGCACAGTTGCCAGTTTCTGAGGTTACAGTAGAGTCAGGCGTTGCTCGTACTGGAGCTAGCACCGATTATTCTCGACTCACACCACTGCCCAAGGGCACACGCGCAACAGTTACAGGTAGGGAAGGTGAATGGTTGCGCCTAGATTATGGCGCTTGGATTAATAGTAAAGAAACCCGCATTCTACCTGGTGCAGTTCCGCCACAGACAATAATTCGCAGTGTCGGATACCGTCAACTCCCTAGTGCGACAGAGATAGTTTTCCCCTTGCAAGTTCCCGTACCTGTGAGCTTACAACAAAGTGAGCAAGCTCTCGCTCTCACTCTCTACAATACCACTGCCCAAACGGACATAATTCGCCTGGATGATAACCCCCTAATTTATCGCCTAGACTGGCAACAGGAAGCTCCAGGACAAGTAAAATACACCTTTAACCTCAAAAAAGCTCAACAGTGGGGATATAAGCTGAGATACGACGGTACAACCCTGGTTTTAGCTTTGCGTCATCCGCCTAAAATTGGGAACACAAGACGCAAGCCTTTAGCTAATTTCAAGATTGTACTAGATCCAGGGCATGGCGGTAAAGAATCTGGTGCCAGTGGCCCAACTGGATATTTAGAAAAAGATGTGAATTTGGTGATATCTAAGTTGCTGCGCGATGAGTTGGTGAAGCGAGGAGCAACGGTGGTGATGACGCGGGAGGATGATAAGGAGGTTTCGCTAGTAGAACGTCAGGCAATTATCAGTCAAGAAGAACCTGCGATCGCTCTTTCCATACACCACAATTCCTTACCAGATGATGGCGATGCCGAAAAAACCAAAGGATTTGCCGCTTTTTGGTATCAACCCCAAGCCCACAGTCTGGCAATATTTTTACAGACCTATGTTGTTAAAAAACTCGGCAAACCTTCTTATGGTGTGTTTTGGGACAACCTAGCACTGACACGCCCAGCAGTTGCGCCATCGGTGTTATTGGAATTGGGTTTTATGAGCAATCCCGATGAATTTGAGCAGGTAGTGAACCCAGTAGAACAGAAGAAGATGGCAAATGCGATCGCTCAGGGAATTACTGAGTGGTTTAGGAGTATTAAATAAATTTGGCGATTCTGGCATCTTTAGAGCAACCACACATTCCGCCCGATTCTTTTCTGGAGGATGAGACTCTAGCAGAACCACCTGAAGATTTTGCTGCTAAGATCGCTGAAATAAAACAACGTGGCGATCATTCTCAATCTGTGATCCGACGAGGTTCTACAGGTCAAGACTTGCTCAAATTTGCTGGTACTTGGTATGGAGACGACCTAGAGGAGTGTCTAGCATTTCTTGATGCAACCCGCTCAAAAGCGAAGTTTTAAGCCAATAATGTATGTATTTGCTCGATACGAATCACTATAGTTACATCATTAACAACAATCCTCAAGTTGTCGCAACTGGTCAAAGCTATACTCAAGATCCTTTTGGGATTAGCATTCAAAAACTTAGCTTCCCTCATGTTGGCTCCTGTGAGGTTGCTTCCGGAGAGAATGGTTCGCACAGGTGGCAGATATAGCGTAGCTGTCACAAAGTGCAAACTCAACTGTCTAGTTTAATATTAGCCCGTCTTGTTACCAGCATTAGAACATTAAATTACACTCACTTGAAGTTTCTCCTTTCCAACCAGTTACTACTTGTTTACATTCCCATTGGGATTGAAACTTAACTATTGGATATACTTTAACAAAAAATATTCCACTAAAAATATAACCTATTAATAATATAGGTGTTAATAATAGCCTAACTAAATATATTTTGCAGCTAACTTTTTTAGCTATGAAATTACAAACTCTAAAATAAATAATTAAAATATAAGAGATAATTATTGTAACAAATATACAATTGTACAGCACAGTAAGAGCATTATAATAATCTCTATAAAGATAAAGACCGGGTGGGATAAAAATCAAACAGGCAACTACCGTAACCATTATACTTTGATAAGCTTTACTATCATTGATTCGTGAAAGAAAACTAAATAACAAAAGAAATAATCCAAATAAAAATATAAAGATAGCAATAACTAATATTAGTTTGAACATAATAAAAATAAAGTAATGACTCAAACTTAAAAGAAATTATCAACTTACTGGCATTAAGCCGATCTCGGTGCCAAAACAGAAATAGAAGCTAAAAGAGCTTGGCAATTCTAGGTTTCCAAGATTTCGGGAGGGAGATGATAGCGGTCTCAAATGCTTAGAGAATATTTTGATTTTTCACTACATAATCGCCATACTGCTTATTGCTCAATTGAAGATAGCTATTAAAGTAAACGCACTTTACTACTAATTTTCATAAATTTTGTTTGTTACCAGACCCTAGTGCTTCTGTAACAGCTTGTTTCAAGTCATTTAATATCGTTACTAAGTTCTTAACTTCATCCATTCCTGCTCCTACTTCTTCATTTGGTAATCTAGTTACTGAAAAAACAGTTTCTTGATTTTCAAGTTTTGTGATTTCATGTTTTACAAAGTTTATTTTACCTATTAAAATTGAATCTAAGACAATTGAATCAGTTATGTAATCTTGTAGATTTATATCTATTATCGAATTCAATTCAACTATATAATGGGCTAACTTAAGTGTTTCTTTAGGCTCAATACCAATAAGATAGTCCAGCTTTTGTGGTGATATTTTAGTTCTTTTTAATAGGACTATATTTATAACATCTTTAAGACGTTCAGACCATTGGTGTAAGTTGTTATAAACTTCATAATAAGTTATTTCGTTAGCCACACTTACTTTAATATCAACAAAGCAACTAGGCTTTTCACTTAGTACTACAAGTGTAGGCTTTATTAAAGCAAGGGCTTCTGATAATCTATTACCCACAGCATTAGGCAGGGTAAAAGTATAAACAAATTTACCAGATTCTTGAGACAATTTTAAGGTAACAGAAATTCCTAAAAGATTTTCAAGATTTAATTTTAATGTTTCTATTATTTGCTGATTGTTGTTAATCTCTTGCAAGGACATATAGGTTTTTAGTTGTTTGGTAAATTATTTTGATAAGGAGTTGTGTACATAAGGCAATTCAAAAGAAGCTAGTGTACGTCTTATTATTAAGTAAAAATTAACAGTACATTTAAAATGACCGTTCATGTTCTGGATCATCGAGAGACCTCTGACTGATGTTATATCTACAAAGTCTTTAAATGCGCTAGATTTGGTGAGTTTTATGATGGAATACAGGAATGAAGTTAATTGGTTTTTCTGACCAGGGTAAAACAAAACCACTAAATGCTTCTAATTATTAGCCATAAATGATTTCATCATCCTCGCTCTGTCTTTTAAAGTCTTCCGCATAATTACCTGTGTTTGACACTTTCTTTTATTAAGAAAGTTCGCAAATTGCAAGAGACTAAGTGCGCGACAGGGTGCTGCTATGTGAAGGTATCCCGACTGGGCAAGAAGGGTGCGAGAGAATAGCTCTCAAAACCATTGATATCAAAACCATTGCTATGGCTTGCCTATGGTAACTCAAGTCAGAAATTTTGTGCGGGAGTTTCTTACTTCCGGGTTTTTCAAAGCTTTTTTCTATCTGCTACTTTGAGGCGATCGCTCTCCTAATAAACTCAAAAACGCTTATCTAAACCAGCTTGTTTCAATACTCCATTTGCAGTATGACGTGATTTTATTTTACTATCAACTACAAAGTTATTATCTGTAATTGGGCTATACCAAATTTCATGATCTCCTTTACCTTGCCTTTTAAAATAACATCCGGCTTCTGTTAAAAGCTTTTTAACTTCAGGAGTAAAGGAAACACTCATTAGCCAGCCACTTTGATTGATTCATGACGATGCGTTGTTAAGTATAAATCAATGTAATCTTTGTTGCCAGATTCAACTCTATTTAATTCAATAAGTTCTGGAATCATAGCTTTGAGTTTTTCTGTTAACACCTCAATAGTAGAAGCTTCTGTAACCAACCCAGGTAGATTATCACTGCTAGCTACCCACACATCAACCTCAGAATCCCAAAAAGCGCTTACTTTGACAATAAAAGTATTCATAATTCGCTTTTTTAGCTATCGCATGTATGTAAACAATTTTAATTCAGAACTTTGAAAATTTTGCAATCTTGACTTGTTATCAGATGCGTAGGCCTAGCCCGTCGTAGACATCGCCCCACTGCCAAACCCAAAAAATGGAGCCATGCAGAAGATAGCAAAAACAGCCCTTAAGTTATTGAAAGGTGCGTTGGCGTAGCCCGTCATAGACATCGCTGATTTGCCTACTAATGAAAAGCTCGTTGAAGTCTGTGGTAAGCTTTTACCTGTAATTACTAAGTTTTTCGGCTTACTATAACTTAGTAAATATTACTCTACATCTGGATCAATACCCATTGCTCTGAGCCGTTCTGCTAATTGTGCAGTTTTTCGTTCAGCTTGCTCGGCTCTTTGCCTTTGCAAATCAGCTTCTTCTTGACCAATCAGTAACAGATTTCCCTCTAAATCCCACCAGCGCAACCACAATTGTTCAGGATTATTTAAGTAGTTTCCCTGCCATAACCCTAGTTCTACTCCTAAAGGAGGAATTGGGTAGTGGCCTCGTTCATTAGGCTGCATCTTGTGGTAACAAAAATCTACCAGGTGATAAACTTCCAGTTTGTCATTACTAATTTCATAAATGGCATAGTAGGGAATTCGGATTATTCGCTCATATACCCAGAATTTACCTGGTTTTGCGCCTTCCCGACTATCAGCTAGAGGTAAAGGAGTGACATCTCGTTCTTCATCGCCATTACCACTAGCTAGTTCTACGGCAATCAATGGGGGTATATATTCCCGCCACAAAACATAGGAGCGGCGGTTTTTGCCATCTAGCCTTGGTGGTACACCAGGGACGTAAAACCAATCGGGTGCTGCTGCTCCTTTTTCTGGTGGATCGGTCTCTCGCCAGTAAATACCACAATCTTGACCAATGCAATACTGTCCATCTGGATGTACGCGTTGCAAAACCTGAACAATTGAGTCTGTGAGAATGATGGTTTGAGGATGCTCTTGAAAATTTTTCACAAACGTACCATCAGACTCTGGTAGTTGAGTGTGATCGGGAAACTGAGGCGGTATGGCAATATCAGCAAGTGTTTCACTCATACTTTGAAAAGTATTGGAGCTATTTATTTAGTGCTTTACGCTTCCCATAAGGTGTTACTAACTAGTATAACACCTTGCTCTGTCTTGATTTCAGTGCTTTTACCCTGCCAGAACCGCTTTGATCGCGGGTAGAAATATATGAAATCTTATATTTTGAAAGTGTATGTATTTTAAGTTAGGCGGCATGGTGGGAGCGATCGCTATTTTATTAAGTAATGGTAGTGCGATCGCCCAAGATGCACAAAGATATATCACTGTAGGGCATGATAAATTGGGAAACAGCGTAGCTCTGGATACAAAAACTATTAAGGGCACGACATACAAGCTTTACGGAATGTATGGTGATGGCATCTTCGAGACTACGTTCGATGCTTCGTGCAAAGAATCACGGCTTTTTCGGAATCGCATTGCCATTTACGGATCTGAGGGACAACTACTTCAAGAAGATCAGGAGAAAGGAGAAATACCTTTTGTAGCCAATTCTTCACCAGGTAAAGGAATGCAAATTGTTTGTCAAAAGATTGGTGCACGTGGTTGGTAGGTGCTCATTCGGGAGGCAGGAGAGAGGGAAGCCACCCATCAGGGACGAGGTTTCAAACTTACCTAATGAAAATTTGCTGTAATTTACTCTTCTTCAGCCCCTATCGAATGTACAGGTAGACATAAGTTAGGTGGACATAATTAAACGTAAAATACCAGCCACTGAAATCTAGCTTCCTGAGCAGTTTTTACCTCGTGCCTCCTGCCTTCTACTTACTAAGGACAAAACAACGTGTCACGCGTATCTCGTCCTGTAATGGGATTAGTTCCTTTGGCAAGTTTGCACAATTTTTTTTGCTCATCGGAACGTAGTAGCGTATCGGTAAAATCTGCCCCGTCAATGATTGCACCATCAAATCTGGCGTTAGCAGCAAAAGCACCCTCCAACAGTGCATTTGTCAAATTTGCTCTGACTAAACGAGCTGAGTCTAAAGTGGCATTTCTCAAGTCAGATCCCTCCAAATTCGCAGACTCCAAATTTGCTGCAAAGAAACTGACACCGTTCAAATTAGCATGGCTGAAGTTACTCTGGCGGAGATTAGCTTTGGTAAAGCTGGAGTCTGTTAAATCGCGTCCTGAGAAATCAGCCTCGACCAAAATTTCTTTATTATATTCGAGTGCCAAAGCTGTTGGAGCAAAACCTACGGTTGCGGTGATGCCAACTATTCCCCAAAGGAATAAGCTGAGTATGCTTGCCCAAATGTGATGGTTTGTTTTACGCTTCAATCCCAACTTTGCTCGGGATGAGTCGAGTGTAGAATCCGCTGTGCGATCGCTTAACTTAGAATTCATAGAATTCATGATATTTTTAGTCAATGGCTAACCTTCCTCCATCTCATTATCCAGATATTGGCTCTCTAGGAGAAGACCTAGTAGCCCAATGGTTGCAATCTACAGGTTGGATAATTCTGCATCGTCGCTTTTCTTGCCGCTGGGGAGAAATTGATATTATTGCTCAATATGATGGAAGTGTAGGGGAAGCAGGGGAGCAAGGAGGAAAACTCTTAACTCAACAATCATTACTGGCATTTGTCGAAGTCAAAACCCGCAGTTCAGGTAGTTGGGATGGAGGGGGAAGAAGTGCAATCACCCCACAAAAGCAAGCAAAAATCTGGCGTACAGCTGGAATATTCTTAGCCCAGTATCCTGAGAAAGCAGATTATTCTTGTAGATTTGATGTTGCTATTGTCTACTGTCAACAGATATCAAAAAATATAACTGGGGTTACAGCAAGCCAGAAAGCTCTAGCTACTTCATCAGTAGCCGGATACAAGTTTAAGCTGCAAGAATACATTCTGGCAGCTTTCGACTCTTCAATTGATAATGGTTAATCGGTAATGGATAAAATATCTTCATTACCAATGACCATAATTTTGTAGTGGCGTTACAACCAAATAGTGTCACGCCAAAGTTTCTGGGCAGTAGCCTAAGCCTCGGACAAACTGTTGCCGGAATGCCTCGATTTCGTCTCTCTCTGGACTACCATGAGAGACGATCGCTACCTGATAGCGACGCATCACGTCCACAGGGCACTGTCCCGCTTCCAAACTCCAAAGTGCCATTTGCACCCTCATTGGCGGTTCGTAGCTGATTCCTAATTCATTTAGAAAAGCGCGAAAGTCGCCATCTTCTTGGGGCGAGACTTGACCTCTGAGTTTGATCCTAACCACCCAGCCATCAATTTGATGAATTACGGTGACGAACGAAACTGGTGTCTGGGGTCTAGCGTGCAGGTGTTGAACGACCCTCAGGGTTAGACTGGCATTTGCCAGATAGTACAAGTATTCCATGTTTGTTGGTGCTTGGGATCAAAGCCAATCCTACATATATATATTCGTCAATCAATGCCTGTTCCCGGTAGGGTAAAAGCCCCCGTTTTTAGATGGGGAGGTTTACCCAATTTTTATGTTAATTTTTCCGTGTTACTTAATAGTATCAATCTTATAGCCTAGCGAGAAAACTGAGCGAAGATGCCTTAAAGTTCCTTTAGAAGGGAAAGCTAAAACCAGCTTTTTTAAGAGAGTATAAATACTAAATAAACCAAAAACTAGTACAAGCCAATTTGAAAGACACATCTAGCCCACAAGAAAAAAATTTTGAATTAGATTGCTCGGTAGCTGGCTATGACTACGAACTATCTCCAGAACTCATTGCCCAAAATCCAGCAGTTCCTAGAGATAGTTCGCGCTTACTGGTAGTTGATTCTCCCACTACAGGCACCGAAACAGCACCCCTACACCACATTTTCCATGATTTGCCTGCACTGCTGCGCTCAGGTGATTTGTTGGTTATGAACAATACAAGAGTCATTCCAGCGCGGCTTTATGGCCATAAATCTACTGGTGGTAAAATCCAGGTGTTGCTATTGGAAGAACGGCAGTATAACTGTTGGTTAACTTTAGTTAAGCCAGGAAAAAGCTTCAAACAGGGAGCGAAGATTATTTTTGAAGCAAGGCAATTAGGAATTAGGGAGCAAGAAGATTCTTACCCAGTTCCCAGTCCCCAGCTAACGGCTACGGTTTTAGAAACAGACGCAGCAACTGGGGGGCGTTTGTTGCAATTTGATGTACCAGAAGGAAACTCTTTGGTGCAACTGTTAGAGGTATTTGGTGAAGTACCGCTACCACCGTACATTACTACCTCAGAAGCTGCTGATGAGCAGTATCAGACAGTTTATGCCAAACAGCCAGGAGCGATCGCAGCTCCGACGGCAGGATTACACTTTACCCCAGAATTATTACAAAAGTTGCGCGATCGCAAAATCAATCAAGCTTTTGTCACGCTACACGTTGGTGTAGGTACATTTCGCCCTGTGGAAGTGGAGGACGTAACTACCCACCAGATGCATGAAGAATGGATTGAAGTTCCTGCCGCCACAGTAGAGCAAATCCGCGCCACTAAAGCAGCTGGCGGGCGGATTATTGCTGTGGGAACAACGGCAGTACGGGCTTTAGAAGGGGCGGCTCAATCTGGAAATTTACAACCATTTTGCGGTAAAACAGACTTGTTTATTTATCCCAGCTACCAATGGCGGGTGGTAGATGGTTTGATTACCAATTTTCACTTACCGCGTTCCAGTTTGCTGATGTTGGTAAGTGCGCTCATTGGCAGACAACGGTTATTGAATATATACAACGAAGCGATCGCTTTTGGATATCGTTTCTATTCCTTTGGTGATGCCATGCTAATTTTACCGGAAGCTGTGAGAGTGGGGAGTTAGGAGTAGAGACGCGACGCCAGTCGCTACAACGGGGGGAACCCCCGCAACGCGCTGGCTCATTAATCGCGTCTGTTAAAAGTTGAGAATTTGGAATTTTTTCTTTCGTGGTGGGTACTCTGACTTATGAGGAGTTAAAAATAAGTACAGGTCTACTACTCATGTCTGAAAAATTCCTATTTTCTCATTGGTTAAATTTATTTTGCCAGGTGACACTCGGTGGCTGTTCTGCGTTTTTGGTCTTGGCTGCACCAACAATTACTAATTTCGCCGGAAGCAAGCTGCTGGCAGAAACCGCAATTTCTCAGGATCTTCAAGCAGCGAGCTTTTTCCAGCAGGGAGTGACGCGCTATAACCGCAAAGACTTACAGGGGGCGGAATATGCCTTTCGTCAGGCATTGCAGCGAGATTCTAGCCTTGGGGCAGCGCGAAATTATCTGGGTAATATATTCATGGAACAAAATCGCCTGGATATAGCTTTACAAGAATATACAGAGGCGATTAGGATTAATCCCAATTTTAGCGAGGCTTATTACAACTTAGGGTTAGCGTTGCAGCGACAAGGAGAAAAAGATGCAGCGATTACGGCTTATCGCCAAAGCCTGGTTATAGATCCCACAAGGGTAGCAGCGCTGTATAATCTGGGTTTGGTGCTGTATGAACAAGGACAAATACAGGAAGCGATCGCAGCATACCAGCAAGCAATTAATTTAGATAGCAGCAATGCCAATGCTTATTTTAACTTGGCGGTCGCCTTGCAACAACAAGGTCAAATTGAGCCTGCGATCGCTACTTACCGCCAAGCCTTGCAGCTAGATCCTAAAAATGCCACAGCTTACAACAACATGGCAAGTTTACTGGCACTGCATGGTCAAGCTGCTGAGGCTATTTCTGTTTATCGGCAAGCTATTCGCCAAAATCCTAAAAATGCCTCAGTTTACTATAACTTGGGAGTCACTTTATATAATCAGGGCGACTTCAAGAAAGCCAGTGGAGTCTTGAAACGTGCTCATAACGAGTATCGTCAGCAAGGCAACATTGAGCAAGCTGAAAAAATTGAGCAGCTAATGCAGCAAATCGCCCAGAAGGCTGGGCAACAACAACCCCAAGCCAGTCAAACAGCTACTCCGTCTCAGAGTTCAGATTCTACAAGTAATGTAGTAAAAACGCCTGAGGCACAGACGCCAAATCAATCAGAAACGCCCGCGAACCCTGTCTCAGTTGAACCACAATCTACCTCAACGAGTCCCAGACAATAAAAAACTTAGAGTTATTAATGCGAGGTGCAACTTAACATTCTGACCTCTCTCCTACCTGCAAGGAGAGAGGCTTTTAATTTTCCCCATTCCCTAGTAGGAAAGGAATTTGCAGGTTAGGTTTCAGTAAAAGTTGCACACGGCATAATTAATAACTCCAAACTCTTGTACAGACGCGATTAATCGTGTCTCTCCAAACTCCAAACTCCTAACTTTTTTAAATTGGCAAACGATTGATATCTTTATTGCAACCAATAACGACCATTGCTGAACCACGTTCTAAACGCTTGGTGGAGTCAGGATTGATTTGAAATTTACCATCCTGGCTCACTGCTAACAAATTTAAACCGTAGCGGTTACGAAGTTGCAGTTCGGTGATCGTTTTGCCATGAAATTCATCAGGCACAATCAACTCTACAATACTGTTATCTGGGTCGAGGTCAAACCGATCTAGGATTGCTGGTTTGGTAAGGGTACGTGCTAGGGCACAACCCGCTTCATATTCAGGAAAAACAACATGATCTGCTCCTACTCGCCGCAAGAGTTTACGGTGAACTTCACTAGAAGCTTTGGCAACTACATGAGGTACACCAGCCTCTTTCACATTTAGGGTGGTTATGATGCTTTCCTGAACGTAATTGCCAATCGCGATAATCACAGTATCAAATTCAAAAATTCCAGCTTCTTTGAGTGCGGCTGGTTCTGTAGAGTCTAGTTGCAAAGCATGACTAACTATTCCCTCAGTTAATGCTTCTGAAACTTGTTTTTCATCAATATCTGTTGCCAGCACTTGATAACCAAAATTGTGCAGCGTGGAACAGACAGACCTACCAAAACGACCTAACCCAATTACAGCAAATTGCTGGTTGTCTTTACGTAAACTGCGAAAAAAACTTAATGATGACAGATTCACCGTTGTTATCCTTATTATGGCTCCCTGTATTTAGGGCAAAAAACGGTTATACCGCTTGAATTAAAAATTTTATTTTTTGCCTTTCAAGGTATATTTTATCAGTTTAGTCATGAGTCATTAATCATTAGTCAGTTGACAAGAATTATTGGGAGCATGTCAACTTTGCTAGAACAGATGAACTATTGAAGAGTGGCAGAATCAATGAAAATAGAGGAAGAAATCAATTCTTACTCAACAATGAAACCAGCCAATCAGAAAAAACTCCAGAAACATCTTCAAGCCGTAGCAAAAATTCTGTATCAAGAAGCAGAGACTGAAGAATTAGAGAGTCTAGCCGGGATTGAAAAAACAATCAGAGCGCAAACTCTAGAATACATTACACCAGAATTAGGGGTTTTTTTCTCAAAGAAGCAACAGGAACTTCATCCGGACGAGTAAGAACAATCAAAAGTATTCTCGGAGAATTACCAGTCAGTGAGAAACAAGCACGAAAGTTAAAACTAGAAAACAATCAAAAAATAAGTCCTTATTTAGAGCAATGTTGCTTGAGAGCAAGTGCGAATGTCTCCTATGAGAATGCAGCCAAAGATATTTATAAATATACCGGGATGTCGATTTCTGCTAATACACAACAAAGAATCGTTCAGCGGTATGAGTTTCCCGAAATAGGATACCAACAAAAAATCGAAGAAATTAGCGTGGACGGCGGCAAGGTAAGGCTTAGGACTGAACAAAAAGGAAAGCCATGCATCTGGAAAGACTATAAAGCCATCTGCATCAACCAAGAAATAAAAGTAGCTAGATTGGGTGAAAATGAAGCTTTAATCGATTGGGTAAATCAACAACATTTGGCAGAACCATTAACCTGTTTAGGTGATGGACATCCAGGGATTTGGAAAATAATTCGACAATTTAATTGTCTAGGAGAAAGACGGGAGATTTTAGATTGGTTCCATCTCATCGAAAATCTACATAAAGTGGGTGGTTCTCTCAAGCAACTCAAAACTGCGGAAACTTTTCTTTGGTTCGGAAAAGTTGATGAAACTCTCGCTCTGATCTCTCCACTTCAAGCTAAAAAAGCTCAAAATTTCTGCCAGTATTTGGAAACTCATCGGCATCGAATTGTCAATTATGATTATTATCAAACCGAAGGTATTTGTTCTATCGGTTCTGGTGCCGTCGAGTCTACTATCAAACAGATAGATCGGCGATTAAAAATTTCTGGAGCGCAATGGGATGAATATAATGTCTCTCAAGTTCTCAAGCATCGCTGCGCTTATCTTAATGACCAACTTTAGAACCTGTTTAGTTCGTTTGTTCTAACAAAGTTGACATGCTCCCGAATTATTCTCTCCCTACTCTTTACTCCCTACTCTTTACTCCCTACTCCCTCTCCCTAACTATCCTACGAGCAAATTTTCTTCAGGATAGCGAATTCTAGTAGGACGTGGGTCTCCTAGTACGGCAGACATCAGTAGTAAAACACCTACTCGTCCAATGTACATAGTGACAATTAAGATCAGCTTTGCTGCTGTGGAGATACTTGCTGTAATGCCTGTAGAAAGCCCCACGGTAGCGAAGGCTGATACCACTTCAAACAAAATTTGAATAAAATCTAGTGTTGGATCTGTGAGGCTAATTAAAATAGTAGCTAAAATCACCGTCGCTACTGAACCCACTAATACACCTACAGCTTTCAAAATTAAAGATATTGCTATCTTGCGATCGTACAATAAAACTTCTTCTTTTCCTTGGAGAATCGTTTTAGTGCAACTGGTCAAGACTCTCAGGGTTGTTGTTTTCATTCCTCCTCCTGTACCACCTGGACTTGCACCTATAAACATCAGCGCGATCGTAATAAATAGACCCGCGGTGGTCATTTTGCCAATATCGATGGTGTTAAAGCCAGCAGTTCGGGGAGTAACTGATTGAAACCAAGCTACTAATATCTGATCGCTTAGTTTTAGATAACCAAATGTTTCAGGGTTTCTAATCTCTATACAGAAAAAGGCAACTAACCCTATTACTAATAATATAATAGTTGTGCTGGTTGCAACTTTGAAATCTAGGGAAAATGTTTGGTTATGATTTTTTTTGAGAATGCGATCGCGGAACCAAAGATACATTTCTAAAATTACCTGATAGCCAATTCCCCCAAAAATAATCAACATGCTGATGGTGAAGACTATTAAGAAGGATGACTGATAGCCAATTAAGTTATCTTTAAACAAACTAAAACCAGCATTATTCCAAGCATTAATACTATGAAAAATCGCCAACCAAAGTCCTTGATTCCATCCATATTCAGGAACAAAAGCTGGTAGAAGTAAGAATACGCCTGTAATCTCAAAAATTAAAGTTGTGGCAATAATTGAACGGATCACTTGAGCACTACCACTCATTCCTGGTCGGTCTAAAGCTTGTTGAATAGCTACCTTTTGTCGCAGGTCAAACTTGCGTCCAATCAGCAGAATCAGAAAGGTAGTGCTTGTCATGTAGCCCAAACCGCCAATCTGAACCAACAGTGTCATAAACAACTGACCCCAAAAAGAAAAATAAGTACCAGGATCAACCACTGATAATCCAGTAACACAAACCGCGGATGTCGAGGTGAATAGCGCCACAATAGGGTCGTTCCATGTACCATCGCTAGTCGAGAAAGGCATCATCAGCAAGATGGTTCCTATAGCGATGACAGCCAAAAATCCCAGGCAAACTGTGCGAGAAACGGTCATAATTAATTCAAAATTCAAAATTCAAAATTCAGAAAGCTAGATTTAATATGGGTTGGCACATGCTTCAATCTGTAGCCATATTTGGGATTTTTGGTATAAATTCGAGCCAGAACAGTTTATTAGTGTAAACCAGGATTTTTCCAAGGAGGATAAATCCTGGTTTACTTTTCTTGAAACAAAAATACCCTTATTTAATTAAAAACACACATGGTAGCCTACAAGTATGTTTTTTTTTGAATTCTACTTCGTCTCAATATTACTTTTTTCATGAGTGCAACACTTTACCAGCAAATTCAGCAGTTCTACGATGCTTCCTCTGGTCTGTGGGAACAGATTTGGGGCGAACACATGCACCACGGCTACTATGGGGCTGATGGTAGTGAGAAAAAAGACCGTCGGCAAGCGCAAATTGATTTAATCGAAGAACTGCTCAATTGGGCAGGGGTACAAGCAGCAGAAAATATCCTCGATGTAGGTTGTGGCATTGGCGGCAGTTCTTTATACCTAGCTGAAAAGTTTAAGGCTAAGGCTACAGGAATTACTTTGAGTCCTGTGCAAGCTGCCAGAGCAACGGAACGCGCTTTGGAGGCGAATTTGAGTCTGAGAACTCAGTTTCAGGTGGCCAATGCTCAAGCGATGCCCTTTGCTGACAATTCTTTTGACTTGGTTTGGTCGCTGGAAAGCGGTGAACACATGCCAGATAAAACTAAGTTTCTCCAGGAGTGCTATCGGGTGTTGAAGCCTGGTGGCAAGTTAATTATGGTGACATGGTGTCATCGACCAACTGATAAGTTACCACTAACGCCGGATGAAGAAAAGCACTTGCAGGATATTTATCGGGTGTATTGTTTGCCTTATGTGATTTCTTTACCAGAGTATGAAGCGATCGCACTTCAACTTCCATTAAACAATATTCGCACCGCCGATTGGTCAACCGCCGTCGCCCCCTTTTGGAATGTAGTCATTGATTCAGCATTCACTCCCCAAGCGCTTTGGGGCTTACTCAATGCCGGTTGGACTACCATTCAAGGGGCATTATCGCTGGGATTGATGCGTCGCGGTTATGAGCGTGGGTTAGTTCGGTTTGGCTTATTATCTGGTGTTAAGTAATTAATGTAGGGTGTGTTATCGCGTTAGCGTAACGCACCGTACTCCTTAGGATTACGAATTATCTTGTCCTTAAAAGACCCCCAAGGATTTAACTTTCCTGAATCTGAACCCTTTACAGAATTTGCTAGTTTACAACCATTAATTGTTGGTACAAGGTTGCATTTGGGTGTAATTTTGGCAGTTGTGGCAGCAGTGTTAATTTGGGGAGTACTGCGGCAAAAGTTTTTTGTGCGGGTAGTTGGTTTTAGTCCCAAGGCTGCGGTGTATGCTGGGATAAATAGTGATGTCTACGACAGGCTATGCCTACGCAAATTTGGCTAACTCTGTTATTTAGCGGTGGATTAGCAGGTTTAGCTGGTGTGTGCAAAGTTCTCGGCCCTAATAGTCAACTCCGCCCTAGTATTTCTCCAGGTTACGGTTATACTGCCATTATTGCTGCTTTTATTGGTCGATTAAATCCACTGGGTATTATTTTATCCAGCTTACTAAGTGGCAGTTTTGTACGTAGGCGGCGAATTAGTGCAAATTAAATTGGGGCTTCCTTTTGCTTTAGCTGGGATGTTTCAAGTTATTTTATTATTTTTTCTTTTAGCAGCAGATATATTAATTTACAACCGACTACGAGTGAGGTAATAGGGAGATAAGGGAGTAGTGGAACAGGGGAAGGATTCCTAACTCTTGACTAATCACTAATGACCGATGACCAATGACCAATGACTAATGACTAATATTTGAGGAGATTTAATGTGTTCAGTCGTAAATTATCTTTGTTACTGAAACTAATAATCATTACATCGGTTACTGGTGCTGGTAGTTTAGGTATCAGTTTACTTTTAGCTACAAACGGATTTGAGCATTTGTTGGGAATTATAAAGCCAAAAAGCGAGAGTGGTAAAGCGAGTCAGAACAAGCTGATGAGTGCATCCGCACAGAATATCAGCCCAGCAATAAACCAGATGAATGAAGTGCCAAAGGTATTTCAGGGAACAATCGTTTATCAAGCGAAACTAAAAGCAAATGAGAAAGTCATCGCCCTAACTTTTGATGATGGCCCCGGCCCCAAAAATACGGCACAGATTTTAGAAATTTTGAAGAAAAATGATGTGAAGGCAACATTCTTCATGATTGGGCAAATGGTGAAGTATTTTCCCCAGGTTGCCAAGCAAGTGGCTGCTGATGGTCACGTAATTGGTAATCACACATGGCACCATTGGTATTTTCAAATGGATGGGGCGACTGTGGCTAGTGAAATTGATCGCACAGCAGACATCATCTACAAGACGACAGGGGTGAAAACTACTCTGTTTCGCCCCCCTGGCGGCTTTCTGAATAATGGATTAGCCGAATATGCCAAAAACGAGAAGTACGCTGTCATGATGTGGTCAGAACAGTCAGGAGACGCTGAACGTCGTTCGCCTCAAGTGCCAGGGCTGGTCAAAAATGTCCTGAAACATGCAAAACCCGGTGCAATTGTATTGATGCACGATGGGGGCGGTAACCGTTCAAAATCTGTCAAGGCCTTACCAGAAATGATTGCAGGTTTGAAGGGCCAAGGCTATCGATTTGTGACGATTCCCCAACTACTGGAAATACAAGCCCAAGAAGAACATTTGGCAAAGATAGCTTCACCTACGGTTACAAAGGATGACCATCCAAACCATCAGCTTAATCATCAGTGATACGCTACGGGCTGCTACATCTCTAATTTTGGCAGCACTAGGTGAATTAGTGACCGAAAAATCGAGGGTGTGTTATTCGATTTTAAATTTTGGATTTTGGATTGAAGAAAAAATCTAAAATCTAAAATTTGCAGAGTTAGGAGTTAGTGTAAACTACCACTCCTGATTGGCGAAAATAATAAATTTAAAATTTTGAATTGTTAACAATGCAGCCTCCATCTTTTCAACCAATTACGCAACGTCCAGTATTAAAATTACCCAATAATGCCAGAGTTGCTGTGTGGGTAGTGATGAATGTAGAACATTTCACTTTTGGCAAACTAGGAACAGCAATTCAACCTCATTTAAACAGTTACCCAGAAATTGCTAATTATGGTTGGCGAGACTATGGTAATCGCGTTGGTATTTGGCGTTTGTTTGAACTGTTCGCCGAGTTAGAAATTCCGGTAACAGCAGCAGTAAACGGTGAAATTTGTAGATTTTATCCCGAAATTATGACAGCTATACAGAAATATGGCTGGGAAGTAATGGCGCATGGTATTAATAATTCCACTGGACATAGTGGTATGGATCGGGAAACAGAAATAGATATAATTGATAGAACTTTAATTTTACTACGTCAAGCTACTGGTAAAACTGCTAAAGGCTGGTTAACACCAGGATTTTCTATTACTGAATCAACTTTTGAATTATTGCATTCAGCCGGAATTGTTTACACTGCTGACTGGGCAAATGATGACCAACCTTATTGGTATCCATTACCCAATGGTCGCTTGTTAGCAATTCCTTATACTATAGAAGCAAATGATATTAGCTTATGTTTGAGTAACCGCTTTTCTGGTGTAGAATTTGCCCAAGCAATAATAGACCAATTTGACCAACTCTGGCAAGATGGAGAATCCCAAGGACGAGTAATGGCGATTGGCTTACATCCATTTATTGTTGGTCAACCACTACGGTTAAAATATTTAAAACAATGTTTGCTACATATTAAAAATAAATCTGATACTTGGCTAACTACAGGTGAAGGTATTTACAATTGGATAAATAAATCACAATAAAACCATGACTATTTCCCAAACCCAAATTCTCAAAATTCCTGTAATCGAAGCCAATACAGAAAATATCAAACCCTATGGACATCTATTAGGCGATGATGTCAGCAAACCCGGATTAGGAATTCCTTTTTATCAAGAAAGAGTACTAGAAGGCGAAAATATTGACTTTACTTATCGGGGAACAGCAACCTTCAGAACAGCCAAGATAATGCCTGGATATCCGCCAATTGTCTGGCTAGAACGCCATATACATATGACCCAAATGTTTATTGGTATGGGACAATCACCATTTATTATGGTGTTAGCATCGCCTAATCACGATAATGACGAAACCTTGCCAGACTTAAATCAAGTTAAAGCGCTACGGTTCCCCCCTGGCTACGGATTATTGCTGCATATTGGGACTTGGCATGATTTTCCCATAGCTTGCGATCGCTCCGTCATCATCCTCACGGCAAATTCTGATGAAGTCGTCACTGCCTTGAGTCAAATGCAAACACCAGACGAGATGAATCAAGGCGATGTTTATAAGATTTCCCTACCCAAAAGATTAGGCTATACAATTCAACTAGATATTTGATAAAACTCTGCGCTACTCTGCGCTTCCCTCCGCATTCCTATGCGTTTAAATAAAAGATGGATTTGCCAAACGTCGAAACTTATTTAAATCCTGATAATATTCAAACTATCACAAATTGGGGTGAAGATTGGGCTTGGTTAGCGGGTGGAACATGGCTATTTTCCGAACCACAACCACATCTGAAAGCGCTGGTAGATATACAGAATTTGGGATGGTCAGAGATTGAAGTTCAAGAAAATTATTTAATTATTGGTGCGACTTGTCCATTAATTAAATTATTAGAATATCCCTGGTTATCAGAATGGACAGCAATTGAGGGATTAAAAAGTGCGGTTGCTGCACTAGCAGCATCATTAAAAGTAATTAATGTGGCAACAGTGGGAGGCAATATTTGTCTGGCTTTGTCAGTAGGAACCTTAGCACCAGTAATGGTAGCGCTGGGTGCAAGTTACGAAATTTTGAATCCTAAAGGAGAGTCGCGTCAAGTTGCGGCGAAAGACTTTCAACTTGGTTTAAAATCCACAATTTTGCAACCAGGAGAAATATTAAGGCGGGTTTTAATTCCTTTATCTAATTTAAAATGGAAAGTTAATTATCAACGCTTTGGAATTGCTGCAAGTGACCCAGCTTTAGCAATTGTGGTAAGTGCTAGCAATCTTCAACAGATACGCTGTGTTATTGGTGCTAGTGTTGCTGCACCCCAACTGCTGGAATTGGATGATGTAAAGACGCAAGATTTCGCGTTTTTACAGAAGGTAAATTTTATTGAAGATGCCAAGGCGAGTGCAATTTATCGTCGAGAATTGACGGCAGTTTTAATCAAGCGATCGCTATCAGCTTTATTATGCCAGAACAGTTAAAATTTCAAGTTAATAATCAGTCTTATACAGAAAATTGTCACCCTGGAACTAGCCTTTTGAGTTTATTACGTCAATTAGGCTGGTTTGGTGTTCATCGTGTTTGCGATTCTGGCGATTGTGGTGCTTGCACAGTTTGGGTAAATGATACACCTATCCATAGTTGCATTTATCCGGCAATGCGAATTAAAAATCAATCGGTAACTACTATAGAAAGACTTTCCCAAAATGGTGAACTTGCGCCGATGCAGCAAGCATTTTTGGAAGCACAAGGTTTTCAATGTGGTTTCTGCACTCCTGGGATGATTATGAGTGCGGCAAAGTTGCCAGAATTATCAGAGGATGAATTGCGTTTAGCTTTGAAAGGAAATCTCTGCCGCTGCACTGGATATCAAGCGATTATCGAGAGTATTCGACTTTCTCAAAACTCACAACTCAGTACAGAAGCGATTAATTGCGTCTCTCTTCACTCTCCACTCTCCACTCCCCACTCAGTAGGAGAAAGCATTCCCAAACAAGACGGTGCAGCCATTGTCACCGGAAAAGCGTCCTATACAGGAGATATTTCACCACCTGGATTATTACATCTTAAAGTACTGCGATCGCCTCATCCCCACGCTCGTATCTGCAAGATTGACACCCAAGAAGCCAAAGCACTCCCCGGTGTGGTTGCGATTTTCACCCATGAAGATGTTCCCAGAATACCTTATACTACTGCCGGTCATGCCGAACCAGTACCCGATCCGTTAGATCATTACCTATTAGATAATAAAGTAAGATTTGTAGGCGATCGCGTTGCGGCTGTAGTTGCAGAATCAGTAACTATTGCCGAACAAGCTTGTCAATTAATTGCCGTCGATTACGAAATTTTACCACATATTATCGACCCTGTGCAAGCAATGAATGCTAGCCGTGTGGTGATTCATGATGAACCAGAATCATCACAAATTCGTGATAGAAATCGCAACATTGCTGGGCAAATATTTCTCGAATATGGTGATTTAGAACAGGGATTTGTCGAAGCAGATTTAATTGTTGAAAATACCTATAAATTACCAGCAGTACAACACGTCCACCTCGAACCACATATAACTATTAGTTGGCTAGAACCAGATGGTACTCTAGTTGTGCGTTCCAGTACTCAAGTACCATTTCATTGTCAGCGGTTACTCTCACAAATTTTCAACTTTCCTCAAGATAAAATCCGCGTTTATAAAGCACAACTTGGCGGTGGATTTGGTAATAAACAGGAAATTTTATCAGAAGACCTCTGTGTTTTAGCAACCCTCCGTACAGGTAAACCCGTGCAGTGGGAATTTACTAGAAAAGAGGAATTTACTGCCACAAATAGCCGCCATGCTATGACAATCAAAATTAAAAGTGGTGTCAAAGCAGATGGTACACTTGTTGCCCAAGATATGGAAATAATTGGTAATACAGGTGCTTATGGTAATCATGGACAGACAGTAGTATTTTTATCAGGTTATATCCCTCTAGGTTTATATCGTTGTCCAAATAAAAGATTGCGGGGTTTTGCCGTTTATACAAATACGATGCCAGCGGGTGCATTTCGCGGTTATGGTGCAACTCAAGGCACTTTTGCAATGGAAAGTCAAATAGATGAAATTGCTCAAAAGCTCAATATTGACCCTATAGAAATACGTTTAAAAAATCTTATTCGTCCGGGAGATGTAATTAATTTAGGTAAGTCTGAAGATCACTTTAACTTAATTGGTAGTTACGCCGTTCTCGAATGCTGGGAAAAAGTTACGCAGTCACTTGGTTACGTTCCTGGTACACCACCAAGCGTAGAAGGTTCTCGCTGTCGTGGTGTAGGATTTGCCGTTTCTATGCAAGGTAGTGGTTTATCTAAAATTCACATTGCCAAAGTCAAATTATCACTTTTAGCTGATGGTAAATATGAATTAAGAACTGGTTCTGTCGATGTTGGGACTGGCTCAGATACAACATTGCGACAAATAGCAGCAGAAGTTTTAGGCGTGAGTGTTGGCGATATTTATATCATTTCTGGCGATACTCAAGAAACACCTTTTGATGCTGGTTCTTATGCTTCTGCGACAGTTTATATTTCTGGACAAGCAGTCAAATTAGCGGCTGAGAAATTACGGGATAGATTAAAAAACGAAGCACTAACGTGTGGAGAAATAAGTGAAGAGATAACTTATGCAGCAGATGAATCAACTTTAACTTTCGCTGTTCAAGGTGTGGAAGTAGAAGTTGATATAGAAACAGGTAAAATTCAAGTTTTACGATGTGTGCAAGCGATTGATTTAGGTAAAGCAATTAATCCGCGAATTTGTCACGGACAAGCAACGGGGGGAATAGCGATGGGAATTGGCTATGCTTTAAGTGAAGAACTATTATTTGATGAACAAGGATGTATTTTAAATCCTACATTGCGAGAATATCGCATCCCCACAGCGGCAGATATGCCACCAATAGAAGTAATTTTAATAGAACAAGCCGACCCCCACGGCCCTTATGGCGCTAAAGGAGTTGGGGAAATTACTACCAATTGTACAGCGCCTGCTATTGTAAATGCGATTCGCGCTGCGCTTGCGATCGCTTCGCGTAACGCTCACGCCACAAGCTGTAGACTATACCAACTCCCCATGACACCCGAAAGAGTTTGGCGACAACTAAACAACTCTTCACCTTAAACTCTTTTCTTCCTCAAATGCTTGACTTCTACCAACAACTAGCAAAAGCCTTAAAAAACAGTGCTGTGGTTTTAGCCACTGTCACCAGCATCAAAGGTTCTACACCCAGAGAAGTCGGCGCGAAAATGTTCATTAGCGCTGATGGTAAAACATTTGGAACAATTGGCGGTGGTGCTGGAGAAGCAAAAGTTTATCAGCAAGCTTTGCAAGTGCTACAAACAGGTAAAAAACAATTTGTAGAAATTGATTTATCTGGCGCACCCCAACGAGAAACTCAAGGCGTTTGTGGTGGCACAATGCAGGTATTATTAGAGTTATGGTCAGGCAGTGAAAGCTTAAACTTAGTCAATCAGATTATAAGTACTTTAACATCTGGGCGTTTAGGAACAATTATCACGCCGTTTAATACAGATGAAAAACCTTATCTACTGGTAGAAACAGAAGTAATTGCATCTTTACAGACCATAGCATTAATTGAACCTTTACTAGCACCACCAACATTATTAATTATTGGCGCAGGACATATTGCTGTTCCTCTAGCGCAGGTTGCCAAAATAGCAGGTTTTCAAGTTATTGTACAAGATGAACGCTCAGACTTTGCTACAAAAGAAAGATTTCCTGAAGCCTCGTGCGTGTTAGCAAAACCTATCACGTCAATTCAAGAAATATTAGATAAAAATCCTAATTTATATATCTCTTTAGTTACTAGAGGTTATCTGCAAGATTTAGCAGTTTTACGGCTGCTATGCAAGTATCAAGTACAATATATCGGCATGGTTGGCAGCAATAAACGAGTCAGCACTGTGTACAAAATACTGCAAAATGAAGGTTACGATCCAGAATTTTTACATCAAATATATGCACCAATTGGTTTAGATATTGGTGCTTTAACGCCAGAGGAAATTGCAGTTAGTATCTGTGCTGAGTTAATTAAAGTTCGCCGTGGTGGCACTGGAACTTCTTTATCGGAAAAATTTAAGTCTGGATAAATAGTTAATTTCTACCAAATTACAGTTACAAATCATTCTTCTCTGCTCTTCTGCTCCTCTATCCCCCTGCTTTCCTACCCCTTTGGTTGTGTTCCTCATCTAGACTTCATCTTTCTTTATAACCAAGGAAAGAGGTACAGAAAGCTACTCGTGTGGAAACCTAGATATTAGTGGTGAAAGTAATTTCTCACTTTTCCTAAGCTACCGAAGATTCCATGCAAAGCAATTTAGTCATATTTCCTAACGCTGGGGCTGCGAAAAAGAGCACGCAAACAGAAGAAAGAACAATTACCAAGTACGATCGTGCTGAGAAGCAATTTGTAGAACTGCTAGCAATGGAGGATTTGGACAATAAACTGGATGTAAAACCTGCAATAGCCACTGAGTTTCAACAGGCGCTCTCTATGGCAATTCGTGCCGCTTATCAAAACGATCGCTCTGATGAACAGGCTCACCGTTTTCTCCAACGCATACTTTATCGAATTAATCGGCTAAAGCTGTTTTGGTACGACGATTTGCGGCACTATACCAATGAGCGATCGCTTTACTTGTGCTCATGTCGTGACCAAATTGAAGCTGCTTGGCAAAAGTGGGAACTGGCACAAATCGATGTGGCCGCACTGCAACAATTAGATGTAGAACAAGCTTTAATTGAGCGTGCATCTGCCGACTTAAATCCGCCTTTATCGGAGAGTAGTCGGTATATTCGTGAAGAAATGACTGAAGCTGGCTATCGTCACTTACTGGCCATTGGCTCCTTTGATGGCTTGGTTGAAGCTAGTCATCTTTCCCGCATTTTGGGTGGTGTTGCTAATGAAGTGCAGTGTACGCTGATGCGGGTATTAATAGAAGAATACGGCAATGGTCGTTTATCTCGCAAGCATTCTACATTTTTTGCCCAAATGCTTGCTGAATTTGGAATGAATACTCAACCAGAGGCGTATTTCGATTTAGTACCTTGGGAAGTATTGGCTTCTACCAATCATAACTTTCTGGTGACTGAGCGCAAACGCTATTTTCTGCGTTACAGCGGTGGATTGACCTATTTTGAAGTGGCTGGCCCTGCGGTTTACAAAAATTATATGGTGGCGGCGCAACGGCTGGGACTTTCAGAAGTAGCGGTAGGTTATTGGGAACTGCACATCAGGGAAGATGAACGCCACGGCCGTTGGATGGTAGATGATGTGGCTTTGCCATTAGCAGAACGATATCCCAATGATGCATGGGAACTGGTGCTTGGATACGACCAGCAGAAACTCATGAGCGATCGCGCTGGTGCTGCTGTTGTGCGATCGATACGCGAAGCAAAACAATCCGCCTCAGTCGTCTAAGAAATCTAAAAAATTAGAAATGACAGATTTTTTCTGACGTTTCTAAATCATTCTATTGCTAATTCACCTACAACCCAATTTCTTTAGTAAGGACTTTTTTACTAAAGGAATGGTTATTTATTGTCTTGATATTAAGGTAGTAAATAACCTCTTATCACATTGATTATACCTTACACCTTAAATTGCAGTCAAATGAAAGATATCTTTTTTTGTCCTGAAGAATCTAATTTCTACTCAAACTGCTTAGAAAGCTTTGTGATCAGAAATTGTAAAAATTCTGAATCTATTGTGGAGTTTGGCTCAGGAGATGGTAGCCCTGTAATTAATTCTTTATTGAAAAACAAGTTTGATGGCGTAATTCAGGGATTTGAATTAAATACTTCTGCATGGAAAGTCGCCAATTCAACCATCGATGAATATAATCTCACTAATAAATACATAATCCATAATTCATGTTTGTTTAATTCTTCTCAACCTGATGCCGAATATCTTGTAGCCAATCCACCCTATCTCCCCGCACCAGATAATGATATTTATATGCCACTCTTATTTGGGGGCGTAGATGGAGCCACTGTTACCAACGATCTTTTGTCGTTAGGTTATGAAAATGTATTGGTTTTAATATCTAGTTTTTCTAATCCAATAAATACGTTGAACATAGCCAAAGAAAATGGTTATTGTGTTCAAAATTTCATGATGTTACCTTTGCAGTTCGGCTACTATAGCTCTGATCCCAAGGTAAAAAATCACATAGAAGAACTCCGAAAAAACAAGATGGCATTTTATTCTGGCGATTATTATTTTTTAGCTGGCGTTTTATTTAACAAATGTCAGGAGTCTGTAATTGATTTATCTAATCAATTAGCTCAGGTCATGACTAGTTTGTAAAAATGTAAAGGCTCTGATTCCCGACTTATTGAATAAGTTGGGAATTTTGTTGTTCATGACTGCAACTCTGATTTTATCCTGCCAACATTCATGAGGAAAAAAGTTTAAACCGCAGGTTCTCGGTGACAGCAAAAGCCGTATCTGGGTAATCGCTAAATACGCCATCAACACCTAATCTGAAAAATAGTTCATATTCACCTTGGGGATTTCCTTGAAAATCTAGTGGCAAAAAACAGTCTTCATTGCGGAAAGTCCAGACATGAACCAGCAAACCAGCCGTATGAGCATCGATGACTAAAGATGTAGGCGATGTCTGGCGACAAGCCGCTCCGCGTCTACGCAATTTACCATTGCTGTCTCTAGGAACCAGTAAATTTTTATGAACGCCAACCGCTTGTGCATATTTAGCAATTTCTTCTAAACCTGACGCCGTGACTAAATCTGTATATGTGCGATCGCAACCACTAACTACAAAGTCATAAGGTTTACCGCTGTTATTCAGCAATTGCACCAGAGGTAAATCAGTCTTTGTAGATAAATCTTGTAAATTACTCACTTCAAAAGACTGAATGAAAACAGGTGCATTAGCTCCCTCATAACCGTTGGCTGTCAAAGTTGCAAGTAGGGGTGCTTCTAGGGCTAACCCAATAGATTTAAAGTAAGTTGGGTGCTTAATTTCTGGGTAAATGCCGATCGCCCGATTAATTTTGGTACTTTTACCCTTAACTAAATCGATTATTTCTTGCAGCGTGGGAATTCCTAAGAGTCCATCATAGGCGGTATTTTGCGATCGCAGTTGCCCAATTCGCTCTTTGGCTCGGAGTGTTTTCAGTTCTGCCAGGGTAAAATCTTCAGTAAACCAGCCAGTTTTCGATTCGCCATCAATTATTTTAGTGGTTTGACGGTGAGCAAATTCGGCATGGCTAGCAACGTCGGTGGTTTCAGAAATCTCATTTTCGTGACGAGCAATTAAAACACCATCTTTGGTAGAAACTAAATCAGGTTCAATATAATCAGCGCCTAGTGCGATCGCTAATTCATAAGCAGCTAAAGTATGTTCTGGACGATAGCCGCTAGCACCTCGATGGGCAATGATAATTGGCGATGCATCTTGCAAAATTCTAGTCATTACTTTCCCCGCCTCAAAGAACTGGCATAAAAGAGAAAGATACTAGCACATAACGGCAAACATCAAGCTACCATCTGAAGTAGGCAAAAAGCTTACTGCATAGGTGTTTTTTCTTTTGACTTTTGACTTGTTGTACTAATAACCACTGACATCAACCAATCGATATCCTTCACCAACCAGTTTGTCAAAAGTTGCTTGATACTGGGCTGAGGTCAATCCATGTCGCGCTTGCCAAGCTGGACTGTCAGACTTCTCCCAAATCGCGGCATATCGATTTTGTCCGTTGACATTATAACCACTGACATCAACCAATCGATATCCTTCACCAACTAGTTTGTCAAAAGTCGCTTGATACTGGGCTGAGGTCAATCCATGTCGTGCTTGCCAAGCTGGGCCACCAGACTTCACCCAAATCGCGGCGTATCGGTCTTGTCCATTCACATCATAACCACTGACATCAACCAGTCGATATCCTTCACCAACTAATTGGTCAAAAGTCGCTTGATATTGGGCTGAGGTCAATCCATGTCGCGCCTGCCAAGCTGGGCCGTCTGACTTCTCCCAAATAGCAGCGTATCGGTCTTGTCCGTTCACACTGTAACCGCTAACGTGAACCAATCGATATCCCTGACCAACCAGTTTGTCAAAAGTCGCTTGATACTGGGCTGAGGTCAATCCATGTCGTGCTTGCCAAGCTGGGCCGCCAGACTTCACCCAAATAGCAGCGTATCGGCCTTGTCCGTTCACATCATAACCACTGACATCAACTAACCGATATCCTTCACCAACCAGTTTGTCAAAAGTCGCTTGGTACTGGGCTGAGGTTAATCCATGTCGTGCTTGCCAAGCTGAACCGCCAGATTTCACCCAAATAGCGGCGTATCGGTTTTGTCCGTTAGCTATTGCTTGTATTGTGCCCTGAGGAATTCTCTGTAATTGGATGACATTTTGAGCAAGTACCTTTGTGTTTGGCTCGATATTGTTGACACTACTAGCAAAGTTGTTGGGAGCGGCAAAAGCGGAACTGATTAAAGTTGAAAGTAACACTGCGCTAGAGGCAGTAAATGTTAAAGAGTGCATGAACATATTAGTAAAATAAATCTGTAAGAATGTATTGGGTTTTTGGGCTGCACTAACTAAATAGGTTGGCATTTGTTTTTTTATGCAATACCAGGTAGCAGTGCTGACAATTGTGGATACCCTTGATTTACAGATGATTCCGGAATTCAGAATACTGATATTTTATTTGTATATTTTAAGTATAATTATGTGTTTAGACTTTGGTCTATAATACTTAGCATGTTTAAAATATTTATATAATAAAAAATTATGTTGATGTGTTGAACAGGGAATGATTTATTGTCAGGAAGCGCTGTACGTAAAATGTTAGGTCTAGCGATGGATGCGACGATTGGTATTAAATTAATTAACCTAGAAAAGTCGTAGTGTTTGCCCAAAGTTCCTCTGTTAATGGCAAACTGATTAGTCAAACCCTATTTTTATGTGAAGTACCTTGACCCGACGACGGTCAGTCGCGGCTATCCAAACAAAGCCTGCTAAAGCAGGTTTGATCATCTTTAAATTGTATTTGCTAGATATTTTGTAATCATTCTAATGACACAGATTAAGCCTGAAGTAAAGCGCACAGAAGAATTGCGTCAGTTATTGCAACAAGCCAGCTATGCTTATTACGTCCTAGATACTCCAATCATGGAGGATGCAGTCTATGACCAGTTATATCGAGAATTGCAACAACTGGAAATTCAATATCCAGAGTTGACGACACCCGATAGTCCGACTCAGCGCGTGGGTGAGAGACCAGCAACGCAGTTTACCTCAGTGCGGCATAATATCCCCTTGTACAGTCTGGAGAATGCGTTTAATCTCGATGAGTTGAAAGGGTGGGATCAGCGTTGGCGGCGACAAGCACCAAAAATAGATTCAGTGGAATATGTTAGTGAACTGAAAATTGATGGTTCTGCTTTAGCTCTTACCTACCAGAATGGTGTTCTAGTAAGGGGTGCAACTAGGGGTGATGGGGTAACAGGTGAAGATATCACCCAAAATGTGCGGACAATTCGCTCAATTCCCTTGCGTTTGAATTTTGAAGGGTTAGAAATTCTGGAAAGGGTGGAAGTGCGAGGCGAGGCATTTTTACCCTTGGAAGTGTTTAAACAAATTAACGTGGAAAGGCAAAAAGCAGGTGAGCAATTATTTGCCAATCCCCGCAATGCCGCAGCTGGTACACTCAGACAACTAGACTCCCGCATTGTCGCTAAACGGCGCTTAGATTTCTTTGGCTACACCTTGCACATTCCTGGTAGAGATGACACCAGTATTGCCAATACCCAATGGGAAGCGTTGGAATTGTTAGAAAAGATGGGCTTTCGCGTGAACCCCAACCACAAACTGTGTGCCTCGATCGCAGAAGTGGCAAAATATTATGAATACTGGGATACGGAACGCCTGAATTTACCCTACATGACTGATGGGGTAGTAGTGAAACTGAATTCTTTTAAACTTCAGGAACAGCTAGGGTTTACCCAAAAATTTCCCCGCTGGGCGATCGCTTTGAAGTACCCAGCCGAAGAAGCACCCACCCGTGTGGAAAATATTGCTGTAAATGTGGGACGAACGGGGGCGTTAACACCGTTAGCCGAGATGCGCCCTGTGCAACTAGCGGGGACAACAGTTTCCCGCGCGACTTTACATAATAGCGATCGCATTACTCAATTAGATATCCGCATTGGCGATACTGTCATTGTCCGCAAAGCTGGGGAAATCATCCCAGAAGTGCTGAGGGTACTAAAAGAACTCCGTCCCGCTGACACCAAACCCTTCGTTATGCCTAGCCATTGCCCAGTCTGTGGTCAATCGGTGGTGCGGGAATCAGGTGAGGCGGTGACTCGGTGCGTCAATGCTTCCTGTGCAGCGATTCTCAAAGGTTCCATTGAACATTGGGTAAGTCGTGATGCCTTGGATATTAAAGGTATGGGGGAAAAGTTAGTATATCAACTCGTCGATAAAGGTTTGGTACATTCCGTTGCTGATTTATATGAGTTGACAGCAGAGAAGTTATCTGCATTGGAAAGGATGGGGAAAAAGTCGGCAGAGAAATTAGTGGATGCGATCGCTCAATCAAAAAATCAACCTTGGTCAAGGGTATTGTATGGTTTAGGCATCCGTCATGTTGGCAGTGTAAATGCCCAATTGTTGACTCAGAAGTATTTCACTGTAGACCAGTTAGCTACAGCAAAGCAATCAGATATTGAAGGCATTTATGGTATTGGTGCTGAAATTGCCCAATCTGTGTACCAGTGGTTTCGGATTGACGCCAACCAAAGATTGATAGAACGCTTGCAAGCAGAAGGATTACAATTAGCTGCCACAGAGGAAACCAAAACATTTACTGATGGTAATCAAAAGTTCGCAGGTAAAACTTTTGTCATTACAGGTACATTGCCAACCTTAAAGCGAGATGAAGCAAAGGCTTTGATTCAAAAAGCTGGAGGAAAAGTGACTGATTCAGTGAGTAAAAAAACAGATTATTTAGTATTAGGAGAAGATGCAGGTTCTAAATTAGAAAAGGCGATATCGTTAGGAATTATACAGTTAAGCGAAGCGCAATTGTTAGAGATGGTTGAAGATTGAAACAAGGTAAACGCCTGGAAAGCTTATATTTAGTGAACAAATCCAGGCGATTAACCCAGACTTAGGTGATTTCTGATTAAAAAATACTTCTGTTGACGAGTTTCGACTTCGCTCAACTCTCGACTGCTCAGTTGGTTGAGCGAACTTGTACTGAGCGACTTGTGCCGACGAGCGAAGCCGAGGTAAGTCGAAGTAGTCGAAACCAACGGCTATGGTAAATTTATTACTAGAATTCACCTTATCAATCAGCCCAAAAGTACGATCGCTACAACCCGTATTATTTCGTTGGCTGATAAAACCTGCCTATGCTTGCACCGCTATTACAACTAAATCTTTGAGACTCTGGTATCACAACATATTAACCACTACTTAACACTTAACTAAATATAACTTCATAATATCTTTTGCGGAATTTTGATATGTTCATGTGTATTAAACTTTATTGGCTTATATCTTGCTCCTCTAATATTAACTGTTATTGAGGGAAGTAAAACATCTTATAGAGTAATTACTTTCCCTTTTACTGTCGTTGATATGAAAGCTGGGTGCAAGATATAAGCCAATATGAACAATTAACTCTTTGTATATTTAAAAAAATTGTCATGAACAAAAGACAACAGGTTTTTAACGGTATTGTCTTGTGGTTGGGACTGGCATTCCTGGGTTTAATGCTACAAAACTTCTACAGTGTATTGCAATATATTTTCTTTCTCCGAGTCCCGATAATTGTTGGCTTATTGCTGTTGTTCTTGCCAACAATTTCAGTTAATACTGGTTTATCAGCGATGCTGAAAAACTTGTTTGTACTTCGCGCTAATAACCAGTTGGTTTTAGTTATTGGAGGTACAGTTTTAGCAGGACTGTCTACAATACAAGTTTTCGATATCATCTTGTATAATTCCCATCTTCGTTTTGATGTACCTCAGCAGCAAGGAATTCCAGAATTGCTCCAATATTTAATCGCTATTATCTTAAGTCTTCCAATTGCCATTAAGGCAACTCAGCTTTCCAAGAAAGAAATAGAAGAAGCAGATCATAGCTGGGAAGGTTGGGGAATTATATTTGGCGTCGTTGCTGGAGCTTTGGTGCTAATAACAGCTTACTTTGCTAGAAAGTTTTTTGAATCAAATCAAGTTTTAGAAAAGGTATTATTGAAAATAATTGCTTTTTTCCCAGAAAGGATACAAAGAGGTTACATAGATGGAAATAGTAATCTATCTTATGGAATTGCTGGAATAGCAGTATTTTCCATCTTTCTATTAATTGTTTATGGTTTAGGTTATTTTATCTTTAAACCTCGTTCAATTAGTAATAGATTTGAAGTTCCTGCGCTTTTTTATATTATTCTCATTTTGTCAATCATGGTAGTGTGGGTAGGGGGAATTTCTTTCTTTAATGACGTATCTCGTATTCCCACATTGCTATTGTTTTTAGTAATCTCATCTGCTTCTTATACTATTTTTAAAATAGACCATTTTTACAAAATATACTCAAAAAATAACTGGTTAAAACCGACAGAAGAAAAGTGGATTAATGTTATCTCTCAACGTCTGAGAAATCAGCAAAGTGAAGATAAAACTTTAGTAGTAGTTTGTGCAAGTGGTGGAGGTATTCAAGCATCTGGATGGACAACTAAAGTTTTGACTGGTTTACAACAAGAACTTGGATCTAAATTTACCCAAGCCATTGGTTGGATAAGCTCAGTTTCTGGTGGTTCTGTCGGAACAATGTTTTATTTGGATAGATTTGGAGATCAGGGTTATCCAGAAGAAAATCAATTAAAACAGATTTTTAAAAGTGCTACAGAAGATAGTTTGGATGCTACAGGTTGGGGATTAGCTTATCCAGATTTACTGCGTTTTATTGGTTTACCTTTTGTCATACCAAAAGAGCAAGAGGATGATACCGCAACTGAGCAAGACCGTGGTACTGCTATCGAAATAGATTGGAAAGGGGAAATGAAAAATCCCAGTGCAAGTTTAGGTAGCTGGAGTGAGAAAATTGACCAAGGAATTATTCCTATTCCTATTTTTAATGCAACTTTAGTTGAAGATGGACGGCGTTTTTTAGTTAGTCCAATGACTTTTAGTAAGCATGAGAATTGCAAGTCTATAGATTTTAATACCCTTTACCCAGAATATGATATTGATGTGACAACAGCCGCAAGATTATCTGCTACTTTTCCTTATGTATCTCCTGTGTGTCGTCCTAGTCAAGAAAGTAGATGGAATTATCATATAGGTGATGGTGGTTACTTCGATAATTTTGGTATTGGTACTAGCATAGAATTACTCGATCAACTATTAGAATCTGCTCAATCTCACCAAATCAAAAAAGTTATTTTATTACAAATCAATGCTTTTCCTGATGATGAGAATCCCGAAAAAGAAAAAGGCGCTCCCGGATGGCAAATGGAAGTCATTGGTTCATTGCTCGCTTTATTAAATGTTCGTAGTTCGACGCAGAACGAAGGCAATACATTAAATATCGAACTTTTGACAGACAAATATAAATGTGGCTACAAGCATGATGAGCAGGAAAAAATGCTGCAATTTTTGAAAGATAAATCTTGTCAGAAAGGAGTAGAAATTATGCATATTCCCGTTAAATTTCCTCGTGGTAAAATTAATCCTCCACTTTCTTGGCAGCTAACTCAAGAACAAAAAGAAGCCATTCAAAATGCATGGAAAGAGTGGAAAACGAGCAACTATGAAATTATTTCTGAACTCAAAAAGATATTCCCAGAATGATGAGTATCCATTCAGAAAATGTTGTAGGATTTCTGTAGCAATCCTATATCAATTGTGAGAATTATAACCCGCAGAACCCCGACTTTTCAAATAAGTCGGGGTTCTTGTTTCTCACGAATGATTCAGGATTGTTATAGCAAACTAGTTGGTTTTGCAAAATCGGATGATTTTCGTAAGGGCAATTAATGAATTGCCTCTACTCGAATGGAGGCAAGTTATTCGGGTCAATACCCTGAGATTGCAAATAAGCAATCAGTCGTTCTTTTTGCTGGCGTTCTTGTTCAGCGCGTTGGCGTTCTTGTTCAGCACGCTGGCGTTCTTGTTCAATCTGTTCCACAGCCCACGGTAACAAATTACCAGCTTTATCCCACCAGCGCAACCAATAACCAGTGCGAGCTTCTTTTGTGCCTTGCCAAGTTCCCAAAAATAAGCCCATTACATCAATCCAATGACGACCATTTTCGTCAGGTTGCTTTAACTCATAGCGTTTATTTTCCAGTTGATAATATTCTAATAAACCACCATCTGGTTCAAAAATGATGTAGATGGGAATCTGCAAAATTTGCTCGTAGAAAAACCATTTTCCTGGTGGATAAGTTCGCTTGACTGAATATTCTCCACCCTCAGTGTCGGATAAAAATTCGATAACGATCGCAGGGATATCTCCTTCTAAATTGGGTGTATAACTTTTGCGATTACCCACCACTTCATTAACTGATGGCACATAAACCCAATCAGGTGCTTTGGCAATAAATTGACCGTTGACTGTCGCACAAAGACCAAAGTTTGAAGCTATCAACATCTGGGGTTGGATGAATCCACTGATTTCTAGGCTTTCACGCAAAGTACCAGCCAAAAGTGGCTGACCGGTATTCTCCACTGGTTCATCCTCTAGTTGAAAATCTTTGGGCAAGGCTTCCCAAGAGATTACCAGTTCTGTTGGTGATTTGGCTTGGCTGAGTTGGGTTGCCATAAACACACCATGAATTTATTTTTGATCTTATCGCTTGCGATACTAGGATCAAAAAAAAGGGACAGAAAACCCAATACGGTTGGGTTAAGGGTTATTGGTGTAGATGATTGGTCTTTAAAGACGCGATAAATCGCGTCTCTACATCAGGGTTTTGTTGCTCATTCTGAACTGTATTGGCAGAAAACCTACCCCTTCATGCTCTAAAGTAGAACTTTAGCTAAAATCGGTTCCACACTCTTAGAAATCTCTGGGACATACACTTGTGTAACGTAGTCGGCAATCATTCTGTCGGTGTTGAATAATGGCGCATTTGTCTTAATCGACGTTTTCATCATCTGCACCCAACGGTGAGGAATCCCTTGAGCATCTTGGTCGTAGTATAGAGGAACGATTTCTTCTTCTAAGAGCTGATAAAGCGATCGCGAATCAATCTGATCTTGCAATTGTTGATCGCTAGTATTAGCATCTTCACCAATTGCCCAACCGTTAATTCCCTTACCATCTGGCCCTGCTTGGTAGCCTTCGCACCACCAGCCATCCAAGACACTGCAATTAAGACCGCCGTTAAAGCAGACTTTTTGCCCACTTGTACCAGACGCTTCCAAAGGACGACGGGGATTATTCAACCAAACATCCACACCTTGCACCAATTTTTGACCAGTGTAAATGTCGTAATCTTCAATAAAGGCGACTCGGTTAATAATCCCGGAATTGTGACACCACTCCATCAAGCGTTGGATAATCCGCTTACCTTCCTCATCAGCTGGGTGGGCTTTACCTGCAAAGATAATCTGTACTGGACGTGAGCGATCGCCAAAAATCTTCAGTGCGCGTTGAGCATCGCGCAAAATCAGATCCCCGCGTTTGTAAGGGCTGAAGCGTCTGGCAAATCCAATGGTCAACACATTGGGATCAAGTAGTCTTTCAGTTGCTTGAATGAGTTCATAATTTTCGCCACGCAACTCCCGTGATTTCTTCACCTTATAACGAGTGAAGGCAATCAATCTTTCTTTGAGGATAAGATGCCGTGACCACAGTTCCTCGTCGGGAATGTCGTCAACTTTAGCCCACATCTTAGGATCAACGGCGCGATTTTTCCAGTCTTCTCCCAAATATTCGTTATATAAGTCACCTAACAGGGGTGCAGTCCAAGTGGGTGCATGAACGCCGTTGGTAATGTAACCAATTGGTACTTTGTCTTCCGATCGCTGCGGATAGAGAACTGTCCACATTTTACGGGAAACTTGACCGTGCAATTCACTCACACCATTACAAGCACGAGACATCCGCAATGCCAAAACGGTCATCCCAAACGGTTCCCAAGGATCGCCCAATCGCCTTGCACCCAGTGCCAAAAATTGTTCGCGAGAAAGTCGCAATTGCGGCCAATAGCTGGCAAAGAAGGAATCTATTAAATCGGGGGAGAAGACATCATGACCAGCGGGAACGGGGGTATGGGTGGTAAATACACAGCTGTTCCGTACCTTAGCTTCGATGTCGTAGAAGGATTTGCCAGTCCGCTCAATTTCTAAGCGGGCAATTTCTAAGGTGCAGAATGCAGCGTGTCCTTCGTTGAGGTGATAGACAGAAGGTTCAATTCCCAAGGCGTGTAGGGCGCGAACCCCACCAATTCCCAAAACGACTTCTTGGGCGATGCGGGTTTCCAAGTTACCGCCATATAAGTGTCCTGTTAGCCAGCGGTCAATGGGATCATTATCGTTGCGATCGCTATCTAATAAATATAATGTGACTCGCCCAACTTGCACTCGCCAGATTTGCACTTTTACAACCCGCTGGCGAACTTGTAACTCGATAGTGACCGATTCCCCTTGCTCATTTTTAATTAACTCCAGGGGCATGTGTCCGAAGGGATTGTCAATATAATAATCTTCTTGCCAACCGTGGCGGTTCAAACGTTGCCGAAAATAACCTTGGCGATACAACAAGCCAACACCAACCAACGGCACACCCAAATCTGATGATGATTTTAGGTGATCCCCAGCGAGAATTCCCAAGCCGCCAGAGTAGACTGGTAGAGATTCATGGATGCCAAATTCAGCGCAAAAGTAAGCAATGGGGCGCAATGCAGATACTTGCGGTGCAACTCGACTAACCCAAGTATCTTGCTGGTTGATGTATTGGTCAAACTCACGCGCTAGGGCGGATATCTGCTTTAGGTAAAATGGGTCTTCTGCTAATTGCGTCAGACGCTCATAACTTGCCGACTCTAAAATCGCTACTGCATTATGCCCACAGCGTTCCCATTCTTGGGGATCAATTGTTTGGAATAAAGAGATGCGATCGCCACTCCAACTCCACCAGTAGTTATAAGCCAAATCTGCCAAACGCTTGAGCGGTGAAGGTAACTTTTCACTCAAGCGTCGTGCTGCGTTGATTGCACTGCTATTAGCCATACTAAATCCATGTCCTCGCGCTTAACTTTTTCTCTATGTATTGGGGATTGGGGACTGGGGATTGGGCGAAACCAATGCCCAATGCCCAATGTCCAATCCCCAGTTCCTTATATTTCTTCTTCAGGTTTATAACACCGGAGTCTTCACTTGCTGAATTCTCCCCCTGAAGTTGGAACAGTTTATCGACATCAAACCTTATCCAATTAAATGGTTTTTATTGTTTTTGTCTTTTAAAAATTATCCCTATTTTTGGACACTTTTGATATTTTTTTCTATCAAATTCATTGACATTATTTTAACTTTTTTGTTTTGTTGTTAATATTTGTTTAAATGTTAGTAATAAGTAACTCAGATTATTGATATATCTTGATATATAGACAATTTTGACTAAAGCTATTTGCATCCAAATAATGCTTTTTATACGCCAATCACAGCAATTGTACGTTATTCCCGGTAAACCTTATATCTATATAACAAAGAATTAAGGATGAATTATAAAGTGGCAAAATGTGCATCCTAAGATTCAGTTTCTATAAAAGCTCCACATGCCTACTATGAATTAAAATAAGTCTGAATATATCAGAATATTAAGAAAATTCAGATATAAATTTTGTTTTGTTAACAAAAACAATGCAGTTGAATCGAAGTAATTTTCTCAGGTTTCTGCTCCAGTCAGAGCCAGGAAAACCAGCTATATCTAACGGCTTGCGAGCTGCGTTAGCGTTAGGGGTTCCGATGCTAATTGGGCAATTAATCAACCAAAGGGAAAGCGGATTATTTGTCGGTTTAATGGCTTACTTTGTCAACTTAGCGAATGTTGGTGGCCCTTACCAAATTAAAGCTAAGGCGATGGCGACGGCTACTTTGGGAATGGCTGTTTCAGTATTTGTGGGTACTTTAGTCGCTAGTGTTCCAGTACTAGCTGTGGTGCTGACATTTGTCTGGGGACTTGCTTCAGGTTTTGCGTCGCTGTACGGTAATGCTGGTGCAAATGTCGGTCTGGTGGTAGGCACATCATTTATTTCCACGATCGCACAGCCAGGAAACTTGGAAGTCGCACTCATGCGATCGCTGCTATGTCTCATTGCAGGTGGATGGGCAATGCTCCTTTCCTTAGTAATGTGGCCCTTTAGACCTTATGATCCATTACGGATAGCTTTGGCTAACTGCTTCAGTGCGTTGGCGCAGCCCACCGGAGGTATCGCCAACTACATTCAGGCATTTCTCGGTAAGGTGGCAACACCTGAAAATATTCTTGAAATTAGACAGGCATTAGAGACAGCACGGACTACTTTAGGTACAGTCAGAATTGGACAGCCAGCGCGGAGTTGGATGAATGAGCAATTGTTGGTGTTAATTCAGGATGGCGATCGCTTGCTTGGCACAGTTATTGCCTTAACAGAGTTACTAGAAACTCACTTCCAACATCAGCAATATCAGGCTGTTCAGCAATTAGTAGACGATGCACTCGAACAAATATCAGTTATTCTCCAAGCCATAGCGAAAGTCATATCTCGCAAGCCTGCCAGCATCGATCTAGGAAATCTCAAGCGCATCTGTGAGGCACTTAAGGAACAAGAAAATCTGCAAAGAAAAGCAATTGCTGGGAGTGAGACAGACTACACAACTCTTGTTGCTTTTACTAACCTGGTGCTAACGATCGAAAAGCTGATTAAGCAATTGCAATACACGGCTCAAACAGCTAACTCTCTGGTAGATCGCAGCAACAAGAGTCAACGTCATGTAGATAGACTTCTTTTAGTTGAAGACGAACAGCGATCGCTCTTAAATTTACTCAAAGAAAACCTCACCTTAGACTCAGCAATCTTTCGCCATGCTCTCCGCATTGCTGTAAGTCTAACTGTAGGCGTAATCTTATACAGCATTACCAATTTACCAATGGGGTATTGGGTGACACTGACAATCATGCTAGTCCTCAAACCGAACTTGGGTGCAACTTTTCAGCGGTTTTTTCAGCGAGTTGGCGGGACTATCTTGGGAGCTGTGTTAGCCGCTGTCCTAGTTGCAACTATTACCAGTAAACCTATATTAGACATCATCATTTTGCTGACAGTCTTTTTTGGCATTTCCCTAATCGGTTTCAACTATGGGTATTCGGTGGTTTTCTTGTCAATATTTGTCTTACTGATTATCGATATTGGTCATCCCATTGGTTGGGAATTTGCTGGCTTTCGCGTGTTGAATACATTAATTGGAGCAGGACTGGCTTTTGCAAGTCATTATTTTATATTGCCAAATCGGGAACGCGATCGCTTACCCAGTCAACTCGCCACTGCTTTGCGAGAAACTCACAAATACTTTCAGGATGTGATGGCTGTTTACCAGGGAACAAAAGAGCGTGACTCTACTATTATCAGTCAACGGCGACAAACTGGACTAGCAATTGGCAATGCCCAAGCCTCCTTCCAAGGATTGCTGCGCGAACCCGAAATGCACAAAGAATTAGTAGAACCAGTGATGACGCTGCTAGCGTACATGGGACGTTTTAATAGCGCCGTGACAGTTTTGGCAGTACATCTCGAACATTTTCGAGGAACAGTGCCACTCCCAGAATTAGAAACCTTTATCCGTCAAATTTCGCTACTGTTAGAGCAGTTAGCTGATTCAGTACAGCAGGAAGTTACCCCACCCCCCTTACCTGACTTAGAAGCAACGCTGCACAAAATCCAACCGCACCTGCAAGCACTGCGTACAGCCCGTATAGAAGAATTAGCTGTCAATCAAGGACATACGCCCATTCGACAAGCAGTCATTGATTACAGCATATTAGATTTGGAGATTGACCAGATTGTTCGGCGGTTGACTGCTATGCACTCAGCGATGGTAAGGCTAATATCAGTTAAATAAAATAGATTTAATAATAACTGGATCTGTCATTTCTTTAAGTCTTTTTTATTAAATTTCAATATTTCTTTGTTTCCAGTAATTCGGTTTGCGCTTACCATGCGCGATTGCAATAACCCAAATCACTTCTTCAAGCACCGTATAAAAAATCAGATAGGGAAAACGTTGAATAGCATAACGACGTATTCCTTCAATCTTGTGTGGGGTTCCTAAATTGGGGTTTTGCTGAATTTTAAGAATAACTTTTTCCACTTCAGACAGTAAATTTAGTCCCAAGCCTACTTTTTGAGCTTCATAGTAAGCTATTGCAGCGTCAAGCTCCTTTCGAGCTTCGGTGTGGATAACAATAAACTTCACGAATACTTTTCTCGTAACTCAGAAAAAACTTGAGATGATGATTCTCCAATAGCTGTTTTGCAATTAATATCCTCCAACCGTTGGGTTAATTCCGTATCCCAAGCAGTTTCTAGATTATCATCTATACCCTCATCTAGAGAATGAATTAAAAAGTAGGCAATTTCAGCACGTTCTTTTGTAGAAAGCTGAGAAAGTTCGAGTTTAAGTTTTTCGGCAGTTTCACTCATGCTTTGGAGTCTCCCCAAGAATTCTCATTATAGACTCAACTATCAGATCGTAACTGCTTTACAGATAAATTGCGATCGCATCCAAAAACCCAAATAACCTTACAACAGACGATCAAAAAATCTTATATCAACCGCCCTTATTCTAGATACCTGTAAAATTAAGCAAGAGCGATGATCGCATAGAAGCACAAGACAATGATACGAATTCCATTAACAGAAGCTCAACTTCGTTTACCCGAACTGATTGCAAGTCTGCAACCCGGTGAAGAAGTGCAGATTTTTTCCGGCGATGTCTCACGACAAGCCGCTACGCGTCTACGCACTGTCGCTAGACTGATTGGCGAACTCCAACCACCCCGCAAGCCTCGCCAGCCTGGTAGCGCAATCGGAACCCTAACCATCCTGTCTGAAGACGAAACCCACTTGGAAGACTTTCACGACTACATGCATATCAAGTAGGTGAAGTACCCCGTCGTATAGATGGATGGGGATTTAGAACCCCGATATAACAGTCCACGCTTAGTTGTGTATTTCTCTTAGTGCAGTATCCCTGTATCAAAAACGGAGAAGGAAATGGTATTGCACTTTATTGCTCTTGCTTCGAGTTTAACTGTATCAATAATATTTGCTGTATTTGCGCCAGTTCAACTCACCACTAGCAAAGTACCACAGTTAAATAATGAAGAAGCTCCTACAAACAAATTGGAAATAGTAAAAAAACGTGCTGATTTAATTCGTCTCAATAATCAACAGGTCAAACTGATTGGACGTTACACATCAAAAAGCTGGAAACCTGACCCACAATCTACTGGAATTCCAGGTTTTCAAGGACTTTATACACAATCGCAAATAGTGCTTGAGGATGATACCAAGGTCAGCATTTTCCCATCTTGGAATAAACAATCGTTGCGATCGCCAGATGAAGTAGAAAAATACAATAATCAAATCGTTGAAGCAATTGGAGTGGTACAGTTTGAAGCTATACCCTTTCCAAATTCTCAAATATGCGAATCCTTCATTAATTTAAGTCAATTAAGCTTGTACATACAGTAAGAGTCTGTTTCACTCACCAACGCTGTTCCTATCGAGAGCAACTCTCCGGTTTTGGAATTCATAAACTTTTCCAAGTGAATCTCTGCTAATCATGCTACTCGCGCGTTAATGCTTGCTATATGCCTGATAATTAATAAGGCAATCTACACAGAGCAAAGATGCAGACTCTCCAAAAACTCTTTCTTCCAAGCATGGGCTGCGGAACTTGGGCCTGGGGCAACCAACTGCTTTGGGGATATGACGAAAGTATGGATGACCAGTTGCAAGCCGTCTTTAACCTTTGTGTCAGCAACGGTGTAACTTTATTTGATACAGGTGATTCTTACGGAACTGGGAGATTGAATGGTCGCAGTGAGTTACTACTGGGACGATTTAACCGAGAATATGTAGGTTCAGGCAAAGAAAATATTTGTATTGCTACTAAACTTGCTGCTTACCCGTGGAGATGGACACGCCAATCAATGGTAAGGGCTTGCAAGTCATCTGCTCAACGGCTGGGAAAAAACGTCGATTTGGTACAGATGCACTGGTCTACAGCAAATTATGCTCCTTGGCAAGAGGAAGGGCTGTTAGATGGTCTGGCTGATGTGTATGAGCAAGGACTGGTTAAGGGAGTGGGACTATCCAATTATGGGCCCAAACGGCTTAAGCAAGTGCAGATAAAGTTTGCTGAACGAGGCGTTCCGATTACAACTCTACAAGTTCAATACTCTCTGTTATCTACATATCCTGTCACCCAACTCAAGCTCAAAGAACTTTGTGATGAACTGGGAATTAAATTGATTGCCTACAGCCCTCTAGCTTTGGGACTACTGACCGGAAAATACTCTGAGCAAGGCCCTTTGCCTAAAGGCATCCGAGGTCTGCTATTTAAGCAGATATTACCAGGAATGCGATCGCTTTTGGGATGTTTGCGAGAGGTGGCACAGTCTAGAAACAAAACTATGTCACAGGTAGCAATTAATTGGTGCATTTGTAAAGGAACCATTCCCATCCCTGGAGCAAAGAGCGTCGAACAAGCGAGGGAGAATCTTGGTGCGTTGGGTTGGCAATTAGAGGCTAGTGAAATTGCAGAGTTGGATAAGGCGGCGGCAAATACAGACAAAAAAATGGTACAAAATATCTTTCAAACTAAGTGAAATTTCAATGTAACTGAATTTGAATATGAATCATTGCAAAACCTGGTTTAAATATAAAAATAAAAATCCTTGGATTTTCCATAATTTCAGACATTAATCTCTTAATTATGTCTGAATAACTAGTAATATAAACTACTTTAATTAGATTAAGCTACAGCAATATTTTACTAATTATCTTGTCAAGAACCACTTTCAATACGGTTCGGATAAGGTTTTTTGATGACACGCCGCTAATCGCAAAGACGCGATAAATCGCCGTCTTTACAAGAATCAGTCCTTTGTAGAGACGGCGATTTATCGCGTCTCTTGCCTTAACCGAACCGTATTGGAACCACTTTAATATCGGCTATCTACGGAATGCTAATTCCGTAGAATCTATTTTTAGATAACATCTAAAAAAGACTTAAATCAAGGAGTTATGTCCTAATATCTAGTCTGAAGAACTTGATTTTTCAGGTTTACTAAGAAAAAATGAAAGTTGAGTCTAACATCTTGTAGACACTCTTGGTGACAACTTAACCTTATCCAATGTCCAAAGTCCGCAAAAGCGGACTTTTTTTATGCAGTCTTAAGCATTATTGATGGGCAAATTATCTAACTAATTATAAGTGCATTATTCTACAGCAGGTTTTCTTAAACTATGACTGAGATGGGAACTTAGGGAACTCCAAAAAATAAATTATCCCAATTTCTGGACTTAACGCGACTGTTCCTTCCCCCTGCTCCCAACTCCCGTTCGGCTACGCTACTTCGACTTACCTCGGCTTCTCTGCGAGACGCTACGCGAACGCTCGGCACAAGTCGCTTAGTACAAGTCACGGCAAGCCTTAAATGCAACGGGATAGTTTTTTAGTTGGAAGCCCCTTAAAAGCCTTGTAAAATCCACAGAACTTGGTATTGAATGTAATGATAGCTTCAGCAATATCAACTAAAATAATGATATTTGTAACGAAAATCGTAGTGGTAGTAACTAAACTCGTAAGAATGTAACGAAAATAATGATGTTTGTAACGAAAATCGTAGTCGTGGTAACTAAACTCGTTATTTTAGTAACTTGAAGTGTGATGTTAGTCGTGATGTTAATAACTACAACTGGTTTCAATTCCTTAAACGATGACCGCCTGGGTAGAGTGTTGGACAAAGTGTAGTCCAAAGGATTAACAGAAAAGAAGTATTGGTAACGGAAAGATGCTCTCATTACTGCACAACGACTCAGTGCAAGTATCACGTTAGGAGACAGAAAGCAGTATTCCTTATGCAAGAACTGCCCGAAGCTCTCTAAGAGACGCTGCGCGTAGCTTGCTTCCCCGTAGGGGTACGCGGACTCGCTCTAAGCGAAGCCATGCCGAAGGCTTTACGCTGCGCTATCTGCCTTTGTTGTTGAAAAAATCAAATAGGAGTCCTATATAATAGCCTGGATATTGTTTAAAAAGATTCGCCGCTAATAACTTTTTCCTTCGCGACGGCAGTCGCCACAACGGGGGGGAACCTCCGCACCGCGCTGCCTCTTTTTAGCATCCTTTGCGGTTCAATACCCTAACCATGTCCATCCAACCCACAATTCAAAGCATATACACCGATGGAGCTTGCACCGGTAATCCTGGCCCTGGCGGTTGGGGTGTTGTCGTCTACTTCAGCGATGGCTCAATCCACGAAATGGGCGATACATCCCCTCATACCACTAATAATAAAATGGAGATGCAAGCTGCGATCGCCGCCCTCCAATTCCTGCAAACATCTCAACAAGACCAACCCATCACCCTTCATACCGATAGCGAATACTTGATTAACTGCGTTACCAAGTGGGTGAAAGGCTGGAAAAAGAAAGGCTGGAAAAAGTCAGATGGTAAACCAGTCCAAAACCAAGAACTTTTAGAAATCTTGGATGAACTCAATACCCAACAGGTAAAATGGCAACACGTCCGAGGACATTCTGGTAACATAGGTAACGAACGTTGTGATGCGATCGCTCGCACCTATGCCAGTGGGAAAATCCCTTCCCTACAACAATTATCTCCCGCAAATATTTACAAATCTTTACCATCAATAAATGAACTAAATGTAGCAAAAGTAGCTGATTATGAAAAAAACTCCAGAATAATTAACCAAAGTTCGCAACAAATCAGTACTTCTGCACCAGAAATAACCGTTATGGAACCATCAACAGGGACAACTGCGGCCGCAACCGATGAAAAACCGCCAGAAATGAGGGTTTCGCAACTCCGCAGCTTGGTCGAAACTCTGCGTATAGCTGACGAAATTTCTGAAAAAGGCTACTTAATCACCAGTTCTGAGTTAGCAGACTTGATGGATGTTCATGCCAGCGCTGTAACCAGTCGGGGAGATCAATGGCGCTGGCGAAATTGGATAGTCTCACGGGTACGCCGTGAAGGAAATCAAATTCTTTGGGAATTGGAACGCGGGGATCAAGTAGGAGGTGAAGAGGAGTAGAGGAGGTAGGGGGCAGGGGGCAGAGGGAGAATAATTAATGACTTAATGACTAATGCCCAATGCCCAATGCCCGACTATATATACTTGCGTCCTCGCCATTCGCGCGGGGTGCGGAACGCAGATAAGTAGATTCGCAGCACAGCTAAGGGATCAGCCAAAGGGGAAAGCCAGAATAACCAGCTGCCTTTAGCGCTTGTGCGATCGTAAGAAGGTGCAATCGCTATCAGCATAGCAAAGCGAATCACCAGCAGGAATAAATTCAGTCCCAGCAGCAGGAGTGTGGGGGTGGGTAGAGACGCGATTAATCGCGTCTGTAGCGAGTCGGATAGTGAAGGAGAAATCAACAAGAAACCAAGGACAATCAAAAGGGGTAAACCTTGAACAGATGTGAGTAGCCATAAATCCCCCCACAACTGAGAACGAGAAGTTGCATCTTTGAGGTCAAGACTGCGCCCCCATTCCTTCCACGTCTCTATTGCCCCTTCATACATCCGTACCTTCAGCACCTTGGCGCCGTCTAAAAAGCCGACTTTATACCCTTGGATAGCAATATTCCGTGCCAATGTTACATCATCACAAAAAGAACCACTCGCAGTGCTGTAACCACCCACAGCAGCTAAAACGGAGCGACGACACAAAAAACACTGCCCATTTGCCATCACCCGTTCTGGCTGCTCTGTATTGATCCCCGCTGGGTCAAATCGGTAAAGCAGAGTCATCAACAAAGCTGGTTGTAACCAGCACTCCCCAGGATATTTAAGGATGAACTGGGGTGAAAGAGAAACGAGATCGTAGCCTTGTGCTTCAGCCGTCTTCACCAAACCAGCAACTAAACCAGGATGTGGTTGGATATCAGCATCCAGCCCAAGAAACCAGTGACTAGCTTCTGAGCTATATAGAAAACCGTTATGCAACGCCCAAGGACGCCCCACCCAACCAGAGGGTAAGGGATCATCTGTCATCAGGCGAAAGCGCGGATCTTTCTGCTGTGAGGCTTTTACTAAGTCGGGAGTACCATCACTGGACTTGCTGTCTACAACCATAATTTCCCGAACTTCATAGCTTTGCTGACTTAAACCAGCCAACAGAGGACTAATGCGAAGCGCCTCGTTCAGTGTCGGAACGACAATGCTAACCCTACCCAAAAGCTCTGGTGTCGACTGTTGGGGTTCTATTGGAGGATGGCGTCTTGGCCCCTTTAACAGGCGCGAAAATAGAATCGCCGTTGCTGGTACTTGGATAAGTAGCAATAAAAGAGAAATAGCGCTTTCTACTATCAAAGCATTGTCATTAGTCATTAGTCATTAGTCATTAGTCATTAGTCATTTGTCATTGGGTATGAGAAAGAGGACAAGGAGACAAGGATAATTAGGGACAAGGGGAAAGACTTGTTGCAAGTTCTCACTAAAGTCACCTTGTCCCCTTGCCTCCCCCGCTCCCCCAGCCTCCCCTGCTCCACGGCAGTTGCTCTACTTGGGGAAACCCCATCGCGCAGCGTCTCGTAGAGAAGACCGCACTGCCTCCCCTGCTCCCTCATTCCCCACTCCCTAATTTATCGGCTTACTTTAAGGCAACTTCAACCTTTGCTACTGACACTTCTTTGCTTACTGGTTCAACAGTAACTTGAGCGGGTGTGGTTGAACTCCTTAACCACAGCGCCACAGCAGGTATCACACCTAGCAATAAGCCGAGCAACACAGGGATGGAGAACCCAGCTGCCAAGCTGAGTCCGGCGGCAAATGCAAAGTTAGTTAAATAAACGACTAAGGGCAGATTAAGTTGCGATCGCTCTAATTTAATCGAAGAATTTCTCCACAATAATCCTGCCACACTCATAAACAGTGCGCTAGTACCAAACCAACCCGCATAGTTTTGGTAAGGTGTACCAAAGAAAGCTCCTGGATGTTCCCAATACCAGAAGGGCAGAGAAGTTTGACTCATAGCTGGTTCAAGGGCAAAGTCCCAGCAAGTGAAGAGCAAAGCACCAACAGCTATAGCAGCAATATGGCGTCCCCAACTGGGTTTTTGAGCCACTTTCAAACCAGTTCTAGCAATTAAGTAAGAAGACAGCCCAACATAAAACCAAGATAAAGGAATTGTGAAAGGAACTAGCCCCCCAATCTTATAGCCCAAGCCACTCAAGTAGCTATAATCACCAAATGGAAAACCTGTGCTAGTTCCCAGTAGTTCACTCCCCAAAGAGATAAACATAGCCGGCAGCATAAATGCTAGCCAATTTCCCAATCCCAATGTCCGGTAGGCATAGATAGAGACAGCTATTGTCCCTAAGATAATATCAACTACACCGCCGCCAGCCATACTTAACTGTATGGCAGTTTCTCCAACCTGCGATAAATTTAAAATTATTTCGGCATTAGGTACGACCAGTAGCATCCCTACCAGTCCAAAGGCTTTTGACACGATATGACCAATGAGGCATACGCGTTCAGCAATAACAAGTTGTCTCATGATAATTCCTTAACAAGATGTGACACGCGGCTACTCGGCTGCTAACAGTTTACAAATGTTTAACAACATATTTAACTACTTTGTACCGCAATTCTCGACAAACTTGTTTGGCTTTCTTGGGAAGAGCATAACAGCCTATTGATTGAAGCTATAAGAAATATGATGATAGACTTACTAGTTTAAGCCATATAGTCAAAATCTACATAATTTCATCTGCAAGAACTTCTGGTTTCTTGTATAACTGATACCCAGATGGTGAAAAATCCGTTTTATACTAGGACATCGTTGAGGGAGGACAAGCATCATCAACTGAGCAAGCCCTCAAGCAAAATAAAGTCTTTAGTTACTACACTTAGTTATGCAATAAGACCTTGACCCTGTACTAGGAATATCAACCCATGTCAATTTTGAAAAGAGTTCCTTGGGTGTCCCTGGCGCTAGTACTGCTTAGTTACAGTACTTTGGGCTGGGTCATATCAGAAACACGTGCTCCTCTGTTTGTGTGGGTGGTAACTGTAGTTGCTATCTTGCTTTTAATAGTAACGTTGACTGCTCCTTGGCCGAAAATGACCTATTACTACAGTATTTTGCTTCAATCAAATACCAGGTCTTTCGGCATTGCTGTCTTAGCAGCTTTCTTATTCTTTATCATGATTGCCTGGTTTCGGGTATTTCTTGATACTTTACTCATTATTTCAGCAACTATATTAGTCAGGATAGACTTTCAAAGAGCAGGTCTTAGAGAAGGGCTAGCCTTTTGCACTACGTCTATCTTTTCATTAGGAGGTTTAGCTTTGGGTGCACTAATCTACAAGTTAATATATTCTTCAATTCCACTAACGTGATGAAGTCTACCCAAAAAAGCTAGCGATGCCTGCGGTGGTCACTGAGCGGCTGGTAAGGGGCTTGCCCTGAGCGTAGTCGTTGGCGTTCGCGTTAGCGTCTCTGAAAGAGAAGCCTCTCGTAGAGAAGTGCGGGCTGCGCCAACACTTCAGAACCAGCATTAGTTACCCGCAACTTCTTTTTCGCTCAGATTCCCAACTTCTTCAAAAAGTCGGGAATCTTGTTTTTCAAAACTTGGATTCAAAATGCAGGCTGTTCAAACAGCAGTAGAGATAAGAAAAAATCCATTATAAAAATTGATACCCAGCTAGTAACAACTGCTTTTGTTGCAGATTCTCCTACTTCCTTAGCGCCCCCCTTAGTAGTTAACCCCCAACTACAGCCAATGACAGCAACCAGCGCCCCAAAAAGAAAGCCTTTTAGCAAAATAATAAACAAATCTGACGGTTCTAAAAAATTTCTGACTGATTCTAAAAATGTTTCGGGAATAATTTGGTAAAACTTTGATGCGGCAAAAACTCCGCCGATGATGCCCGTAACTAAAGCCAAAATCGTCATCAAAGGCACCATCAAACAACAAGCAATTACTCTAGGAAGTACTAGATAATCAATGGGATCAGTTTTGAGCATATAAAGTGCATCAATTTGCTCAGTCACTCGCATTGCACCTATTTCTGCTGCAAAAGCAGAACCAACTTGTCCCGCCATAATACTAGCAGTCAAAATTGGAGCCAACTCTCTACAAAAAGCTAAGGCAAAAGCACCTCCCACTGCATTTTCAGCACCAAATCGCACTAATTCCCTCGCCGTCTGAATAGTAAAAATCATTCCTGCAAAACCGCTGACAAGGAGAACTGGAGAGATAGAAGCTGGCCCAGCACTCACCAGATGTTGCAGAATCTTGCGGTAGCAAGTTTTTCCTTGGAGCAAATGTAGCCACACTTGACCGAAAAGCAGTACTGCTGCCAAACAGCGTCCAATTCCAGATTGCTCGAAATTTGTTTTTGGTTGCAATTTTAACGTCCTTAAGACTGACTTTTTTTGCACATTATGTCATGTCAACTCTCCAAAATAAGACTACAGATACAAATGGCGAAAACCCAGCCAGATGTAATCTGACTTTCTCAATTACGTAGACGCACAAGGGGCGGCTTCCCGTAGGATATTACGAATTGGTATTAGAGCAATACTTTTCGGAGAAACCCAACAATCTCGCTTTTGGTCTGGGGAAAGGTTAATGGGCTTGCGGGTAAAGGTAAATTCAAACCCTTTTCCCGTTAACCGAAAAGTATTGGGTATTAGGGTATGGTACATGAACAGACGCACTAGATGTTTACCCTCAATGTAAAGGAGGTGTTTGGGTATGGTTCAGTTTAGGTTAGTAAACTTTAGCGGAAAATAGCACCTATGGTATTGTGAGCTTTTTTGCTGCTGGCCTCATGCTTTGTGTGCTAAAGAGTTGCAATCTCTGTTCTGTCAACTGAGAGAAGTAATTAACTCAACTCAAAGGGTTTAAAAATTTAATAATATTTCCAAATAATCTTAAATAATTTTTTATGAGCAGGATTAAATACATAATATTTTTGTTGTTATTAATACTGTCTTTCTCCGTGGGATATCCGGCTTTTGCATCTGTATGCCGCAATTACGATGTCTACGATGGGCTACACCTACGCCACCAGATTTGCATTCTCAGTATCAACCGAAGTGCTAAAAATTATTGGGAATACAGGGCAACCGTTAGTGTAGATGGAGTAAAAAGACCCACCGAGGTTTATAATTGTCGTGAACGAGTCAAGGTTCAACAAAATGGGACTGTTTTGCCCTTTGAGCAAAAAGACCCTGGTGAGATGATATGCAGCTTTTTTAATTCTTCTCGGCGGTAAACACGCGCCAGATAATGAAAACGGTGAAACCTAGATAGGCGAATACTGTTAGCCATTCTTGCCAGCTACCAAATGCATTGTTCATCAGCAAAAGTCGGAAAATCAATATTTTAAATCCTACACGCTAACGCTACCAGTCGGTTGCCGTATTTTAGGAGACGAAGGAAGGCTACTCAAAAATTCTTAGTTAATTTTCCGGAATCGATAACGTCTGGGTGGTAGTACATATCAGAGCAACGATGATTATACTGAACCTCTATAATTAACCTTCGGGGAATATAGCCCCATTGTTTTCACTCAAAAGCCCGGTCTTCATGACCGGGTTTTTGATTTTACTTCTATTTACCGTTTCTTTAACTAGTTCAGTTCTTCATTTAGGCTTGTCACAATTATCACTACATTTTGCGCTATCTGAACTGTCTGGGATTTCTGAATCATCTAGGTTGTTAGACTTATTAATATTTCCTTGGGACTTAGTTGTGCCAAAAAAATAAACGACTGCAATTTTCACAATATCAAAGTATGCAGGACGATTGCTCTGATCAACAATTGCCAAAGAGAGCGAACCTGCTACTAAGATAACTAATATAGGATGAAACTGTTCTTGTCCAGAAAAATTGCTATGTTTTCTTGTCATTTTTCCTTCCGTCTCCAATTGATAATTTCTTGACTGATGTTTGGCAAAAAAGTAATGTGTTAGATTGGGAAAATCTTCTAACACATCCTAAATACAGTTAGGTATACTTAGAGACGAAGTTTTTCACGGCTCTAAAAAGCTTTACAAAGGAATTCAGACTTTCACACTAGCAGTCATACTGTTTATTTAGAGTGGGCGAGGATATTAATTGAAAATCATGCAAGATGTGAAAGTCGAATATTCATTGTGAGATGTTAACGAACAGATTCAAAAATTACTGTCGTCAATATTAAGCAAAGAAGAATCAGTCCACACCGAAAAATGAACCAGTAAAAAACAAAAGGTAATAGACTCATCGCAATATGTGAGCCTCCGAAAATAGCTGACAAAACGTAAGCGATCGCTAGACCAAATAATCCCAACAAAAAATATTTAATGAATTTGGAAGTCAAACGAAATAACAAGCTGTTACGATTCGTAGTCATATTTTCCTCCTGATAGTTGAATAAAAAAATAACAGGGTTGATGTGGCACTTATTAGCACCATATCAACCCTGCTGTAGTCTTTTTGTAGACTCTCTTGGGCTGGACAACTATTCACTTGTTAACCTCAATAACGAAAACAATTTTCTACTGTTTCTCTAAACCTTGAGGTGAAATCAGTGGTTTTTGTTAATTACTTAGAATAATCAACAAAAACAACTAAACTCAGTCAATATCCAACAATTCAGATACCATCAAGCCAAATATCGGCGCGGTATTTCCCTTCTTGCATTTAGAAAAGTCTAGTCTGAGTAGTCCAAACCCCTTCTTTAACAATCCCCTCAATCCCACTCGAAAGCGATCGCGATATATGGATACCTGACTTTGCGTATCTGTTGTATCTGTCGATAACTCCTCTAAATACCTATGTAGATCCCCATGAACGCAACGAAAAGAACCTCGGAAAGAGATGACACGCAACTCAAACTCTTCAGTTCCGATCTTGCGGATAGTCACTTCAATCATTCCATCCTTGCAAGTATGGCAGGCAAGAATATCTTTCTCAAGCAAGTCAAATAATTCCTGAGCGGAATTTGAAGCGTCAGGTGTTGGCATAGTGTGGGGTACCCCAGTGCTAGTTACTTCAGCTATCCTCGCGATTCACACCTAATTTCTTATCGATATTGTATATTTACTTGATTAATCTTGTCAATCTAGTTGATAAATCAAATTGACAAGTTGATAATTTAGAGTATAGTTAGTAGTGTCTTGTCAATACGCTTTTCTGTAAAACGCTAGGCGATGTCTACGATGGGCTAGGCCAACGCACGGGACTGGGGACTGGGAAACCACACCCCATAAAGCCAATTTCATCCTCTCCCGTTTTATCTGCCCAGAGATGACTTTATAAATAAGTAGAAATATATCTCACATCTACCTCACATATATATAAATAGTTTTGGCTGGAGAAATTTATTTCATGACGGAAATTCCTGAAAGTTTCTTGAGAGCGGTTGCAGCCGAACACAACGTATCTGAGGCTGAGGTAAGTGCCTTACTTCTAGCTTTAGCTGGTCAAACGGCAGAATCTATTGCAACCACTCTCGAAATTAGTGCAGCAGCAGTGCGGAAGCGACTTGGTTCGGTTTACCAAAAGTTTGACATTGCTGGGAGTACTCCTGGGAAATTAGAGGTGATTAGAAGTATCCTCCAGGAAAAATATCAGTTATCAACAGTAGTTAATACCTCATGCTGTTATGATTTTGGCGAAGCGCCTGATGTCCCCGTTTTCTTTGGGCGTGAATCAGAGTTAGAGGTTCTAGAGCAATGGGTAAATAAAGACCGTTGCCGACTGGTGGCAATATTTGGTATAGGGGGAATTGGCAAAACAGCGTTATCTATCAAGCTGGCACAGAAAATTCAGGGACAGTTTGAGTATGTTATCTGGCGATCGCTACGTCATGCACCCTCTGTTAAGGAGATTCTTGCAGACCTGATTGAGTTTTTCTCCAAAAAGAATGAGCCTAAAGAAGTAGGAATTTCGCAACTGATTGCCTGTTTGCGGAAACATCGCTGTTTATTGGTACTAGATAATGTAGAGTCAGTCATGCTTGGAGGTGATTATGTCGGACAATATCGAGAAGGATATGAAGAATATGGAGAATTTTTTCGACAAGTTGGCGAAGTACCTCATCAAAGCTGTTTAGTCTTAACCAGTCGCGAAAGTCCAAAAGAAATCGTCACCTTAGAAGGGAACAATCTTAAAGTTCAATCCTTGCAGCTAAGTGGGCTAGAAAACATCGCCGCAAAAAGCATATTTGTAGGCAAAGGTGATTTTTTAGGTTCAGAGAAAGACTGGAACAAGTTAATTAATCAGTATGCAGGTAATCCTTTAGCCTTAAAAATCGTTTGCAATACGATTCAAGAAGTTTTTGGTAGCAATATCTCCGAGTTTATTAGTTGTGATATTTCTGTGTTATTTGGTGATATCCGAAATCTATTAGAACAGCAGTTTAATCGGCTATCAAATTTAGAAAAAGAAATCTTATACTGGTTAGGAATTAATTGCAAACCCACTTCTTTTGTAGAATTGCAAGCAGATATTATCTCAACTACATCACAACCCCAATTAATAGAAGCTTTAGAATCGCTGCGACGGCGATCGCTAATTTTTAATGAGAAAGGTTTGGCAAAATTCATGCTCCAAGCCGTAGTTATGGAATATATTATTAGCCAATTTGTTACCCAGGTTTGTGAAGAAATTGTTTCTGAGATTAATCTAGAGAATATTTCCTTGTTAAAGAGCCATGCTTTATTCAAAGCACAAATAGAAGGAAAGGTTAGAAATGCCCAAATCCGTTTAATTGTAGAACCAGTTATTGAAAAGCTAATTAATAAATTTGGCAATAAAGTCAGAATTAAAGAACATCTTTTAAAAATTATAGAATTGCTGCAAGTAAACACTCCTCTGACATCAGGCTATGCTGGCGGGAATATTATTAACCTCTTTTGTCATCTGGAAATTGATTTAAGCGGGTGTGATTTTTCCAATTTCAAGATATGGCAAGCATACCTAACAAATGTGAACTTGCATAATGTAAACTTTGCTAAATCTGACTTATCTAAGTCTATCTTTACAGGAATATTTGATAGTATTTTATCAGTGGCTTTTAGTCCTGTAAATGGAGAAATAGTTGCTACAGGTGACGCTGATGGTCGGATTAGTTTTTGGCAAGCTACTTATGGTGAGCAACTGTTTCATTGGAAGGCACATGCTAACTGGGTAAGAACTGTTGCTTTTAGTCCTGATGGTAAAACTTTAGTTAGTTGTAGTGATGACCATACTGTGAAACTCTGGGATGTTGATAGCCAAAAACATCTCATGACTCTTGAAGAACATACTAGCTGGGTCAGGTCTGTTGCCTTCAGTCCTGATGGCAAAATTGTCGCCAGTGCTAGTAGTGATAAAACCATTAGACTCTGGGATTTGGGTACTCAACGATGCTGGAAAATTTTCAAGGGACATAGCAACTTCGTTCGTTCTGTTGCCTTTAGTGCTGATGGAAAAATACTCGCCAGTGGTAGTGCTGACCAAACTGTGAAGTTGTGGGATGTAAAAACAGGTAAATGTTTGAAAACTCTTGAGGGACATACTAAATTAGTACAGTCCGTAGTTTTTAGTTCTGATGGTGAAATACTTGCCAGTTGTAGCGATGACAAAACCGTGAAACTCTGGGATGTTCAAACAGGGAAGCTATTAAAAACTTTAGAAGGACACACTAATTTAATCCATTCTATAGCCTTGAATCCGATCCCCTCTTCACAAGGAGGAGGGATCATCGCCAGTAGTAGCGATGACAAAACTGTGAAACTCTGGGATATTCAAACAGGGAAATTATTAAAAACTTTGGAAGGGCACAGTAATTCTATTCTGTCTGTTGCATTTAGTCCCGACGGGAAAACACTCGCCAGTGGTGGCTATGACAAAACCGTTCGGTTCTGGGACATCGAGACTTATCAATGTATCCAAATATTGCAGGGATACACCAATTGGGTACACGATCTAGCCCTGAGTCCAGATGGGAAGATAATTGCTAGTAGCAATGATGATAAAACCGTTAGGCTGTGGGATGTTCAGACTGAGCAATGTATCAGCACTTTGGAAGGACACCCTGGCCGCCTTTGGTCAGTTGCTTTTAGTCCGCTAGCTGAGGGACTATTAGCTAGCGGCGGTGATGACCAAACTATCCGCTTTTGGGATACTCTGAATGGACAGTGCGTGAAAGTTTTGCAAAATAGCGATCGCATCCGCTCTATTGCTTTTAGTCATGATGGTCAAATTCTGGTTAGTGGCAGTATTGACTGCAACATCAAGCTATGGAATATTCGGACTGGCCAATGCTTTGAAACTTTACAGGGGCATACAAATTGGGTGCGCTCTGTCAGTTTTAGTCCTGATGGTGAAATTCTTGCCAGTGGAAGTGATGATCAAACACTGCGGTTGTGGAATGTTTATACAGGGGAATGTATTCGCGTTTTGAAAGGACATACTATGCGAATATGGTCTGTTGCTTTTAGCCCAGTTGTTTCTTCACAAGGGCAATTTGGAGGGTTATTAGCTAGTGGTGGTGATGACAAAACAGTACGGCTGTGGGATGTTCAGACTGGCGAATGTTGTAAAATTTTAGTCAATAATGATTGGATACGTTCTGTTGCTTTTAGTCCTGATGGTAAGATTCTTGGCTGTGCTTGTGTTAATCACACTATAGAAATTTGGGATGTTGACACAGGTCAACGTCTGAAGATTTTGCAAGGACATAATAATTGGGTTCGTTCTGTTACCTTCAGTCCAGATGGAACTTTGTTTAGCGGCTCACAGGATGGAGCTATTAAACAATGGAATGTCACAACTGGAGAGTGTATCAAAACCCTCATGCCCAAAAGACCCTATGAGGGAATGAATATAAAGGGTGTGTCCGGTCTAGGGGAAGAACAAAAAAATACACTTAAAGAATTGGGTGCTATTGAAGATTAATTGGTTAATTAAAAATAATAATGATGTTATTTAATTGCACTATTGGAAATGTGTATTAGTTTCTTATTATTGAATATCATGAATTTTTTGTGAGGATTGCCATTATGCCAAATTATATCGGTCGGATGATTTTTCAAAACTACCTGACTCATATTATTGCTAACGTGTCACTATATTTTCCAGATACTTCTTAATACAGTTCGGATAAAACTCGATCCTCCTAACCCACGCCACTTGCTCCACTTGGGGAGACCCCAGACGCTTGATGACTCGCTACCGCTTTTAGCGTCTCCCCTTCTCCCAAAGAGAGAGGCTAGCGCCAAGGGAGAAGACCGCGCTGGCCCCCATAAGAAGGGGGGAACCAGAATCAAAGTCCCCCTTTTTAAGGGGGATTTAGAGGGATCTAGAACTTTTAATACCGACAAGAAGACTTTTCAAACATCTTCTAGGGAATGTGCACCTTAACCAAAGCCTATTGAGATACAAAAGTATTTTTTATGTGAATAAAAATAATAATTAAATGTCGCAACTTAACCCTAAAAAAATTGAGTTATATGAAATTAAAGATATAGATCGGCTTCCTCAACTGCAAAAACTTTCAACAGCAGACCGCTTGGCAATGAAAGCAGTTGCCCAAGTATTGCCGTTCCGTGTCAATAATTACGTAGTAGAGGAACTGATTGACTGGGAGAAAATTCCTGATGATCCCATTTTTCGCCTCACCTTTCCTCAAAAAGAAATGTTGGATCCTGAATCTCTAGACAAGGTAATTTGGCATCTCCAAAATTCGACGCCAGAAGACCTGCGTCAGGTAGTAAATACAACGCGATCGCAACTTAACCCCCATCCAGGCGGACAGGCAGAACATAATATTCCAACTTTAGATGGAAAACAAGTACCAGGAATTCAACATAAATATCCCGAAACAGTTTTAATTTTTCCGACAGCAGGTCAAACTTGTCATGCTTATTGCACATTTTGTTTCCGTTGGCCCCAGTTTGTGAAGATGGACGGAATGAAATTTGCTACCCGTGAATCAGGACTTTTTCAAGAGTATCTCCGCCAACATCAGGAAGTCACAGATGTTTTAATCACTGGCGGAGATCCAATGACAATGAAAGCTAAACATCTGGCTTTATATATTGAACCACTGCTAAATTCGGGTTTTGAACATATCCAGACAATTCGGATTGGTACGAAATCGGTAGCTTACTGGCCTTATCGCTTTGTTACAGATGAAGATGCTGATGATATCTTACGTTTGTTTGAGAAAGTGACGAGTTCAGGCAAACATCTGTCGATAATGGCACACTACGATCATCCGACAGAAATTAAAACTGAAATTGCTCAAGCAGCGCTCCAACGTATTCGTAGTACAGGCGCACAGATTCGCACCCAAGGGCCACTCATGCGGGGAATTAACGATTCTTCGGAAGTATGGATACAGATGTGGCGAGAACAAGTTCGCCTTGGTTGCATTCCCTACTATATGTTTATGGAACGAGATACTGGAGCCAAACATTACTTTGAAGTGCCAATTATTCGAGCTTGGGAAATTTATCAAGCAGCAATACAAAAAGTGTCTGGGTTAGCTCGCACGGCTCGTGGCCCAGTCATGTCAGCACTACCAGGTAAGGTTGCAGTGGATGGCGTAACTGAGATTTATGGCGAGAAAGTATTTGTACTTTCTTTTTTGCAAGGACGCGATCCCAATTGGTGTAAACGTCCTTTCTTTGCACGTTATGACGAGAAAGCAACCTGGTTAACTGATTTGGTTCCAGCTATGGGAGAAAAGGAATTTTTCTATGAGAATAAACTAAAGGAAATTCTGAAAATACAAAGTTAAATTGGGGATTAGCACCAAATTAGAGAATAATTTATACCCATTTCCAGAAACTTTTAAGAGATTTTATCGGTCTGGTTCTCCAAATTCTGCAAAAATCTGCCAATGTCATCTTCTGCTCAAGGTATTCCCGGATTACCTGATTTGACGCATCCAATTGAGCTTGTCCAATTTGGAACTCAGGCGCTCAAAGCTTCACTATTATTAGTATTTTTGATCGTAGCTTTGGGAGTTGCGATCGCACTGATAAGTTTTTCCCTACGTCGAAGCCAGCCGGAACAAGTAATATTCATAGGCGAATGGGCTGTTCGTTATTCCCAACTGTTGCGGGGATTGCAGCATTTAACTCTAGTATTAGTTTTATTAATACCTGGATTTTTTCTCTGTTCAACTTTAAGCAATCGCTACCACTACTGGGAACAAGCAAGGGTGGCTCAAGTGGCTGAAAGTGTTGCAGGTGAAAAGCTCGAACAATTTGCGCCCCAAGTCCGTTACTCTATTCGAGAGCCATACACATATAACACTCAAGTCGCTGGCAAGATAGTTAAGGTAAATGAGACACGAGAAATTACTCGCTTTTTGATGCTGGCTGGTTCGCAAATTCAAGTCAAGCTTGACCAAAGCGTAGATGTTCCAGGTCGCAGCTCAATTTATCGGGTAAATTATACTGCCGATTATAAAGTAGTTAACCAACTCAAGGATATTAATAATTTTTTCTTTGAAGCACCGCCACCCAACGGCTACACACTGCTTGAGAGCTACAAAATCGAGCGTGACGGGACTAGGTTACAACCAACCAACGCGGGTGATTATAATTTTCCCTTTCGCCTACAACCAGGGGAAGAAAGCACCTTTCGAGTCACCTATCAGGCTCAAGGAGGACCGCGCTGGGTTTATAGTGCAACGGGACAGTTGCTTTCCAACTTCCGCCTCACCGCAATTGCCAACTTTGCTCCAGCTGATTTTGCCAGTGGTATTGTACCTAATGAAATAAAAGTTGATGGACGCAGTACGCAATTTACTTGGAAATTTGACGATAATGTTTCGGTAAAAAATCCATTTGGAGTGTTTACCAATACCGAACCTATTCGTCACACTGGCGTAATTCCCCGGCTTTTATTACTAGCACCAGCAATATTTTTATGGTGGATATTGTTGTTATATTTGTCACTGCCAATGAGTTTCAAAAATATTGCGATCGCTGCTAGTATTTACTTTGCTTGTCTGTTGACTTTGACCTATTTAGCTCGCGCCATCAATCCTCAGTTGGCTTGGACTTTAATTTCCATCATCTTGCTAATTTTAACATGGGGATTGGGAGCCAGCCGCAGTGCTTCCCTGGCTGCGATCGTCGCCACTATTGCTGGAGCAGTGCTACCTATTTTTGGATTATTAGTACCTTTCAGCGGATTAACCCTTAGTTTGGCAGGTTTACTTTCAGCGGTTTGGCTAGCAGTTCGTCACTGGTATGGCTGGTATAGTTTGCATCCAGAAGACCAAAGATTGCAGGCTCAGAAAAATCCTAAAGATTAGATGGTTCCGCTATGATTAGTAAAGTTTTAGCAAAAAGGATTTATGGATAACGATTTACTGGCTTTCTTTGCGGGTGCTGGGTTACTCGTACTCTATCTCATCTTCTCTGCATTCACTGAAATGGGGACTAAATTGCCTTGGAAGAAATAAGCTAATAGGGCGATGAAGTTGCTAAAAATTGACATTTTTCAACCTGATTGGGCTTGGAAAAAGGAATAAACATCCTTTAGCCTGAGTTAATATACTTATTTTTCAAGAGAGTGCCAAATGCGCGAACCACAAAAAAACCACATTAAAATCGAGCCAGCAACCCTCGTTTTGATTGTGTCTCTCCTAATACTCTTGCCTCTGCTGTTTGTGGGTTTTTTCTCGCAGTGAACATTAGATAGTTTAAAAATATCTAGAAAAATCCTTCAGTAGATTGGGTTAAACCTGATGAAACTCAAAATGTGCAATTTGATATTTCCTAGTAGTCAAAAAAATGCCAGAAAAAAGTCAGATAGTCAACCTCAACAAGCAAGATAGTGAGAAAGACTCAACAGATATATTCCCCCGGCGTTTATCACAAAAACAGAAGGAATCCCTCGATGAATGCGAACGCCTGATCCAGCATTTTAAAAAAGAAGCTCTTCAACATAAACGTTGGTTTCAGGGACTCAAATATTCAAGCATTTTTCTTGCCGCAACTGTCACTATTCTTTCTGCGATCGCTGCAAGTAAAAAGATTGAGCAATTAAATTGGGCTGTTCCGGTTATTAGTGGGCTTGCTACCCTCTCTACCACATTGTTAACTCAAACAGCCTCTCAGAAAGTCTGGGTACACTCACGAGGAGTAGAACAAAAACTACAAGTAGAAAAGTTTTTATATTTACAAGCTGCTGGTGTTTATTCACAAATAGCAAATGAAGAGGAAAAAATTTGTCAATTTTCCAATCGGATAATGGAGATATGGTCACAAGGTCATGAAACTTGGGAGAACAATGTGGCTGATGGAATAAATAGAAAAAGCAATTAATAGCAAATACAAATTTAGCGGATCAGCTTTTATTAAATTCTCAAACAATGCCATAGCAATCCTAAATCATTTGTGAAAACTTATTTTTCTGCTTTTTTATTATCTTCTCTACGAGAGGCTACGCCCTAAGCGTAGCTATGCCGCAGGCTTTACGAGATGCTCTGCAAATGCAGTTCATTCAAAAAGATTCATTTTCACGAATCAAATAGGATTGCTATAGCGCGATCGCACTTTATATCAGGTGCGTTACGCTACTATTAACGCACCTAATTATGCCAAAACTACTTAGGTAAAACTTGCTGTAGTGCTGCTAAAAGTTGGTCAACACTTTCCTTACGACTATTAAAGCCCATCAATCCGACGCGCCAGACTTGACCAGCTAGTTCGCCAAGACCACCGCCAATTTCAATATTATGTTCATTGAGTAACTGCCGTGCGATCGCTTTCCCATCTACCCCTGCTGGAATGCGAACAGTGGTAAGCGTTGGTAGTCGATACTCTTGCTCAACGTGCATACTCAGTCCTAAGCTTTCCAACCCTTCCCAGAGATATTCTACGTTCTTTTGATGCCGCAGCCAGGAGTTTGCTAACCCCTCTTCTGCAAGCAAACGTAGTGCTTCCCGCAATGCATAGTATAAATTAATCGGTGCTGTATGATGATAGGTGCGTTCAGCGCCCCAATACTTGCCCAGTAACGACATATCCAAATACCAGTTTGCAACTTTTGTTTGGCGTTGCTGCAATTTCTCAACTGCACGCGCACTCATAGTAAAGGGAGAAGCACCAGGCGGGCAACCCAACCCTTTTTGGCTGCAACTATAGGCTAGGTCAACTCCCCAAGCATCCAAAAACAAGGGGACGCCACCCAAACTCGTCACCGTATCCACCAGCAGCAAAGTGCCAAATTCACGACACAAATCAGCGACCCCTTCCAATGGTTGACGTGCGCCGGTGGAGGTTTCGGCATGAACTAAACCTAAGATAGCCGGACGATGAGTTTTTAAGGCAGTTTGGAGTTCATCGAGGTTGAAGACTTGTCCCCAAGGTTTGGTAATAGTTCGCACATCTGCGCCATAACGCCCAGCCATATCCACAAGGCGATTACCGAAGTAACCAGCTACACCAATCAAAACCACATCACCGGGTTCAACAGCGTTGGCGATGGTTGCTTCCATTGCGGCTGTTCCTGTACCGCTGACTGCAATGGTGAGTGGGTTTTCAGTTTGCCATACATAGCGTAGCAACGACTGAATTTCATCCATGAGTGCGAGAAAAGCTGGGTCAAGATGCCCAACGGGTGAGGTATTCATCGCTTGGAGAACTGTGGGATGAGCATTGGAGGGCCCAGGCCCCAACAGCAGACGTGATGGTATTTCTAGCGGTGTGAGTTGCAAGCGCCCAGAGTCGTTGATTGAAATTGTTTGCGTCATAATCTGTCTTCGCCTAGACGATACTTACCGGATCATATAGGAATCCGATTTGATTCCTGAACTTACTTGCATAGGGAGGGAACAGGAAAGAAGGGAAGCAGGGGGAGAATTTTGGAAGTTGCTAAATCATCCCGCAAATATGCAACGTCGGAAATAGATGTGTACTGAGTTTTTTATCAAAGGTTTCAGGTACTTTCTATGCCTACAAACTTCTAAAATCCCATTAATGAAATTGGTGAATTTACTGAGGAAAAGGGTTTATTTTATTCCTACATTGAAAGGCAACTACCATAAATTACCTGCAAAAATCTTCATTTTTGCTCAATATCAGGGACTTACTATTGGACAACTATGATAAAGCACAGTAGCAATAAAAACTTTACTATAAACAAAATATCTAACAGCATTAATAGTAAGCCAACTTTAGACTTGTATCCTACTCGCCTAGTTTTTATTGACCCACAGGTTGATGACTACCAAAGCCTGGTAATGGGTGTATTACCAGATACCTCAGTTGTAGTCTTAGATGCCAACCAAGATGGCGTTGAGCAAATTAGTCAAGTGCTGGAGTCTCATCAGGGAGTCAAGAGTCTGCACATTGTTTCCCACGGCGCACCTGGGTGCATCTATTTGGGCAACAGTCAACTCAACAACGAAACGCTCAATCGTTACGCAGCACAACTTATGGGTTGGGCAAATGCTTTGAGTGAAGATTCACAACTACTGCTGTATGGTTGCAAAGTAGCTCAAACAGAGCCAGGTGTGTTGTTTATACGCTGTCTGAGCGAATTGACAGGTGCAGTAGTAGCGGCGTCTGATGACTTGACGGGGAGTGCTGCATTAGGTGGTGACTGGGAATTGGAGGTTTGTACAGGGGATATTGTTCCTCGTTTGGCGTTTGGGAAAGAAGTAATAGCAGCCTACACTTCAGTTTTATCTGTGGTACTTCTTGATGCTAGCTTTGATAGTGATGGTAAGGTCATTACTGATATCGGCTCAGGCACTAGCGATACTGCTAGAAGTGTTGTCATACAAACCGATGGCAAGATTTTGGTAGCGGGAGTGAGTAGTAGTAACTTTGCTGTGGTGCGTTACAACAGCGATGGTACTCTCGACACCAGCTTTGATAGTGATGGCAAGGTCATTACTGATATCGGTTCAAAAACCAGCGATACTGGCAGAAGCATTGCCCTGCAAGCTGATGGCAAGATTTTGGTAGCGGGAGTGAGTAGTAGTAACTTTGCTGTGGTGCGTTACAACAGCAATGGTAGTCTCGACACTGATTTTAATACTACTGGCAAAGTCACTACTGATATTGGTGATGGTACTAACGACAATGCTTACAGCGTTACCCTACAAGGTGATGGCAAAATTATCGTGGCAGGAGTGAGTATTAATAACTTTGCCCTGGTACGTTATGACAGCAATGGCAGTCTTGACACCAGCTTTGGTAGTAATGGCATAGTCACTACTGATATTGGTTCAAAGACCACCGATACGGCCTACAGCGTTAGCGTGCAAGCTGATGGCAAGATTCTGGTGGCAGGTTCGAGTAGTAGTAACTTTGCTTTAGTACGTTACAACAGCAATGGTAGTCTCGACACCGATTTCAACATTACTGGCAAGGTAATTACTAACTTAGGCAGTACTGATATAGCCTACAGCGTTACTGTGCAAGCAGATGGCAAGATTATTTTGGCGGGAAGGCGCGGTAGTGACTTTGCTTTGGCACGTTACAACATTAATGGCAGTCTTGACACCAGCTTTGGCAGTGGTGGCAAGGTAATTACTGATATTGGTTCTGCCACCAGCGACATCGCCTACAGCGTTAGCGTGCAAGCTGATGGCAAGATTCTGGTGGCAGGTTCGAGTAGTAATAACTTTGCTTTAGTACGTTACAACAGCAATGGTAGTCTCGACACTGATTTCAACACTACTGGCAAGGTAATTACTGATATCGGCACAAAGAGTACTGATAATGCCTACGCTCTCACCCAACAAGCCGATGGTAAGATAATAGTTGCGGGAGTAAGCGCCAATAACTTTGCTGTGGCACGCTACAGGATTAATCAAAATCCAGTGCTAGTGAATGAAATCGAAAACAAAGAGACTCTACAAGGCATAGATTTCAACTTCACCATCTCAAATAGCTTCCAAGATCCAGATCCTGGAGACACTCTCACCTTCACTGCTACCCTAGAAAACGGTGGCTCTCTACCCAGTTGGTTAAGCTTCAATGCTGCGACCAAAACCTTCAGTGGTACTCCCTTGAATGCAGACGTGGGTAGCCTGAATATTAAAGTTACCGCTACAGATATTGCTCTTGCTCAAGTCAGTGATGTGTTTACACTCACCGTTAAGAACGTTAACGATCCGCCTGAACTAAAACAGGCGATCGCTAACCAAGAAGCAACAGAAGATACAGTTTTCAATTTCACTATCCCTGACAACACCTTCATTGATATCGATGCTGGCGATAGCCTCACTTACACTGCCACCTTGGAAAACGGTAGCCCCCTACCGAGTTGGTTAAGTTTTAATGCTGATACTAAAATCTTCAGTGGCACTCCCTTAAATGCAAACGTGGGTAACCTGAACATTAAAGTTACCGCCACGGATACAGCTTTTGCCCAAGCGAGTAATGTGTTTGTACTGACAGTTACTAACGTCAACGATTCCCCAGAGGTAGCTTTGGCGATCGCTAACCAAGAAGCAACAGAAGATACGGTTTTCAATTTCACTATCCCTGACAACACCTTCATTGATGTCGATGGTGATAGCCTCACCTACGCTGCCACCCTCGAAAACGGCGGTTCCCTACCCAGTTGGTTAAGCTTCAATGCTGATACTAAAACCTTCAGCGGCACTCCCTTAAATGAGGACGTTGCTAGCTTAAACATCAAAGTTACTGCCATAGATCCTGCTCTTGCTCAAGTTAGTGATGTGTTTGTACTGACAGTTGCTAACGCCAACGATCCGCCAGAGGTGGTGAATGAAATTGCAGATCAAGAAGCAACAGAAGACACAGTTTTCAATTTCACTTTCTCAGAAAACACCTTCATTGATATCGATGCTGGCGATAGCCTCACCTACACTGCCACCCTCGAAAACGGCAGTTCCCTACCCAGTTGGTTAAGCTTTAATGCTGATACTAAAACCTTCAGTGGCACTCCCTTGAATGCAAACGTGGGTGGCCTGAACATTAAAGTTACCGCCACGGATACAGCTTTCGCCCAAGCGAGTAGTGTGTTTTTACTCATTGTTAAAAACGTCAATGATGCGCCAGAGGTGGTGAATGAAATTGCAGACCCAGAAGCCACAGAAGACACCGTTTTCAATTTCACTTTTTCAGAAGACACCTTCATTGATGTTGATGGTGATAGCCTCACTTACACTGCCACTCTCGAAAACGGCGACCTCCTGCCGAGTTGGTTGAGTTTTAATGCTGATACTAAAACCTTCAGTGGCACTCCCTTAAATGAGGACGTTGCTAGCTTAAACATCAAAGTTACTGCCATAGATCCTGCTCTTGCTCAAGTCAGTGATGTGTTTGTACTGACAGTTGCTAACGCCAACGATCCGCCACAGGTGGTGAATGAAATTGCAGATCAAGAAGCAACAGAAGACACGGTTTTTAATTTCACTTTCTCAGAAAACACCTTCCTTGATGTCGATCCTGGCGATAGCCTCACTTACACTGCCACTCTCGAAAATGGCGACCCCCTGCCGAGTTGGTTGAGTTTTAATGCTGATACTAAAACCTTTAGTGGCACTCCCTTAAATGCGGACGTGAGTAACCTCAACATCAAAGTTACCGCTAGGGATATTTTTGGAGTTGAAGTCAGTGATGACTTTGCACTCACTGTTAAGAACGTCAACGATGCCCCAGAGGTAGTTGAGGCGATCGCTAATCGAAAGGTAGTCATCGATACCCAGTTCAATTTCACTATCCCAGAGAACACTTTCATTGATGTCGATGCTGGCGATAGCCTCACCTACACTGCCACCCTAGAAAACGGCGCTCCACTACCCAGTTGGTTAATATTTAATACTGCTACCCGAAATTTTAGTGGTATTCCTACGGTGGAAAATTTGGGTCAGCAGAATATCAAAGTCACTGTTAAGGATATTTCTGGGGATGAAATCAGTGATGTGTTTGTATTGACAGTTGCTAAAACCAATAATGCCCCAATTGTAGATCAGGCGATCGCTGACCAAAAAGCTACAGCAAAAACTATCTTCAACTTCACCATCCCTGAAAACACCTTTAGCGATGTGGATCTTGAAGACACCCTGACCTACACTGCTACTTTAGACAATGGCGACCCACTACCGAATTGGTTAAGCTTCAATGTTAACGATCTGACCTTCAGCGGCACTCCTACGAATAATAATGTGGGTAGCTTGAATATCAAAGTCACCGCCACAGATCCGGCTCTTGCTCAAGTTAGTGATGTGTTTGCACTCACAATTGCTAAAGCTAACAACGCACCAATTGTAGATCAGGCGATCGCTGACCAAAAAACCACAGCAGAAACTACCTTTAGCTTCACCATCCCTGAAAACACCTTTAGCGATGTGGATCTTGAAGATACTCTGATCTACATTGCTAGCTTAGACAACGGCGACCCACTACCCAGTTGGTTAAGCTTCGATGCTAATAAGCGTACTTTCAGCGGCATTCCTACGAATAATAACGTGGGTAGCCTAAACATCAAAGTCACCGCCATAGATCCGGCTCTTGCTGAAGTCAGTGATGTGTTTGCACTCACCGTTGCTCAAGGGATTACTCCTGAGACTGAATCAACCAACCTACTCACAAGAATTACAGGTGATATCTTTACTATTAAAAGTCAAGTTAACGGTGAAAAAGCCAAACTCTCAGTCAAGATTAAAAGCAGCAGTTCTCAAGAAGTCAATGAACTGGGTGTGTTTGTCGTTGACGATGCAGAAGGTACGATTGACGGCGTAGCCCCTGGTGCAGCAAATTACACGGAACTAGCTCTTCAACGAGCAACGGTGCTTTTTTCATCTCTTGCCAAACTGCCCAATGGTTTTAATCCCACTGATCTCAAAAGCCTACTGGAATTAAACTCTCAGAGCAACCTGAGATTTTATTTAATCCGTAGCAGCACTACTCAGGCGGTGCTATCTGGACAAACTTCGTTTTCTCAGGTGCTTTTTTCCTCAGATACGAATGTGGACGATGAAGGATTTTCTCTCAACTTCCAGAATTATTTGGTTGTCAAGATTGAAGCAACAGACCAAGATCCACCTCTAGGTACAGGTCTTCAAGGAAAATATGAAGCTGAACTGATAGATTTGCGGGATGTGACACAATCGCTAAAAGCCGAATTTGTGGTTCATAGAGAAGCAGCTTTTAACAACTTTGTCGGTTTTTATCAGATAACTGATCAGAATGGTGGCATTGATACCAATGGCGATGGTACAGCAGATGTGCTTGTTGGCCAGGCGGGTTATACTCAAGCAGCTATTACTAACCGTGTTGCTGATATTGATTTGAGTGTGGCTAACCAAGGTACAGCAACTTTCACAGGTACTTTCCAACCTGGTGCTATTTTCGTCCCATTTATCATCGTTAATGCCGGGCCTGATGCAATTCTTGATAGCAATACCAATAACGATCCCGCAGTTTACTTCTCCTTCTTGGGCGCTAACACTGACAAAGCAGATCATATTCGCCTGTTAGGCAATAACGCTTTTGGCTTTGAGGATTTGGCAAATGGCGGCGATCGAGATTACAACGATTTGATTGTCCAAGTTAATTTGAGTATGGACTAGTCTGAAGAGACTCGGTATAGATATAGCCTGTAAGCTTTATTGAGCAATGAATACAGGCTTTATTTTTTGAAAAATCTAAGTATATGTAGTGGCGTGGCACAGTTACTACGTGTATTTCAAAAATCAAATAGGAGTCCTAGAGAGCGATCGCATCACTAATGTTTTAGTGAATCTGTCATTTGCCAGAAGATAGGATTGCCGCAAAGTATTACACTAATTAAGACAAATATCTAACAGTGTACTTATTCACTTAGCCGGAAACATAATTATGGTTTTTGCTGGCAAACGACCAAATAATTTAGGTGTTAACAACGGTAAATTAGCATCCTGCCCTAACTCTCCTAACTGTGTTTCCAGTCAAAGTGCAGATGCAGATCACAAAGAAGTTATGGTTTAAAAACTAACTTTTTCAAAACAAAAATTAGTAAACCACAAACTTTTGCAAAAAAAATGTAAAAATAAGCGTTTGGGTTCTCCAAAGAGTAGCAACTGGAGTACGATTTTTAATCGCGATCGCTTGGTGCAAGATATTTGTGAAACTTAATTTATTTAAAAACTTTGACTCTCGGCCCAGACTAATTATTGCTGTCGGACTTGCCGTATTGGTTTCAGTAATCCTTCCACATTCTCTGCACTTACCAACTCGCATTCTCTGCGCTTGGAACTCTGGTACTGACTTGTTCTTAGCCGTGACTTGGTGGAAAATGGTCGAGGCTACCCCAGAAAAAATTCGCCGTTATGCTGAGAGTGAATATGAAGGGCATTTTGCTATATTCATGCTGGTGATAGCTGCCGCTTGTGCTAGTGTTTTAGCCATTGGGTTTTTACTAACTGATAGAAAAGGGTTATCAACAATTCTGCTTACCCTACATGTCATACTTTCAATTATGACCATTGTTGGTTCCTGGTTACTAGTGCATACGATGTTTGCAGTGCAATATGCACACAGCTATTACAAATATATTAATCGTAATCATAATGAAGAAATCACTGGAGGTTTAGATTTTCCTCATAATGACTATCCAGACTATTGGGAATTCTTATATTATTCATTTGTAATTGGCATGACTAGTCAAGTTTCAGATGTGCAAACGACATCACGCAATATGAGGCGCTTGACTCTGTTACATGGCATATTATCCTTCTTTTTCAATACCACCATTGTAGCTATGAGTATTAATATCATTGCATCGCTGATTTAAAAATTGCTTGACTCAGCCAAAAGGATGATTATTTGGTTCTCTACTTACAGAAAGATGAAATTAGATTGCCCGTTTTTTAACATGAACTTAAGTTGAAATAACCGGAGTGAGTTTATGCCTTATAACAAAATAGATGAATTATCTGAAGAAATCAAAGAACAACTGCCAGAACACGCACAACAGATATTCGTTGCAGCATTTAATGCTGCTCAAAGTGATGGTTTGAGTGAAGAGGGTGCGCGTGATGTTGCTTGGAATAGTGTAAAGAATGAATACGAACCAGGCAACGATGGCAAATGGCAGAGAAAGCCTGAAGATACTGCAATACATAATAAAGCGGTTGTATCTGGTGGAAATTAAGTAAATTTAACCTCTGCATAACTATCTGAAGTCAGAGGTATTATAAGGGTTTGAGGGGAATTTCATTCTCACAAAGCAGAGATGGAATTTCCCTTCCTTTTTTAGAACTAATGCCAGAAGAGAGATATTTTTAAAAAACTATATTTATTATTTAAATTGTCATAAAAAATATATATGGGAATCCGATTTGATTTATGAAAAAATCTAAGTATCTGTAGGGTGTGTTATCGGCGAGAGTACGGCACCAAAGCCTTCAGACGGTGCGTTAGCCAGAGGCATAACGCACCCTACTGGCGTGGCAAGGCTAAATTGTTGCAAAAAAATTTGTAGGTTGGGTTGAGGAATAAAACCCAACACTCCTATTAATGTTGGGTTTCGCGTTGCTCAACCCAACCTACATCTAATGCATCATTTTAGCTGTGCCAGACCACTACGTATATTTCAAAAATCAAATATGAGTGCTATATAATTTATGCTGATTCAAAAAGGCGAAATAGCTATTCGTCTCATGCAAGATGAAATCTATGATTATGAGTTGCTGGCAAAATGGTTAACTGATGCAAAACTTTTGCAATTTTATGAAGGAAGAGATAATCCTTTTCCTTTAGAAAGAATTATAGAAATGTACAAACCGATGATCGGGGGAGATGAGCCGGTTGTTCCCTGTCTGTTCTACTATCAAAATATTCCCATTGGTTATTTACAGTATTGTGCCCTTAATGATTTATCACAAACCGATAGGCAATTGTATCATCTCGACGAAACTGATCGTGTTTATGGGATTGACTTGTTCATAGGCGAAACCGACTATTGGAACAAGGGAATTGGTACAACAATACTGTCAGCAATTATCAACTATCTTTTTGAACAGCTGCAAGCTCATAAAATTGTCATAGATCCGCACGTTGATAATCTTCGCGCTATCCGCTGCTACGAAAAATGTGGTTTTATGAAGGTAAAGCTATTGCCTGCCCATGAACTGCATGAAGGGGAATACTCAGATTGTTGGCTTATGGCAATTGAGCGAAAGAAATTATAACCCCCTAATTTATAATGGTTTTTCAGTTAATGTCCGATCGCATACCGGGAGTCGCGCAGCAGCCTACACCAGACTGTAAGACTGTAAGTTGGTATAGGAGTATGTCACTAAATTAACTCGCATCTTCCCAATCACTGAGTAACTCATGCTGTTGTGCTGTCTTCTTGCATTTGCGAAATGGTACTTTAGGAGTACCAATATTCATGCCAGGAAAAGACTGTTTTTTTGTCTTGCTGGGTCTATTTTCTTCTGTCGTTGAACTGATCTGTTGGGTTTTCATTGGTAAATAAATCTCTGATTAAAACCTGAGCACTAATTTATAACATCAAATTTCAAACGGCAAATTTCTCAAGACGGATAAAAAATACATATTCCGCTTGTAAAAGTATATTTTTTAACTTGAGCTTGTTTTTAACTGTCTATATTAAGGTTAAGTTGACACCAATAGCTGTACGCTCAAGGTTAATCATGCTCAATGAGATTAACGATCGCTGCTGCTAAATCTACTGAGTCGACGGGTTTAGGTAGGTGTTTTTGAAATCCAGCTGCCATTGCTTGGTTATAATTAATCTCTCCAGCATAAGCAGTCAAAGCGATCGCTGGAATTTGTCCGCCTTGTTCTGGCGGTAATTTTCTCACCTCACGCAGCAACATATAGCCATCCATCAAGGGCATTCCAATATCGCTTAACAGAATATCTGGCTTTGATTGGGCTAATATTTCCAGCGCTTCAATTGCTGATTCAACTGCTGTTACAGTTGCGCCATATTGTTCCAGCGCAAAGCTAAAAAACTCTCGCACATCAGCTTGATCGTCCACAAGCAGGATTTGCACTCCAGCAAGTAATGTGTCGTCATTACTGAGTTCTGGTTCAGAAGCCTCACCACTGCTGATTCGCAACTCAGAATTTTTGAGCAAAGGTAGTCTGACTGTAAAGGTAGCGCCTTGTCCTTCTCCCAGACTCTCTGCCTGAACTGTACCACCATGAAGTTCTACGAGATGGCGCACAATTGCTAGTCCTAATCCCAATCCGCCAAATACTCTGGTTGTTTTGGCATCTGCTTGCCGGAAGTAATCAAAGACGTAGGGCAAAAATTCCGGGCTGATTCCTTTACCTGTATCAATCACCTGGATTTGGGCATCTAACCCAACTTGCTCTAAACGCACTTCTACAAGTCCATCTGTGGGTGTGAATTTAACAGCATTGGAGAGGAGATTCCACATCACTTGTTGCAAGCGATCGCCATCACCGAGAACTTTGCCGATATCATTACTTAACACCGTTTGAATTTGAATTGATTTAGCTTCTGCTGCTAAACGCACCGTTTCTAGTGCAGATGCGATCGCTACTTTCAAATCCACTGCATAGAGATTTAACCTGACTTTACCTTGTAAAATCCGCGAAACATCAAGTAAATCTCCAATCAGTTGGGTTTGTAATTTGGCATTCCGCTCGATTGTTTCCAATGCCCGAATTCTAGTGGCTTCGTCGAATTTGCGGGTTCTGAGTAACTTTGCCCACCCTAAAATTGGATTCAGGGGAGTTCTGAGTTCATGAGAAAGAACAGCGAGGAATTCATCCTTAATCCGGTTAGCTGTCTCAGCTTGTGCCCTCGCAGTCTTTTCGGCTTCGTAAAGTTGAGCGCGAGCGATCGCTTGAGCACACTGCTGTCCCAGTGTCAACATAAATCCCCGGTCTTCTTCATTAAATATTTGTACAGTGGCAAAGCTTAATCCCAGTCCCCCAATTACTTTGCCTTCTGTTATCAAGGGAATGGAAGCCCAGGCATTATTCCCTGTCAGAGCCACAACATCTGCTAAATTGGGATATCTAGCAATCATGGCTGCTAAATTTTCTATAAAAATCGGCTGCCTAGTTCTGACTGCTTCCGCTAGTTGGTTAAGTGCAGTGATGGGAAAATTTGTCCAGGCATCTATGACTGATTGCGGATAGCCAATTGCTTGCACTATTTTCAGTTCTTCACCTCCCTCAGTAAGTAAGGCAACGGAACCAGCAGTGGCTTGCAAGGCGGCAATCCCTTGGTTCACCACCACATCAGCCACCTGTTGGGGGGTTAGGGCTTCCGAGAGGGCAGCAGTTATTCTTTGTAAAAGTACCGTGCGATTGACAGACCGTTCAGCTGCCTGTTTTGCCTGTTGAGTTTCTTGGTAGAGTCTGGCGTTGTCGATGGCTGTCGCCGCCCGACGAGCAATATCCTCTGCTAAAGCCAAGTCTGTCTGTTGGTAGTGCCGACCTGATTCGGCAGTAAAAAAAGAGATTGCTCCAAATAATTGTCCACGGGAACGAACTGGGATCACCATTAAAGAACAAATACCCAAATTTCGCAGCAATTGCAGATGTTCGTCGTCTTCAGCCATCTGTAAAAGATGAGAGTCAGATAATTCGGGATAAAAGATAGATATTCCCAGCCTTAGCTGCTGCACAAGCTGTTTGGCTCTGGTTTTGGGCCGATAACGCCGTCGGATTTCGTCTAAAGTATTTAGTTTTGTGGGATCGGCAATTGCGATCGCAATTTGTTTACTTGACCAATCTTCCTGGAAAACATCTACAATACACCAGTCAGCTAAGGTGGGAACTGCTAGATTAGCCACACTTTCCAAGGTGATTTCATAATCTAATGAGGCAGCTAGTAAGGTGCTGGCTTCGACTAAAAACTGTTGTGTTGTTTCAAATCGTTTGCGTTCACTGATATCTTCAATAATGCCTAACGCATACTTTGGTTGCCCATTAGCATCCCAAACTGCTGATGAAGTTAGGTTTACCCAAACAATGGAACCATCTTTGCGGATGTAGCGCTTTTCTAAGGAATAACCACTAATTTCTTTTGCTACAACTCGTCGTGCATTTTCCCAATCAATTTCTAAGTCTTCAGAGTGGGTAATTTCCTGAAAGTTCATTTGGATTAACTCTTCATGACTATACCCAGTAATTTCGCACAGAGCAGGATTAATTTGCAGAAATTGTCCATCCAACGCTACCAGAGTAATCCCCACAGCTGCCTGGTTGAACATTGCTCGGAACCTTTCTTCGCTTTCCCGCAAAGCAACTTCTGTTTGCTTTGCTGCTGTCACATCTGCCAAAATAATCCCAATTCCTATCGTTTCACCCATTGCGTTTTTGACTGGGTAATAGTTGCCCAGCCAGTAGCCGTAACGTTCGGGTTGCTCCCTTGTCTCACCGCTGATTTCTACATTCAGCAGAGATTCTCCAGTATCCAACACGTGCTGTAACTCTTGCTCAAACTCAGCCGCCATCGCTGGCAACACTTCACTAAATATGCGTCCTAGATGTTCTTCTATGGTCAAACCGTTAATGTCAGCGAAAACTTGATTAATTCGGATGTATCGCAATTCCCGATCCAAAAAGCATAGGGCAACGGGAGCAGCTTCTAGCAGCGCATCTAGAAGAGATAGGGATTCGGCATAATGAACTAAAGCCTGCTGGATATCTCGATAAAGTCCGGCATTTTCCACTGCTAAGGCAGCACGATGGGTAATCTCTATTGCTAAAGTTAGGTCAGAGCGATCGTAGCGACGGTTTGATTGGGTGCTGACAAAGCTAATAGTGCCGAGGACTCGCCCTTGTGCGATTAACGGCACAATCATCACAGACTTCATCCCCAATTGCCGAACCAGTTCTAAGTGTTCCTGATTCTGAGTACTTGCCACTAATAACGAGTCAGATATCTCTGAGATTAATTCACTTTGCCCGGTTTGCAGTACTCTAGTAATTGCACTTGCACCTTTGTAATCTGTCGCATACTCCTGAAGTTTACGCGCCAACTCCGCTTTCGATGGGTCTGCATGGGCAATGGGTAGGCGGCGAATAGAACCATCTTCATTTAAAATATCAACGCTACACCAATCAGCTAGCTGGGGAACTGATATTTTGGCGATTTGTTCTAAGATTTCTTCGTAATCTAGCGAAGTGGAGAGAAAACTACTAATTTGGGCGATATAGCGAAGTCTTTCTTCAGCCTGCTTGCGCTCTGTAATATCAACAACAAAAAAAGCTCCTGCATTTACAGTGCCTTCAAAGCGGCTAGCACCTACCAAAATCGGGAAGCGTGAGCCGTCTTTACGGACATATTCCTTTTGATATGGTGTGCAAAAGGAACTGTCTTGAAGTTGAGTCAGTGCTTGCTTATCGAGTTGCACGTACTCTGTAGGAGTTAAATCTTGCCAGTTAATTTTTCCAGAAACTAATTCTTCACGGGTATAACCCACCATATTCAGCAAGGCATCGTTAGCGTCTGTAATCCCACCGTCTCTATCCCAGAAGCCAATACCAATCATATTTGACTCAACTACGCTGCGAAACTTCCCTTCGCTTTCCCGCAGTGCTTGCTCAGTTTGTTTCAGTTGAGTAATATCAATTGAACTAATGCCCACTCCCAACAACTGCCCATCCGGCAAACACACCGGATAATAGCTGACAAGACCATAACGATACACCCCAGGCGGATAAGTTTCACCGTTCACTTCCTGGTTTAGCAAGGGCTGCCTAGATTCCATCACTTGCCCAAAAACAGGCTCAATTTGTGCTGCCCATTCTGGCAGTACTTCCCTAAAGGTGCGACCAATATGTTGACTTTGCGGTACACCGTTAATGGCAGCTAGCGCTTCATTAGCATGAATGTAGCGAAGTTCAGTATCAAGAAAAGCCAGCGCCACTGGTGAACTAGTAACCCAAGCATTGAGTAAAGCTAGAGATTCGTCTTTTTGGTGAATAGCTTGTTGAAGTTCCTGGTGCAATCTGGCTTTTTCTAGTTCTGCCTGCTTGCGCTCAGTAATATTTACACCTGCACAGGTAATACCCTGAATGCTATTGTCTACATCCCTTAGCGGTTCAACTAACAAATCGTAGTAACGGTCTTCTCCACAAATTGTTAGATAAACCTCTTCACGGGTTGAAACACCAGTCTCTAGTACTTTCAGCTTAATTGCCCTCAATTGCTCCGCTACTAAAGCTGGAAATAATTCATCATCAGTCTTACCTAAAATTTCCTCAGCAGTATCTAGACCTTGAGGATTATGAATCCACTGATATCGTAAATTGCGATCGTGCTGAAAAATTACGATATCTGAACTACTTAACGCTAATCGAAATCGCTCCTCACTAACCCTCAGCTTTTGTAGATTTTCATCAGCCCGTTTTTTAGCAGTCTTTAATGCCTCACATAAGATACTAAACAGCAATCCTTGTAATGCAAACAATCCAATTCGCACAAAATTGGATAAGTCAAAACCCAGTTCATAAGATGGAGCGAGAAAGAAGTAATCACTCAGTAACGCAGATAAGAAAGTTGCTACCAGCCCTGACTTCAAACCACCATACCAACTACTCACCATTACAGCGCTAAAAAATAGCAAAAAAGGAGTTCCACTCATGCTTAACCAGGGGTCTAGTAGCAGCATTAGCACTAATGCAATTGTAATAATTAATACAGTAATGCCATAACGCAGTAACAGGGAATAATTAATATTGGGCATGAAAATGTCTTGGAACAAGCAATACTTATTGCAGAGGCTGTACATACCCTAAGCTAGTTTGCAAATTTTAGTAACTTATCTCTAGATAGATTTTTGCTGAGTTCCAAAAACATCTTTTACCAGAGGTTAATTTGTTATTTATCTGATATAATAATTAAAACCTTACCTTGATAATCGCAGATAAATTACACTGTTTTGCTAATGGAAAATAATAAATATAAAATAAAGGTGTGAACCAATTTATAATAAAAGTTATAAAATCCTATCTAGGTAAAGATAGAGATAAACAGAAAATACTGGATGTATTAGTAAAATAATATATTTTTAATCCCAATTGATGAAAATTACGAGTTAATTGTTTAGTTATCTTCTTTCCATGTAAAATGTTTCGTTAATTGCTCATTATGTTGTACTACTATTTATTTGGCAGAAATCGATATTTAAATTTGAATGAATAAGTTAAATATTGATGTTTCCAGGATTTCTACTTAAATATTAGATATAGTAACAGCGCGATCGCCTCCTTTTAGTTTCGCTTTACCGAAAGTTTTTTCTACTTTTTTAATTAGCTCATCTGTTCGCCGTATTCATCAGAGGATAAATACACAGTTTTACTTGCAACAAGTGCTTCTGCTGTCTCATGGCTTAGAGGTTCAGAGAACAGATAACCTTGGCCAAATTTGCATCCAAGTTGCTGTAACCATTGAAGTTGCTGTGATGTTTCAATACCTTCTGCTATAACCACTAATCCGAGTTGATTGCTCAAAGCAATAATAGTACTAACGACCTGATAATTACGGTTACCTTCCTGCATTTGATTTACAAAGGAGCGATCAATCTTCAAATTATCAGCGGGTAAACGATGGAGATAATTGAGCGATGAATAACCACTACCAAAGTCATCAATGGTGATTTGAATCTTTCTAGCCTTTAATTGAGTTAATAAATCAATTGTCTTACTGATATTTTCAATTAACATACTCTCGGTAATTTCTATCGCTAGAAAATCGCCTTCTAAACCCGTTTTAGCTAGTGTTTGGTCGATATCTTCAAGTAATCTGGCTTGGCGAATATCTTGAGCAGAGAGGTTAATGCTTATCTTCAGTGGTAAGTCATTAGTAAACTTGCTTTTCCAGTTTGCCAGTTGTTGACAAGCTGTGTAAAACATCCAGCGATCAATTTGCACAATTAGCCCCGTTTCTTCGGCAATAGGAATAAATTCCCCTGGCAAAATAAACCCGCGAGTTGGGTGTTGCCAGCGCACTAATGCCTCAAATCCAATCAGCCGAACTGCTTGCATCTGCGATTCTCTACCAGACTCTCTGCTAACGCGTTGGCTTTGTCCGCCATAGGCATCGCCAAGTATGTCAACAATCGGCTGGTAGTATATAACAAACTCTTCTCGTTCGAGAGCTTTACGGATATCGGTTTCTAGAGTTAGTCGATTTACGGCTTGAGTGTGCATTTCTATATCAAAAATTTTGTACGAATTTCTATCTTGAGCTTTGGCTTTATACATGGCAATATCGGCATCTCGGAGTAAATCAGAGGCGTGAGAATAGTCCTTTGTTCCTAAGACAATACCGATGCTCGTACTGATCACCACTTCGGAATCATTAAGTATCAATGCTGTTTGAAAATCTGTCATAATCCGCTCAGTAATTTGAATAGCTTTTTCAATACCAGAAATATCTTCCAGCAGAATTACGAATTCGTCACCACCGATTCGAGCGACTAAATCAACCTCTCGCAAATGAGTTTTTAGCTTTTGAGCAATGGTTTTGAGTAGTTGGTCTCCAGCTAAATGTCCTAAGCTGTCATTGATTACTTTGAACCGATCTAGGTCTAGAAACAAGACGGCATAAAGATAGGTGTCTACTCGTTTGGCTCGGTTAATGGCTAGTTCTAGCCGTTCCACCAAAAGTGTCCGATTCGGTAAATCTGTTAATGGATCGTGCAAGGCGTTGTGAATAATCAGTTCTTGTGCCTGTTTGCGATCGCTTACATCTAATAAAACCCCATGCCAAACAATATCCCCATTTTCTCGACACTCTGAACGAGCACTTGCCTGTACCCACTTGAGTTTCCCAGAGGGTGTAGCTAATCGCCACTCATAAAAGAATGGACTTAAAGTTTGAGCGCTTTGTTTAGCAGCCACACCAAATCCTGCACGGTCATCAATATGAATTTGTGCAAAGCAAAGAGAGGCATTTTCTAAAACTTCATCTGGTGTTAACTCTAGAAGATCTAAACAGCCTAAGCTGATATACTCAAAGTCAAAAGAACCATTCAAATGATACACAAAGCTGTAAATCATTCCCGGTATATTAGACGCTAATGTTTGTAGCAGATTTTGGGCTTGTTTGCGCTCTGCCCGCACCTGTGCATCCCGAAGTTCTCGACGCACCGCCACTGGTAATCGGTTTAAGTTATCTTTCATCACATAATCATGAGCACCTGCTTTCATCATTTCCACAGCAGATACTTCGCCGATTGTGCCGGAAACGAGAATGAAAGGAATATCTTTCTGACTCTGCTTTGCTATTTCCAGAGCCATAAAAGCATTGAATCCAGGCAATCGGTAATCTGAAATGATCGCATCCCAGGTACTGCTATTAAGGGCTGTGTGTAGCTCTTGGGCAGTTTGGACACGTTGCCAGATTGGATTGAAACCACCGCGACGCAGTTCATGGATAACTAACATGGCATCAGTTTCTGAATCCTCAACCATCAGGACATTCAAGGGTTCACTCATATCTCATAATCTCCTTGGTAACCTTTGAGTTGATCTGCCAACATCTTTATCCCAAACAACACCGATTAGCAGCTAACGAATATAGTCAAGAGATGCGCCAACGATTTGCAAGCTGGTGCGACGAGTTCACAGGTGTTCAATCAAGTAAGTGGCTGCTAATCTCGCCCTTTTCTGCGCTCAAGGGAGAAATAGTATCTTTTAAGATACCCGCTCAGTTAACTTGACAATACCCCCAGTCTAAATAAATGCATTAATTCAAAGGTTTGACTATTGTATAATCGGGTCTGTGAGTCAACCCTGCTTTGCCCCTCAGCGTACCAATTGAAGGCGGTTGAACCATGCTAGAAATTCCTGAATATCAAATTTGGACAAAAATCCATGAAAGCGCTAACTCACGGGTCTATCGGGGAATTCGTGAACGGGATCATTTGCCTGTAATCTTCAAAATTTTGAAGAAAGACTACCCTACCCCAGAGGAAATTACGCGCTATAAGCTGGAATACGAAATTACGCGCAGCTTGTCATTAGAAGGTGTTATACAAGCTTACAGCTTGCAGCAATATCAAAGTACTTTTGCGATCGTTCTAGAGGATTTCGGGGGGGAATCTTTAACAAAAATTATAGCTACAAGAAGTTTTTCCTTAATAGAGTTTCTGAAGTTGGCTGTGCAGATCGCTGAGAGTATAAGTGAAATTCACACAGCAAATATCATTCATAAAGATATCAATCCATCCAATATTGTTTTCAATCCAGAAACACAACAACTTAAAATCATTGACTTTGGGATTTCAACTGTCCGATCGCGGGAGACATTAACTCTCAAAAATCCAACAGTATTAGAGGGAACATTGGCTTACATCTCTCCAGAGCAAACAGGCAGAATGAACCGTTCTCTGGACTACCGAACTGATTTTTACTCTCTAGGTGTCACCTTCTATCAACTGTTGACTCATCAGCTGCCGTTTGCATCTAGTGATGCCCTGGAGTTGATTCATTACCACCTGGCTCTGGAACCTGTTCCACCCCATGTTATCGATCCAGAAATTCCTATGATAGTTTCAGAAATAGTTCTGAAACTGTTAGCTAAAACAGCACAAGAGCGGTATCAAAGTGCGTGGGGAATTAAAACTGATTTAGAACAGTGTCTGATCCAACTACAACACACAGGACGAATTGAGCCTTTTTTGTTAGCGCAACAGGATATCTCTGATAAGTTTCATATCCCGGAAAAACTGTATGGCAGAGAAAGGGAAGTTGAGACATTATTAGCAGCGTTCGCAAGAGTCGCAGGTAAGAGAGTTAATCGGGAAAACTCCATTTCCCTACATCCCCGTAGCGAGCTGTTTTCTGCTCAAGTTGAACTAATGCTGATAGCAGGATACTCCGGTATTGGCAAGTCAGTACTGGTACAGGAAATTTATAAGCCCATTACCCAAGAACGGGGCTACTTTATTGCGGGCAAATTTGACCAGTATCAGCGCAATATCCCTTACTTTGCGATCGCCCAAGCCTTTGGGTCATTTATCAAACAATTATTAACCGAAGACGAAGTGCAGCTATGTCAGTGGCGAGAGAACCTTTTAGCTGCCCTCGCCTCAAATAGTCGTGTGATTACCCAGGTAATTCCAGCATTGGAATTGATTGTGGGCAATCAACCAGAAGTGCCTGTTCTGCCGCCGACAGAAGCCCAAAATCGCTTTAACCAAGTCTTCCAAAATTTCATTCACGTTTTTACCCAGTCAGAACATCCGCTCGTAATTTTCTTGGACGATCTTCAGTGGGTAGATAATGCCTCGCTGAAGCTGATCCAACTGCTAACTACTGCCACCGAGGGGCAATCTTTTTTGTTGCTTGGGGCATACCGGGATAACGAGGTGAATGCAACCCATCCCCTAATCCAGATGGTGGAGGAAATTCGCCAAGGTGGAGGAGTGGTGAACCAACTTTCCCTCTCAGCATTGAGCCTACCTGATATCAATCAGGTCATCGCCGATACACTGCGCTGCCAACCACAGGATTCCCTCCCCTTAGCTGAACTGGTACGACTAAAAACTGGTGGCAATCCCTTTTTCATCAATGAATTTTTAAAATCTCTTTACACTGAAGGGTTACTGAAATTTGATCGCCAAAGAAAGAAATGGCAATGGTCAATAGAGCAAATTCAGAATCGAGGGATTACCGATAATATTGTCGATTTGATGGCAGGGAAAATTCAGAAGCTCAATGAAAAAACACAGCAAGTATTGCAGCTATCTGCCTGCATTGGCAACTGTTTTGATCTGGAAACGTTGGCATTTGCCGCTCAACTATCCCAGCGAGAAACCGCGCAGACTCTGGGAGTAGCGATCGCCGAAGGGTTGATTCTGCCCATGAGCAATGCCTACAAATCGGTTGAGTTGGATGTACCCCTCCCTAGCCGACCCCCAATAGAATACAAATTTGCTCATGATCGCATTCAGCAAGCAGCCTATTCTCTGATTCCGGAAGTTGAGCAAAGAAAGACCCATTGGCAAGTGGGGCAGTGTTTATTGCAAATGACTTCCCCCGAACAGTTACAATACAAGATTTTTGATATCACCAACCAACTGAACCTGGGCAGAAAACTTATAGAAACTCAATCCGAGCAGGATAATTTGTCTTGGTTAAACTTTATGGCAGGGGAAAAAGCCAAGGCATCAGCCGCTTATGACGCTGCCTTGCAATATTTGCAAACTGGTTTGGATCTGCTGACAACGGATAGCTGGCAAACTAACTATGACCTAACCCTTGCCCTGTATAGCGCAACGGCAGAAGCAGCCTATCTTAGCGGTAATTTCGAGCAAGTAGAGCAACTGTTCCAACAAGTACTTGACCATGCAAAAACCCTACTAGCCAGCTTAAAAGTCTATGATGTCAAGATTCAGACTTATGTTGCTCAAAGTAAATTGCTAGAGGCAATTCAGATTAGTTTACATTTACTTAAGCAATTAGGAGTTCACCTGCCCATCCAGCCAACATTTGAGGATGTTCAGCAAGCGCTTTCGGAAACTGCCTCAAAATTAGCAAACAGACGCATTGAAGATTTGGTTGACCTGCCAATAATGTCTGAGCCAGAGGTGCTGGCGGCAATGCAGCTGTTGACAAGTATGTGTGCATCAGCTTATTTGGCAGTACCTCCCCTATTTCTGGTGATTGTACTCAAGATGGTGGATTTGCTGGTTGAGTACGGAAATATGATGTTGGCTCCCTTTGCCTATGCCGCCTATGGCATCATTCTCTGTGGAGTTGTATTTGAGATTGATGCAGGGTATGAATTTGGTCAACTGGCATTAAGTCTGCTGGAGCGCTTAGATGCCAAACCCATTCAAGCCAGAACCTTATTCCCGGTTAGCGACCAGATTAATGTTTGGAAGACACACGTAAAGGAAAGTCTCAAGCCACTCCAAGATTGCTATCACGTTGGTATTGAGCAGGGCGATTTAGAATTTGCTGGCTACGCTGCTATGCATTTCTGTGGTTATTCATTTGTGGTAGGTCAACCCCTGGCTGAACTACAACTTCATCTGACCAGTTATGCACAGGCAGTGAAACAAATCAAGCATTCAGCTGGCATTCATTTCGTAGAGATTTGTTGGCAAACTGTTTTGAACCTGATCCAGGAGGTTCCTGCACCTAGCATTTTATCGGGTCTTGCTTATGATGAAGCAACCCGGCTACCCCAGATGCAACAAACCAATTTTCACGGAGGTTTGTTTTATTTCTATCTGAATAAATTATTTCTCTGTTATCTGTTTGGTGATGTAAATCAGGCGATCGCCAATGCTGTCCTCGCCCAAGAGTATTTGTCAGCCATGGCCGGATCGGCGTTGGTTGCTATGTTTCGGTTCTACAATTCTCTATGCCGATTGGCGGTGTATTCAGACACAGATGCTGCAACACAATCAGAGTTGCTTGAGCAGGTAGCTGAAAATCAGGCAAAAATGCAAAATTGGGCATACCACGCGCCGATGAACTATCTGCACAAGTGGCACTTGGTAGAAGCGGAACGGCATCGGGTGTTGGGCCAGGTGCTGGAAGCAATGGATGCCTACGATCGCGCCATTGCACTAGCCAGGGAGAACGAATACCTCCAAGAAGAGGCTCTGGCAAACGAACTGGCAGCAAAGTTTTATCTGGCAAATCACCGGATGACAATCGCCAAAGCCTATATGCAAGAGGCAAGATACGTCTACCTACGCTGGGGAGCAACTGCTAAAGTTCAGGATTTGGAGAAGCAGTATCCCCAACTGCTAGAACTGCGATCAGAAAGAACTGGAACACGTCAACTTGACACTACACAATCGACTTCAAGTAAGTTAGAAGCACTTGACCTAGAAACGGTGTTGAAAGCCTCCCAGGCAATCGCCAGTGAAATTCTGTTAGATAAACTCCTGGCAAAATTGATGACCATCTTGATTGAGAATGCCGGGGCGCAAACAGGTTACCTGATTTTGCCAACACAAGACGAATGGCGGATTGAGGCGATGGGGACAATTGGCAATGAGCAAGTAGCCGTTTTGCAATCAATTCCCCTGGAATCGATATCAGCAGACAGCACTCCTTACTTGCCAACTGCCCTGATTAATTACGTGGCTCGCACCCAAGAAAGCATCGTCCTCGACAATGCTGCTCAATTCGGCAATTTTCAATATGAACCCTGGATTGTTCAGCATCAATCGAAATCGATTCTTTGTGCGCCTCTGTTGAACCAGAGAAAACTGACTGGAATTGTCCTATTAGAAAATAATCTCACTACTGGCACATTTACCCCAGAGCGAATTGAAATCCTCCGTCTACTTTCTACTCAGGCAGCTATTTCCATTGACAATGCCCGTCTATTAAAGCAGCAAGCAGAACTGAATCAATCCTTACGGGCTGAAATTGCCGAACGCCAACGGGTAGAGAAAGACCGCGATCGCTTAATTGCCATCCTGGAAGCATCCACCGATCATATTGGCATGGCAACCCCCCAAGGCAATGTCCTGTGGAATAATGCTCAGTTTCGCAAACTCCTCGGCGTGTCAGTGGATGCAGACCTCTCCACCTTGAGCATCCCAAATTACCATCCCCAGTGGGCACTAGAGATTATTCAAAACCAGGGCATTCCGGTGGCGATTCGAGATGGCACCTGGGTTGGTGAAACCGCTTTATTGGGTACTGATAGCAGAGAAATTCCAGTTTCCCAAATGATCATTGCTCACAAAACAACAGATGGCAGTCTGGAATATCTTTCTACCATCATCCGAGATATCAGCACCATCAAAGCGGTAGAGGCAGAAGTCCGCCAACTCAATGCCGAATTGGAAGAACGGGTAATCCAGCGAACTGCCCAATTGCAAGCTGCTAACAAAGCGTTGGAAGCTTTTTCTTACTCTGTTTCCCATGATTTACGAGCACCACTGCGGGCGATCGCTGGTTTTTCTAGAATGATGCAAGAAGACTATGGCGAGCAACTCGATTCGGAAGCCAATCGTTACCTGAAAATTGTCCGTGAGAATGCCAAACGCATGGGTGAGTTGATCGACGATCTGTTGAACCTATCCCGCTTAGATCGTAAGCAAATGTCCTGTCAGCCCGTCTTCCCAAATGAGGTAATTCAACTGGTGCTGAATGATTTGTCCCCGGATTTGAAGGGTCGTCAAATTGAGTTGGCGATCGCCGATTTACCCATGTGTCAAGCAGATATTTCGCTGTTCAAACAAGTCTGGATCAACCTATTGTCGAATGCGATCAAGTACACCCGCAACAAATCCATTGCCTATATTGAAATCGGTTATGAGGTGATGGATGGTGAAGGAGTGTACTTCATCCGAGATAATGGGGCAGGATTTGATATGCGGTATGCCGATAATCTGTTTGGGGTATTCCAACGTCTTCACCCCGAACAAGAGTTTGCAGGTACGGGGATCGGACTGGCGATCGTGCAACGCATTATTCAACGCCACGGCGGGCGCATTTGGGCAGAAGCAGCGATCGATCAAGGCGCGACCTTTTATTTCACTCTCCATAACCCATGAATGACCACCCCATTGCTCAACCCACTGACCCATTTTCCGAGCAAGCAATTTCCATTGTGTTAGTTGAAGATAATCCTACTGATGCAGAATTAACTATCCGAGCATTGCGTCGCGGTAGAATCGGCAATCACATTCAACTGCTCCAAGATGGAGCTGAAGCCCTCGATTTTCTGTTTTGTCGGGGAGATTACGCCCACCGGAGCATAACGAATCAACCTAAAGTCATTTTGCTGGATTTGAAATTGCCAAGGGTAAGTGGATTAGAAGTTTTACGGCAAATCAAGTCTGACTCACGTACACAAATGATTCCAGTTGTAGTGCTGACCTCTTCTGCTGAAGACCAGGATATGATCGAGAGTTACCAGCTTGGGGTGAATAGTTACATCGTCAAACCTGTCGATTTTGAACAATTTAACCAAGCAGTCCAACACCTTGGTTTTTATTGGGTCTTGTTTAACCAATTGCCAGCTTTGTAAAAAGATTGGGCATTGGGGACTCGTTATCCACCTCAGAACCTCAAACCTCCCCATCCCCCATGCCCTTCTTCAGCACTGCTACCAATTTTTCAATATGTACTGCTTCATGAGTTGCCATTAAAGATATTCTGATCCGACTTGTGGGCACTGTGGGAGGGCGAATTGCTGGGGCAAAAATGCCAGCATCTCTTAGCTGTTTTCCAGCTTTGAGGGCATCTGTCGCACTGGGCAATTGAAAACATAATATAGGTGATTCCGAAGGCAATAATTTTAGATTAGGTAACTGTTGTTGCAGCAAATTTTTCAAGTAATGTACATTTTGCCACAATTGGGCACGGCGTTGCGGTTCTTGTTGCACTATCTTGATTGCTGCTAAAGCCGCTGCCGTATCAGCAGGTGAAAGCCCAGTAGTGTAAATCCAACTGGGGGCGCGGTTCCGCAAAAAGTCAATTAGGGCACTACTTCCTGCAATATACCCGCCTAAACTACCCAAAGCTTTACTCAAAGTGCCAACTTGAATTAACGCCTTTCCCGTACATCCAAAATGTTCGACACACCCAGCGCCAGTTTTTCCTAGTACTCCAGTGGCATGAGCTTCATCGACTAGCAGCATACAGCTAAGTTCATCAGCGAGATCCAACAGTGCGGGCAACGGACATAAATCGCCGTCCATGCTGAAGACAGTATCAGTAAGAATCAAACAGCGACGGTAATTTTGCCGTTGTTGACTCAACTGAATTTTTAATACTTCAACATCACAGTGCGGGTATTCTACAACTGTTGCACCGCTGAGAATCGCTCCATTTTTCAGACTGGAATGATTGTACTGGTCAGATAAAATTAAATCGCGTTTGCCAACGAGGGCGGTAATTGCACCCAAATTGGCTAGATACCCTGAACTAAATACCAAGGCATCTTCTGTTTGTTTGGTAGATGCGATCGCCTCTTCTAAATCCCTGTGCAATTCCCTATGCCCGCTGAGTAATCTAGAACCAGTACTACCAGTACCAAATTCGGCGATCGCAGCAGTTGCGGCTGCTATCAACCGCTCATCCCCAGCTAATCCCAAATAGTCATTACTGGCAAAATTAATTACCTCTTGCCCAGCTAAAACCACCGTTGCACCCGGACGACCGTCGATTGTTTGTACCGAACGATACCAGTCTGCCCGATGAATTGTTGCTAAGGACTGTTCTAGCCAAGCATAAGGGTCTGTGGGCATAGGGGGAGTAGGGAGGCAGGGGGAGAATAACAAATGACTAATAACTAATGACCAATGACCAATGACAAATGACAATTAAACTTGTTCGCTACTGAGATGAGCGATCGCTTGTTTAATCCAATCTTCCACATAGGCGTCTTTCGGTAGTCCGATGTCTTCACTCACTACATGGAGGGCGTGACTGACCTCATGGGCGGTATATCCCAAAGCGAAGAGAGTCATTTGCACCTCTTCGAGAATTCCCGGTGCTGGTCCACCTGTGGCGACGAAGAACCCGGCTGATTTGCGCCACTCGACCAATTTGCTTTTCAGTTCCAAACAGATGCGTTCTGCAATTTTCTTACCGACACCAGGAGCCTGAATTAATATTTGTGTATTGCCAGCGATAATTGCTTGGACTAAATCTGGTAGTTCCAGAGTGTCCAGGAGTGCGATCGCTAAGGCTGCACCAATACCTGTGACAGTCAGCAAGTGGCGAAATAAATCGCGTTCGGCTGGCGAAGCAAAGCCATATAGGAAGGGCACTTCTTCGCGAATTTGGAAATGGGTAAAAATTTGCGCCACTCCTCCCGACTCTGGTAACTGGTTTGCTAGCCGTTGGGGAACTTGCAAATCATACCCCAAGCCATTCACTTCTAGAGTCAGAATCACGCGATTAGCGCCAATTGTTTGGATACCAGCGACTATACCTTTTAGATAACTAATCATTACAAGAGACCAAAATAATTTAAGCCTTCAATAATTCCACCTGCACAAAAACCTTTTGCCAGGTAGCGATGGTCAGCGGGATACTCATCGTGCCATTGGAGTAACTCTTTTCGGGCATTCCCCACAATGATTCCCCGTTCGTTGCCTACAGCAAATAAAGCAATATCATTACCTGAATCACCACAGACAACTGTTTGTTCTGCTGCAAATTTCCACTTTTGGCGCAAAAACTGCATTGCCTGACCTTTATCGCTGCTATGGGGTACAATGTCAAGGTCAATACCGCTACTGTAGATTAACTTTACATTTAATTTATATTTCTGCAACTCTGTTTCAAGTTGTGGTATTACTCTGACAGATGCATCTTGTTCTAGGAAAAAACTTACTTTGAAGGGACGCTGTTCTGAATCTGGTTGCCGAACTAACTCAGGATATTTTTTTGTAATAGATAATACCGTTTCGCGTTCCCATCCCGGAGAGAGGATTTCTGACCAACCTGAGTCTGGAGTATCAGTACCATCAAGGTAGATTTCTGTACCAACAGAAAGGACAAGAGCATCTGGTTGCAAAAGATTTTTTTGAGCTTGGAGTTCTTTGTAAAGTACAGGCGATCGCCCAGTAGAATAAACAATTTTAGTGCCGTATTCTTGGCGATGTTGACTCAGTAGTTGATTTAGTTCTGCTAAGGCGCTGTCATCGCCCACAGTGCGATAAACGAGGGTGTCATCCAAGTCAGTTACAAAAAGAAATGGTTTCATAGTTTTGATGTACCTCAAGTTTAGTAGTTGTAAAAATGTCTGAAAATCTGAAACTTAGCCGGATGCAATATTGTGCATATGTGCAGTTTTCCCAACACAGATAAAATCAGTCCTCTCAACCTTACTCACATTTTTTAAAGAAATCAGTTAAGTTCAACAGGAATTGCTTCAGCGAAAACTGATATTGACCGTGCGTTCCGAGTTAATTTACCAGATTTTGGTTCCTGTGTATTCTTACTAGTGCAATAATTTTCTTAGAGGTCTAAAAGAATTAAACTCTCTCTACTCAAAAACAACCGAATAATCTTTACTTTTTCTCGATAGCAACTGTTGCAAACTTTGAGCTTTTTAGCTCTAAAAGCCTTATCCTTTCTACTACTCTTCTATCATTCTGAAGAGAAAAAATTATCAGGTAAATGATGAAAGAAAAATTTGGGAAGGGAATTAGCAATGCCTAGCAGCAAGCCCCGCACCGCTAGGCATTCCAATCAAAATCTTAAACAAAGTTCAAGGCTCACTAGCTGAAAACCTCTCTATAAAACCTTATGCCTGTGTTTGTGCTGTAGGAGATTGCTCAAAAGCAGGTTCTATAACCCGTTCATTAGACTTTCCAGAAGTAGTATCAACTAATGGATTCGGGGTACAACAGCCGTCTTTCCACTGTTTACCTGGTTCGTGCTTACATACTTTCTTAATCTGCTTGCCCATAAAGAGTAGCCATTTTTTCCAAATGCTGTCGAGTACCTATGAATCATAGTACTAAAAGGTAATACTCGGCAACAGGCGGTAAAAAGTGGCAAAAAGCATATCCTTACAGTTTAGTTAAGCATTTCTTTCTTCTCTCAGTGTTGCGCCAGTTGCTACAAAGGGAAAAACTCCTGCAACGCAATGCAATGGCTTCTCTGCGCCTCTGTGGTAGCCTGCGGCAAGTCGCTTCTCTACCAGACGCACCGCGTAGCTTGCTTCTCCGTAGGAGTACGCGTCCACGCTAAAAAAATTGACTTTAACAAAGGGTTTTAGGCTTAACCCAAGCGTATTGTGTTATTAAAATCATCGACACCAACTGATTTTGAGAGTTAATGTCATCATTGCTTCATACAATTACGAGCTATTTTTATCCAAATATTCTATAAACTTGCGCTCACAACGAAGAATGAAGGTAGCCTTTCAAGGCTGGTCTAATGCCAACCAGTACCAACTATTATTAAGAAAATATATAATCTTAGCAAGTGTAGTTATTTTTGCTTCTAATTATCTCTATGGTTAGAAGGGAAAAGTTGTGATGGAATGCGATTATATGGTAATAACAGGTGGTCAAGAAGTTGATCGCGCAATTCTTTAGAAGAGTAGCTACCTCCCGTCATACATTCTATGAGCAGAATGTTGGCATAAACATAATCTTCCAAAGTTTTTATTTCTTCTTTTAAAAGTTTTACATCATCAAAGCCAATGTGTAAATATAGCCTCATCAATGCTTTCAACTTATTTGCCCACTCTTGCCACTCCCATTTGGGAGCATTATCAGAAGGAAAGCAATCTTGCAAGTAAGTTAGTTCATCGATTAAATCCTCGAAATTCAGTTGTCTAGCTGTAGTGATTATGTCTTCTTCATCAATATCAATCCTATTTATAATTCTAGAATCATTGCCAGAACCAGCTTGAAGAGGAAAATGCTCTTTATCAAGGGTAATTTCGCCTTTTTGCTTATTTATAGTAATTAAACCCTTGTCTTTGTCAATAGTGACTCCGCCTTGGATTAGAGAGTTAGTGACCAGATCATCACTTACGGGAAGTTCTTGTCTAAGCAACTGACTCCCTTTCTGAGGGTTAAATTCCTCTGCTTGAGCTTTACCATAGGCTTTAGCATAGCTGTCAACTAAATTAAATGCAAAATCGGATAATTGAGAACGGGGAATCTTTTTGTTCTGTTTTTGATTGAACTCTTTTAACATAGAAGCAAGTTTTTCAGCCAAGCTCAAAGTAGATTTACTTTTAGTAAGTCGATTGATATAAAGTTCAAACTCTTGGTCAACAAATAGATAAAAAGCTCTCCATGAACTCGATTTAACTGCATGTAAGTTAGTTACATCATCTAGCCAAGTCAACATATCTTGTAAAACTTTATTTTTTACTAAAATATTGATCTGGCCAAATATCAGTTTGAGAAAATCATCAGCATTTGCGAGCCGTCCTGCAATCATTAAAAATATTTCTCGCCATTGACGCTTTGTTAATTGCTGCTTAATAACTTCTTTTAAAATTTCAGGATTTCGGCTCTCTACTATGTAATTAGCAACGAAATACTCTTGAAAGGTTAAGTGTGAAAAGGAATACAAGTCTTTAGCTTGCTTAACAAGCAATCCATGATTAGCTTCAAATGTTTTCAATATTTCTTGACTATCAAAAGCAAGAGATTCTGGAGCAATTTCTAGAATGTTTTCAATATAGTTACTAATTAATTTTTCTAGTTCCCTTTGTTGCCAAAAATATTTATGAGGTTCTTGTATAAAAGCCTCATAAGCTATTTTACTTAACAAATTTACTTTTCGTAGAGGTATATTCAATTTGTTAATTGAATCACGATCTATTCGTCTACTAGCATCCCATTTACGTAAAAGTATATTTACAGCATCTTCAGTCAGTGAATATTGATTTTTCGGAAATTCATAGTTATCTTCAAACACCAAGCACAACATAGTTAGTAGCAATGGATTTGTAGTTAACTCTTTGATTGACCTATTTGTTTCTATTTTTTCTAAAAATTCGTCTCCTAATCTCGATTCTTGGCGGTATTCAAACCATCTTTTCACAAAAAGTAAAACTTGGTTTTCATTGAAATCTGCCATTTCTACTTCTGTGAATTGTTCAAATGTATACTCAGAAGCTCCAGAACGGCAAGTTATTACAAATCTATTTTTTGAAAACTGTTCTACAAAAGTAGTAATATTTCGATATATTCGGTTACTTTCGGTCTCTGCAACCTCATCTAAACCATCTAATAAAATCAAGCAACGACCTAGATCCAAGAATTCCTGAACGAGTTGAGTAGGCTCAGAAACGCATGTTATAAATTCTCTTTTAATTACATCAATAAGATTTGGTTTAGTTTCTTCGTCTGCAAATGCCTTTAATGAAATAAAAATTGGGATAGTTTGCTTTCCTATTTCTGTAGCGAAATGCATAGCTAGGTGCTTAAGAAATGTAGTTTTTCCTGCTCCTGGACTACCCCATATTAATAGATTTTTATAACGATTTACTGCATCTAAAGCTCTAATATTATTTTCGATAATCCTATGCTTAGGATTGCTAAAACTTATTAGATTACCAGATACATTAGCTAGAAGTTCTTCAATTTTTTTTGGTTTCTTTGCTTTAACAGTTTCCAAAATATTTACATTCGCATAAATACTATTTAGCTGCACTGGTTGAGTCATAGTAAGCACTTTCATCGTGCCACACTTTGTTTCTATATATTGCTTATAGCGTTCAATCCACTCTGCATTCACATCAGAATCTGACTGCTCTACTTCTTCTAAGCCAGCTTGTTGTCTTAAAGCTTCTTGATAACTTTCGCATTTCAGTAATACCCCGCATAAGAAGTTAAGATTCTTCTCTTGCATCTTCATTGGTTCAGTGTTGTTGAAAAAGTTGCGGATAGTTTTGTCTGAAATAACATCTTTTGAATTGTTTATTTTATCTTGATAGACACGATTCAGTTCAGTAATCAAAAGCTTTGGAGATCCACCAAACTTTTCTATATAAGCTTGTTTTAATTTTTCAAATACTTTTCGATCAATTGTGATTGCTGTCATTTATGCCCTCTTTCTTTACCCTAATTTGTTGAGTATTATAGAAAATCAAAGTATATTTATACACAATCAAGATTGAGTGAATAGTAGTTGTAACAGAAAACAAGTCATTGATCAGATAACTATAGCTTGGGTGCATCCCAGTTTTTATTTTTTGATGAAATAATAAAATTTAACATGTCATTGCGAGGAACGAAGCAATCCCAGCCATTGCGATTGCTTCGTTCCTCGCAATGACGGAAGATTGTTAGATTTTGCAAAAGTGGGATGTTCCCTATAGCTTTACCGTCTATCCAAACCTGCTCATAATCTTTGCTTAAGCATAAAATATGACCTTGAGTATCTCTTACGATATTCACAAGCTATAAGTGTCCAATTCGTTCAGTTGCTAGAATAAGAGGCTTGGTAAGTTACCATTCGGCTTATATATGGTAAATGTTGTAGACTTCTAAAGCCATTATTATATAAATTTTCGAGTATAAATACTCATAGCGCTAGTTCTCTTTTATCTAAAGCTTGAATTTTATATTTGTTTTATAAAGAAACTTTTAGCAGTGCATGAGTAAGCTGGGTGCTTGTAATTAATATACTAAAAGTTTTAGTCTAAGGAATATAAAGTTTTAAGTAATTCAAACTTGAAGTGTATTGGAACAGTAAAAAGTAATTATTAATACTGAGTAACTTCAACTATACTTAATACTATTTTCTCTTATTGCCAGCCAAAATCGATATTTGTAGGGGAATTTTGCTCTGGTTTTAGGAGGCTCGTCAAAGTTGTGGTGCTATTGTTACTCCTAAAGATAGTGTTCACCCTCAAAAATTTTGCTTGTAGATGTAGAAAATTATGCTTGTAGGGGGATATACCTTAGGTAGAAATCTTGTTAGTTTAAAGTTAATTCCGCCAGATACCGCTCGTTACCGCTTAATTCCGCATGTTTTTGAAATAGTAAGCATATTTATGAGTAACAGTACGATCGCTACTAAGGCACAGGCAAATCATATCAATCAGCGATTTGAACTATTTAAGTCTAGTCTCTCCATTGAGTTCAAGTCATACCTCAAGAAAACACTTGATTTGACACAAAAATTCAGTCAAGGTGGACTTGACCAAAGTATTATAACTCAAGCTTTTCAAGACATTGAAGATAACGCCAAAAATCAGCGTCTGCTCTTAGAGAAACTCTTAAACTGGCGTCTTACTTCTAACGAACTTGCTCCGAGTTTCTCTATTAAGCAATCTCAGATAGATCACATCAACCAACAATTTGAACGATTTAAGTCTCCACTCTCTGTGCAGTTGAGGTTGTCTTTACATTCCATACTTTGTTCAACTCATCTTGTCCTTCAAAGTCGGCTTGACCAAAGTAGTAAAGTTCAAAAAGCTTTGGAAGACATTGAACAGAATGCTAAACTTCAGAGTCTGCTCTTGGACAAACTCCTAAACTGGTGTCTTGCTTCCAACGAACTCGACCTTGAAGTTTCTAGTGAACCATCAATAGCAATTAGCCATAAGACTGGTATTTGAAATAGAGGTCATGCCAAAACATGTGCAAAGTGAAGCGCAGTATTAAGAAAAGTAAAGCAAGTTACAACTCTTTTTGGGACTCTGGATAGATTCCCAAATGAAAAAGCCCGAAACCCAAGTTATAAATTGTAGGCTTCGAGCTAGCTATTTTATTTCTTAAAATTAGCTTATCACAAAGACTTATAACTTAACTGTTTTTGTGTCGGCTTTTTTGCTCTTGGCTAGTCTATGGATAATAACTTGGGTTCGGGATTCACTTACAAACAAGGAGAAAAAACAGTGAATCTCAATCGCCACAGTAGTTGGATTTTCCTCTACTCATTTGTCTTAGCGACCTTATTAGCTGTTCTAGCTGGGTTTGATGGGATAGTCACCGTACAAACCACGCCTTTTGGTTTGAAAGTAGTAGTAGACAGTCATTCAACTGATTGTCTAATTGACTCGCAGCTACCAAATAATAATGGATAGTCTCTGCTCAAAATCTTAAGCGAAGGAATAGCTTAGTAATGATACAATTATACCCTGACGTTGCTGTCAGGGTTTTTTGTAAATCTGTAGTTTGATATCGTTCGTTGAATTAAGAGAATACTTAGCACAAAGAAAAGGCAATAATTTCATTGTTCCAAAGACTAACTCTGAGACTTGACGCGATCGCCTGACAGTTTGACTCAAGTTAGATAAACAAGTCCCTAAATCCCATAACTGCTACTCATCACTCAAAGTTTCAATCAACAAATCCACCTGCTGCTGTCGCTGCTGCAAAAAACTTTCGCACTGACGCAAATACTCAACAGCAGTTGCAAATCGCTCAAACACATCTTCCAATTCCAACTCACCCGCCTCAATACGAGCAATTATTCCTTCTATTTCAGCAACCTTCGCCTCATAATTCCAACCTTCCTCAGAACTAGAAGCACCCTTACGTTTAACCATTCAACTCTCGGCGTCCTTGGCGTCTTGGTGAATCAGCGCTGTAGGCGGGTTTCCCGCCGTAGGCGACTGTGAACCCGGAGGGCGGTTCGTTTATTTCCATAACTTTTACTTTAACTCCACCCTGCCCCAACTGAATTACTAACTCTTGCCCCACAGCCAACTCTGCCGCAGAACGAGCGATCGCCCCATCTTCCCGCCTTACCACCGCATAACCACGCTGCAACACAGCTTTCGGGTCAAGACTAGCCAACTTTTGCCGCAACAATTCTAGATGCTGTGTTGCTTGTTGCGATCGCCCCGTCGTAATTTGCACCAATTGCTGACGCTTCCAAACTAGCTTGTCTACCTCTTGCTGCACTTGCCGATCTAATCGCAAACGTCGCAAACGATTCCGCAATACTTGCAGTTTATTCTCAGCAGTTTCCCAAGAGTCATGCACTGCCTCATGTAAAGCCACAATTCGCTGCCGATGCTCAGTATACAACTCTGAAAGTGCTGGCACAACTCTTTCCGCCGCCGCAGTTGGTGTATGTACACAAGCATCTGCAACTAAATCTGCTAAAGATTCATCTCGTTGATGGCCGATACCAGTAATTACAGGAATAGAACAAGTAGCCAGCGATCGCACCACTCGTTCATCATTAAAGCAAGCCAACTCCTCAACCGCGCCACCACCCCGCGATAAAATTAGCACTTCGGCGCGACCATCTCTTTCCACCCGCTCAATTGCTTTGACGATAGATTCAGGTGCTTGCTCACCTTGTACTGTCGCGGGAGAAAATAAAACGTGTAAACCTGGATACCTTTGCTTGAGAGTTTTTTGAATATCGCCCCAAGCAGCAGCCGTTGGTGAAGTGACGACAGCGATGGTTTGGGGGTGGGTTGGGAGCGATCGCTTTCTTTGAGCATCGAATAACCCCTCAGCCAGCAAGCGATTTTTTAGTTGTTGATAGCGCAGTGCCTGTAAACCAACACCAGCAGGTAGAGTCTGCCAAACCGATAACTGATACTCTCCCCGTTGCGGATACACGCGAATGCTGCCCAAAATAATTATCTGCTCACCAGTAACAGGTATCTGGGCGAGTTTTGGCAATTGGCTATTCCATACTACACACTTAATTCCAGCGGTGCGATCGGTATCTTGCAGCGTGAAAAATAAACCACTGCGATGGTGGTTAGCACTGGAAACTTCTCCAGTTACCCAAACTTGCCGCAATTGTTCATCTTGCTCTAACAGCAAGCGGATATAGTCAGTTAATCCAGATACTGAAAGTGCAGTATCAAGAATGAGAGAGTCGGGAAGGTCGAAAGTCATCAAAGATGCCTGAAAGCATTTGTGCTGGAGCGATTCTAGCATTTTAATGAAAACCAAAGGTTAACCCAGTAAACGCTCCAATCTTTTGTAGACATCATCACTCACCATTGCGCTTACCGACTAAAATGACTTCTACTAAATTTTGATCGGGAAAATACCTGTTAATAATTCAATATTCAGCACTATCAACTCGATATAAACCCTAATAACCAGATAGCTGCTCACTATCAGCGGGTAAAGGCTCAACATTCAAAGCCAAAACCTTTTTTGCAATCTGCGCTGGTATTTTAGGCTGTAAACTTGCTGATTGTTTACATAAATAGAATAGTTATTATAGATGGGAATTCAGCAATGAAAATAGCTTACTATTTTGTTACGATCAGTTTATGATTGCTACTCCTGTTGTCGATGCCCTCAACGAGTTAACTATATAGCTGTTGAATGAGCAGAGCATTGGAATTTTGGTTAAGTAAAAATATTTGAATCACTTAATTTTTATATCCTGTATTACAGTATGGATGAGTTATCTGTCCGTTATCTATACTCGCCAATCCGCCATCTTCTTTACGCTGAATATGATCAATCGAAATTGAGTTTCTATGGATAAAGCCATTGCATATTTTACATTTTAGTGCATTTTTTAATGCATCTTTTATATAAATCTCACTTTTTTTATTTGTATTGAAATCTTGTGCGGATGAAGTGATTTCTTGATTTATTGTACGAATAGTCAAATACTGAAAATCATTGCTAGATATAATCTCATGTATAATATTTTCAATTGTTTTTTCCGTTTGTAAATTAGCTACAATTTTCTGAAACATTTTTGATACATCTTTGTAGCTTTTTTGAACAGACCTATATTTTAAATAAATTTGCTGAATTAAGTAATCATATTTTATGAGGAATTCCTCAAATTGTTCTCGTACTTGAATGAAGTCATTTGTTTTTCTTCTTTTATCAAGTTCCATTACAAAATCAGCAACAGCCAGTAAAGACACTGTTCTATGTCGTCCATCTTTTGAGTAAAAGTATATAACTGGATGTAACCCCAAAGATGATGAATGGTTACTATTTAATCTATACACAATTTTTCTGGTATTCTTTAAAATTTGTATTGTTTCTTCACCCGTTAAGTCATTATTAATTCCCTTATTATTAAAATCTAGATTGTTAACGACATTTACAAAATCTAAAATTAGTGGTAATGTTTGCGATGAATATAGTTTTCCTCCAACTGGTATGTCCAGAGTTTTTATAGGAGTCTTTAACTTAGGCGCAAAAAGTATCTCATTAATCTCTTTAGCTATTTCTTGTATTTGATATTGTGTTTCATCTGAAAAAGATGACCAATATTTATGCCCTTTACCGCTTCTGATAATTGCACGCGCCGCAATACTGTTAGGCTTTTTCCTAGATTCAAGAAGTTTTAGTTCAGTTTTATCAATTGGTGCTGCTTGTTGATTAATTTTGAAGAATGAACTTTCTGCTTTAGTAGCATCACCTTCAACCCATTGAAGCTGAATTGCCACAGCTGCTAAATTTTTAGCATATTTGACAACTTCGGGTTTAACTTTATCAGGATATGTGGAAGCCAACCTAAAATCTTCGTATGAGCCAACCGTCTTGTTTACTAATTTTCGTGTTTCTTGAGCAATTTCTACTTGTTCATCAGAAATCACCCCATCATAAAAAAGTTTTGAAATTTTACCATCACCATAATCATCATTTACCCAAGCAGATAAAGCACTTAATCTATGGCTACCATCAATTACAAATAAGTAGCCACCTGTACTTCGCCATAAAATAATTGCTGGTATTAAATCGCCCTCAATAAAACTCTTGACAAATTCACAAATTCTATTTTTGTCCCATTCGTTAGTTTCTCTTTGAAAATCAGGTTTTCTGATGTTTGAAAAGAAGAATGAGTCTATTTTAAGGTCTTCAATAGAAATTGTTTCTTTTTTCTTACCTAGATTAATATTTTCTTCCACATCAAAATCTTCTCGTGGAATCAAAGCATCTAGATTAACTTTAGCCATGATGTTCTCCCCCATACCCTAATATTGGTACAATTATACGTCAAGCTCATAGGCAGCAAGTACGACTGAGCATCATAGCCTCTCAAAGCTGAAATTCACCTAAAGCATTGAAAATTCCTTCACTATTACCATAGAAGCTTTCTACAGCTTACCCGAACCCTATGAAGTCGCTGTAGATGATATACTGACTGGCATAGCGATCGCTCCTAATTTAGCAACCTCTGCAAATACTCACGAGTACGGTTCTACTGAGAGTGTTGTTTAGGTAATTTATTTTTTCTTTGAAAACCCCTTGCTTACCCAGCCAAAAAAAGCTATCTCTGAATGCAAGTTGGTATCATTGTGCAAGACTACCCTAATCTGGTAGCGATCGAGTTACGATCTTGTCACACCCCTTTTTTGATTTGAGAAGTCCTATTCCAGAATTTTCTGGTTAAAATAGTATATCTGTTCTACTCAAACTCCCAGAGCAACACTCCTTAAAACCATATATTAAGAGGCATTAGACGCAGGAATGGCTATCAACACCGATACTTCTGGCAAGCAAAAAGCGCTGACGATGGTGCTCAACCAGATTGAGCGCAGCTTTGGTAAAGGAGCAATCATGCGCCTGGGCGATGCCACCCGGATGCGGGTGGAGACCATTTCCAGTGGGGCGCTTACTCTAGATTTAGCATTGGGTGGTGGTTTACCCAAGGGTCGGGTAATTGAAATTTATGGGCCGGAAAGTTCTGGTAAGACTACAGTAGCGCTACATGCGCTCGCCGAAGTGCAAAGAAATGGCGGTATTGCTGCCTTTGTTGATGCAGAACACGCCCTTGATCCTACTTATGCTGCGGCATTGGGTGTAGATATTGACAATTTGCTGATTTCCCAACCTGACACTGGCGAATCAGCTTTGGAAATTGTCGATCAGCTTGTTCGGTCTGCTGCGGTTGATATTGTAGTCATTGACTCAGTAGCAGCACTGGTTCCCCGTGCTGAAATTGAAGGCGATATGGGTGATGCCCACGTTGGTCTGCAAGCGCGGTTAATGAGCCAAGCTCTACGTAAAATTACTGGGAATATTGGTAAATCTGGTTGCACGGTAATTTTCATCAACCAGTTGCGGCAAAAAATCGGTGTTACTTACGGTAGCCCAGAAACTACTACTGGCGGTAACGCATTGAAATTTTACGCTTCGGTGCGCTTGGATATTCGCCGAATTCAAACCTTGAAAAAAGGTACAGAAGAATTTGGTAATCGCGTTAAAGTTAAAGTCGCCAAAAATAAAGTAGCACCGCCTTTTAGAATAGCGGAATTTGACATTATTTTTGGTAAAGGTATTTCTACCTTGGGTTGTCTTGTTGACTTAGCAGAAGAAACTGGCATTATTGTCCGCAAAGGAGCTTGGTATAGTTACAACGGCGATAATATCTCCCAAGGACGAGACAACGCCATTAAGTATCTAGAAGAAAAGCCCGAATTTGCTGACGAAATTAAGAAACTGGTGCGTGAAAAGCTAGATAAAGGCGCTGTTGTTTCTGCTAACTCTGTAGCTAAAGCCAGTGAAGAAGATGAAGAGGAAGAAGTCGATTTAGAGCCAGAAGAATAAGGAATGTGGATTTATTAATCTGCAATTGCTAATAGATGGTGCGTTACAAAGACAGATGACGCACCTTATTTTTTCCCAAAATCGAGCGAGAGTTGGGCATTGTTAAATACAAACCCAAATCCAGACAGCGAAAAGCTTTGAACTGATATCCACACCATACTTGATATTTTGGCGTAGGCGTAGCCCGTCGTAGACATCGCTGTTATCATCAATGGTCAGAGCCTGGGAATGCAGTACTAGAGGCAGAGCTTCCCAAAAAATTGCCTTCCCTACTAGAAGCCGGGAAGGAGGAGAAAATACTGGATCAGGGTTTCAATCTTAAGTTGACACGAATGACCAGCTATATGCTAATATTTCATGGCATTATGCTAAAAAACTTTGCCTAAAATCAAAGAGTCACCAACCCATGAGTTTAGCTGTAATTAAGTTCTCTTCAGAAGAGTGCGGCATCTGCCACAAAATGTCTTTTTATGACAAAAAGGTGGCTGAAGAACTGGGTTTAGAATTTATCGATGTAAAAATGCAAGATACGACTGCTTACCGCAAGTATCGCAAGATTTTATTGACTCAATATCCCGATAAATCAGAAATGGGATGGCCTACTTACATCATCTGCAATTCTCCAGAAGGAGAATTTCAGATTGTGGGTGAGGTAAAAGGAGGTCATCCCAAAGGGGAGTTTAGAAGCCGTCTGCAAGAGGTTCTGAATTCCACAGCTAATCAGAACTAATTACCTCAAAAGATTTGACCTCTAGGACAGGGCCAATCATGGCGGTAGTCATGATATCTTCGCGCACCTGTCCTTTAACTTTTGCCTTTTGTCCAGCTTTAAGTAAATCTTTGTCAGCCCCTCTGAGGATTTCGTAAGTAACACCCTCTTCTGTGACTAACGCCCATGCGCCTGTGCCAATATCACGACGTTCGATTGTACCTGTAAGTGTGGTGCTCATAACAGTGCTGAGTTGGGGAATGGAGACTGGGGAATGGGGACTGGGTAATGAGGACTGGGGACTAAGAAAGAATTTTCCCAATCACTAGTCCCAGTTACTTAGTCCACAGTACCCTTCTATGCAATTTTTTCTTCGTTTTTCAATGCTAAACGAGCAAGTCCACAACAGATTAGAGCGTTGGCAATGAGGAAGAGGCGTGCCAAGTTACCACTTCCCAACCCCCAAACTGCCGGATCGAAAAACGCACTTGTAGTTAAGCACGCTGCTACACCTAAAGTTGAACCAATGGCAAACCATCTCCAACTAGGATGTCCCAGCAGCAATGCCATTAAAACAATGGGAATCAGTACGCTAGCAAACAGAGGATTCAACGCATCAGTTCCCTGGAGGGTATTGCCTAGTTCGGGAATTGAACTGCCCAAAACCCGGAAAGGCCATTGGGGAAGATCAAAAATATAGATTCCCTTGAGGAAGAATAACCCAGAACTGCCGGCAATTAGTCCACTCGATAAAGACCAACTCCAAGTGAAGGGGAAGTAAACGCGTAGAAACCAAGCCAGCAGATAGGAACCAACTACCATTAAAATCTTGGGTAAGAGTGCGATCGCACCACCATCAATCCAAAAGCCGGGATTAAGATAGCCGCTATCCCGTAACCACCGGAAGAAATCTGAAAAACTGATTTGTCCGCTAAAGGCTAGTTTGACTGCTGCTTCTGCATTGAGTTGTCCAGCGCCATAATAGTTCAAACCATCATCCTGAATAACTCGTGCGGACTGTTTGAGAACTTTTAAAACTTCATCTGGTTCTTTGATACCAGCAGCTTTGATTAATGCCGCAACACCAGCAACGTGGGGAGAAGCCATACTTGTACCCTGGAAGCCCAGAAATACGCCTTCGCCCTTTTCGTCGATGGTTTCTTGGAGAATCTTACCAGCTTCACTACCACCAGGAGCAGAGATATCTACCCCGGCACCAAAGTTAGAATAGGGTGCTCTTTCGCCATCTGGGCCAATTGCCGAAACACCGATAACGTAGGGATAGCGGGCTGGATAGCTTGCTCCATTGGCGTTTTCATTCCCGGCTGCGGCTATAATAACTACACCTTTTCGATGGGCATAGTCGATCGCTTCTTTCATCAACTGGCTTTCACCAGTACCACCCAAGCTCATATTAATCACATCTGCGCCTTTATCAGCAGCAAATTTAATCGCTTCGGCAATATCGGCAACAGTACCACCGCCGTAAGAACTGAGTACCTTCAGTGGCATCAGACTGGCTTCATAAGCAATTCCAGCTACGCCATATTTATTATTTGTGGCTTGGGCAATAGTTCCGGCAACATGGGTACCGTGGCCGTTATCGTCTGTGGCTTCTTCTCGGTCGTTAACAAAATCATAGCCCTTGACGAATTTTGTCTCATACAAGTCGCGAACCTTGGTAATCCCGGTGTCAATCACTGCAACTGTGATGCCACTACCTTTAGTTTGACTCCATGCGCCTTCAATACCGATTTTGTGCAAGTTCCACTGCTTGCTGTAATATTGGTCATTGGGGCCAGTTAATGAAGGGCTTGCTTCTTCATCTTCTTGGGGTCGCAAAAATTCTCCCAGCCAAGCGGCTTCACCTGGTTGTGGAATCTTGTTGTAGATATAGTTTGGTTCAATGAATTCTGTCGCTTGGGCAAACTGAGATTTTTTCAGTTCTTGAAGCCGTTGCCGATCGCCCTTGATAATATACACATTATCTTTTTTGGAAAACTTGTTGTCTAATTGGGGTGTAACGTTGTATTGTTTGGCGATCGCTTGCAGATTCTGTTCCACCACAACTGATGGAATATCTTCCCGAAAATCAAGCAAAATCGTCTCAAACTCTCCTTTAGCTGCCAATCCCTGGAAATTCAGGAAACCATATATGGCAGCTCCCAGCCCAATGACAAACAAGCACAATAATATAAGTTTTCTCATATTAACTCATCACCGCTTTTTGCCAGTTTGCTCACTACCATAACTTATCTGCATCACTTGTTGGTGGATTTTGCACTTTTAGTTACAAGTTTCACTCAGGATTCAGGATTTTTTTAAACGATGGAACGTGGTCTTTTGTGGTTACCCCTGTTAGTAATGTTTTTCTGGTTGGCTTGGCAAGGCTCGAAGGAGTATCAAAAAGTTGAAGCCTATCGCGCCTGGGCAGAGCAATTTGAACGAGCTAAGTATGATATTTATGCTGTATTAGGTCAAAAAGGCAACAATCTAACTTGGGGAAAACCTACGCCTAAAGGCCCGATTAAACTAGAAACATTCTCTTTGCTTGATGTCAAACAAATCCAGTTTTTAGTCAATGACAAATTAGTAGATGTAGAGAATCCACCGGAAAAAGGCCGTTCTATAGAATTAGAATTTCTATTTTCCGAATCTACTAACTCAGTGCGGGTTCCGTTTACAGAAATCCCTTTGGCAGCAGAATGGGGTAAGTTTTTGCAGGGAGTATTACAAGAATTGCGATCGCAACCACAGTAGTAGTTATATTGAATCCCTAGTGATTAATCTATAGCCTGATTGCTGTTTCTGGGTACAAAGCTATCCTTGTTGAGGAAGAGTGCCCAGATTTTGGCGTTGCAAAACAGTGAAATGAATTGGGGCTAGCTCTTGAGGCAGAGGGAGCAGGGGGAGAAATTTTGAAAGTTGCTAAATCATCCCGCTTTCTCTGCAATGTCCAGATTCTTGATTAAATTGCTACTCATTTGCTATTCAAAAATAGTAATAACTAAAGCAGGATGTCTGTTGCAACTGGAGTTAAAAAGCTTATGCCTTGGTTTGTAAAGATTGAAGAAGGCAAAGTCGATAAACCTACCTTTGACCAATATGTACCTGCCCACAAAGCCTACATTCAGGACTTGATTGCTAAAGGACACAAAGCCCGAACAGGGTATTGGGCAGAGCAAAGAGGCGGGATGTTGCTGTTTGAGGCAGCCTCAAAGGCTGAGGCAGAAGCAATTGTAGCTGATGACCCATTGGTGAAACACGGCTGTGTCAACTATCAGCTTTATGAATGGCGAATTGTTATGGAATAACACACACTTACTGGTTTTTAATGTTATGCTTTTAGAAGACCTGGATCTATGCGACTGCAACACCCAAATCTTGTCAGAACCGGAAGGTAGCAGCAACACGGGAGGCTTGTGGTAGGCGTAGTCTCCGGGTCGCCCTATTTTTAGGAGCGTTCAGCAACAATGCCTGGTTTTGGAGATATTGTTCAAAAAGCTTTTTACCTCGGTGTTGGATTAGCTTCTTACGCGGGTGAGAAAGCAGGGGGAAAATTAGCCCAAGTGCGATCGCAAGTCCAAAAACTGGCAGATGAAATGGTGGCGAAGGGCGAAATGAACACAGAAGAAGCCCGCCGCTTCGTTGAAGACATGATGAAGCAAGCCCAACAGGCCCAAGCATCTGCTGAAACCTCTGAGAAAACACCCCCTTCTGAACCTCGCCGCATTGAAATTTTAGAGGAAGATGAAGAGCCAACGGTGAAAGAGGCATCAAGTGATGAGAATGTAGATAAGTTACGTCAAGAAGTGCTAGACCTGCAAAACGAGTTAAAACGATTGCAACGCGATCAATAAAAAGCATTCAGCATTCTTTGATCGAAATATAAATAATAAGTGGCAATTTGACATGGCACTTCAGATAGAAACTTGATAAGATACATTGCCTAGTGTGTAATTTAGTGCTTCAAGCCAGATAACACAAAGCGTCCTGTTTATAGCCTGCAAAGGTGTCAAGTTTATGGAACAGTGGCAAAAAGATTTAGTAGAAATCGTTGAAACAGTGGCTGATGAAGTAGAGCGTTTCTTCCTGGGAATGAGTGAAGTGGTAGAAGCATTTTTTGAGCTAACGGAAGAAGTCACCGAGCAAGTACACAGTAACATTATCACTGAAGTCGATCAGTATTTACAGGATTTGGCTGAACCGATGTTAGAAGCTTACTGGGAACTGGAAGACATTGTAGCAGATGTAGATCCGGGTTTTCCTTATTCAGTTGAACCCACAGCCGAAAAAAATCCTGCCTGCATTGGTTGTACTCACTACCACGGTCAAGTTTATGGTGGTAATTTGTTAGTTTGTGCTATGCATCCCCACGGTTGTGAAGATGAGAATTGTCCAGATTGGGAGAAGGAAGAGTAGAGACGCGATTAATCGCATCTGTACAAGATTTTGGAGTTAACAAGCTACAAAATTACTAAAAGGACGTAAAGATCAGTAAAATAACTAATGACAACTAACAAATGACAACTGATAAACTACCTGAAAGTGTATCCCAGACAAGCCAAGAAATGAAGTATGGCGAACGTGACATTGCGGAAGGTAAACTAATCACCTTTCCTAATCCGCGTGTGGGGAGGCGATATGACATTAATATTACTTTGCCGGAATTTACTTGTAAATGTCCGTTTTCCGGTTATCCTGATTTTGCGACAATTTACGTTACCTATGTGCCTGATGAGCGGGTAGTCGAATTGAAGGCGCTTAAACTTTATATTAATAGTTACCGCGATCGCTACATTTCCCACGAAGAATCTGCTAATCAAATTTTGGATGATTTTGTGGCTGCATGTGAGCCGTTGGAAGTCACTGTGAAAGCAGATTTTACGCCTCGTGGTAATGTACATACCGTGGTTGAAGTGCGTCACCAAAAGTAATATCATCACTGATTAACGCAGATGGTATTAATCGGCTTTATTCAGCAATTTTATTAATGGCAGATTGCACTTGAACCACAACTTTTTTAGACAAAGGAATATATCCGAGTTCCAAACTGGATTTTTGCCCCTCAATTACAGCCCAATCAACAAAGTTTTTCAGTACTTGAGCTTTGGCTCGGTTTGGATATTGCTGATAAGTTAAAAGCCAGCTGTAAGTGACGATAGGATAAGACTTGGCACCTGTAGGATCGGTGATAAAAGCAATCAAGTTATTGGCGGGTAATTTCACTGCCTCTAAGGTTTGAGCTACAGATTCTGGGGTCGGAGTAATATAATTACCAGATTTATTTTCTAAAGCAGCCACAGGAAGTTTATTTTGTTTAGCGTAAACGTACTCTACATAGCCAATAGCTCCTGGTATCTGTTGAATTAGGGCGGTAACTCCTTCGTTACCCTTTCCACCAATTCCCACTCGCCATGCTACAGCTTTACCAGCCCCAACTTTGCTTTTCCATTCTGGATTTATAGCACTTAGGTGTTGCGTTAACACACTCGTAGTTCCACTACCATCAGTTCGGTGTACAACCTGAATCGGTAAATCGGGCAAACTTACCCCTGGATTAGCTACGGCTATTCTAGGATGATTCCAATTCGTAATTTTTCCGAGGAAGATATCTACGTAAACTTGGCGTGGTAGCCTTAGAGCAGTTGGCACATTGACTTGAGGCGACTGATATGCAATCGGTGTGAGGTTATAAGCCAGCACAATAGAACCAGCAGTTATTGGCAAAGCGATGACTCCCCGTTTTATCTTGGCTGCTTGTTCATTTGTAATTCCCACATCACTAGCTGCAAAGTCCACAGTACCGTCGATGAGCTGTTGTACTCCAGCACTGCTCCCTATAGCTTGATAGTTAATTTCAACATTGGGATTTTGCTGGTTATAATCTGAAAGCCAGCGCTCGTACAAAGGCGCGGGAAAACTTGCCCCGGCACCAACAAGGGAAACACGTTTTATGTTTTTCTGATCGGCAGTGCAAGAAGCGATACTTAACAAGATAGCGATTAAGGGTAAGAGGCAAACGCGTCCCTTGAATTGAAGTTGAGCAGACATAGAAATCTTTTGTTCCAATATTTAATAAATACCTCTAGTAATTTCCCAATTTGTAGCTGTGGAAATGGTGTAATTAATTGTAAATAACTTTGAAACGCTCCAGGGGCACAGAGGTTCATACAAAGGTACATAAAGTAATCCTCTGCGTATCTCTGCGATTTCCTTTGCGCCCCTGAAGCGTTTAAACTTCAATCGCCGCCTCTTTCTCCTCACCCTTTGGCTGTGAACTCAGCTGATCTAAAATCTCTAAAACCTCTTGTTCAAAAGCAACTTGGGCGCGATTAGTTTTGCCACCCACATACAAGCGATCGCCTTTTTGCAATGCCCATATTTGCGAATGGGAGAAGTAACTCATCACCACACCCAGCATTAGCAAGCCAAACCCTGAGTAAACAATTGGTATGCCTGGATCTGCTTTTATTTGTAAGCCAGTGCTGCCAACTACATCCAGAATTTTGAGTTTCACGCCATTGATTTGGGTGAACATCCCAGTGCGGACAGTATCAACGAGTTTGCCAGTGGCATCATAAATTAATACCATCCCTTGTAAGTCTTTGGCTAACAGGGAGACACCCTCACTCAAATCCGGTTTAGTGGGAACCCACGTTCCCCAGATACGCCCGTTACCGTTGGTGTTCAATTGCGCCATCGGTAGCTGAAAAATCGGACTGTTGTTAAATTGGACACGAACAGCAGCAATTCCCCAATCAGTTTGATAGAAAGTGACGCCATGATAGCGCAGAGGCTCGTTGACAAAAATCTTTTTGTGGTCAACTTCCTGTCCCTGATTATTCAAGACAGACATATCTGAATAAAATTGATTAATGCCGCCTGATGGAGTGTAGTCAATCCAAAAACGATTGACTCGCACAGCCCAATCTTTAGGGACTTGGGCTGCTGCTAAAGGGCCAGCATCAACAATATTTCTCACCTGAAATGTATCGCCACTCGCCACCATTTCCTGAGCAAGAAACCCAGTCATCGCCCCCCAAATTCCTCCTAGCAGAATAGCGACGATGCCAATATGAACGATAATTGGGCCGATGCGTCCGACTATTCCCTTGCGGGCGTAGAGGAGATTTTCTTTTTCTTGATCTGGAAAAATTTTATAGCGACGTTTCTGTAATATCTGATTTAAGGAATCTAGGGAACCAGTATCTAGTTCTGCACTCAAAGCTAACTTTTGAAATTCCCGTGGTTCTTCGTAATATTTCCAGCGCTGGGCAGCTTTTAAAGCTGGCAACTGACGGGTAAAAGAACAAGCAGTTAAGCTAGTACCAAATAAGATGAGTAATGCCAGAAACCACCAGGTACGATATACGTGGTCTAACCCAACTACCTGAATTACCTTCCAAGTTAAGAAACCAAATAAAGCTGGATGTTCTGGGTAGTTGGCTTGGTAAAATGCGGGTGACTGACCTTGTTCAATTACGGTACCGGTGGAGCTAAAGATTGCAATCAATAGCAGTAGTGCGATCGCTAGTCGTAAGTTGGTCAGTACAGGCAAAAGCTCTTGCCGTAAGAACTTCCCAGGTACTGCCCACCATTTTAATTCTTTCGACGCTGAATCTTCTAAAGTCATTACGTGTAAAATCTAACAAGGGTATTGATAATATCAAAGATTGAAATTAAAAACTGCCAAAGGGAATCCGAGAAATTAAGGAAAACACACCGAATCCTACCAACAGTGCCCCACTAACTGGGTTAATCCAGCCAGACCAGCGGCGCAATTCCAGTAATTTTTTAATTGAAGCTGTAAAAGTACCCGCCAAAATCAACGGTGCTACATAACCTGCTGTGTAAGAAAGTAGCAAAACAGCACCTAAAATTAAGTCTTGTGTATTGGCAATCCAACCCAGTAAGCTCGCTAAAACAGGCGTGCTACAAGGGGATGCGACTAAGCCGAAAGTCAGTCCCAGCAAATAGGAACGCAATCCTGCTGGTAAATCTGGTGAAATCCAATTCGTTTCACCCAAGGATGGAAATTGTAGAGGTAGTGCTTCTAATAAGTTCAGCCCCATGAGAATGGCGATAATGCTGACGATAATTGGCAAACCAATTCCCACTTGACCATAGACTTTTCCGACAAAACCTGCTAAAATCCCCAATCCTGCGAGTGTAGTTGCTAATCCTAAAGCAAACCAAGTTGATTGGGCCGCTGCTTGCAGACGGCTTTTAGCTTCATAACCGCCAATATAACCAATGGTAATTGGCAGCATAGAAAGCATACAGGGTGTGAGACTGGTGAGCAAGCCAGCTGCAAAGATGATACCAATACTCACCACGCTAAGGTGTGTTAGTTGGTTAGAAACTAGGCTGTTGGCAAATTGTTCTAGTTGGTAAATTTGGGTTTGCAGGTTATCAAACATGGGGAGTTTCTGAGCGGGAAATGCTTACTCTGCTTGAATTTTAGCTTATTTTTGGTTTTTGAGTCAGCAGAAGTGATTATCCGAACCTGATATCATCTAAATTTCATCTGCCCAAGGAAATGTATCTAAAATACAATTAAGCTCGGATTATCCCTGAAGAAACACGGCTGGAGTATTTGGCATGATGATTGCATTACCCGGATTTGAAATTGTCACTTTGTTAAAAGCAGGGGTAAAAGCAGTCATATACCGTGGAATTAAAGTTAAAGATAAGTGTCCGGTAATTATCAAAGGGCTACGTCCAGAACAGTGTACACCCAATAATATTGAACAGCTCAAACATGAGTATGCGATCGCTCAAAGGCTAAACACCGCAGCAGTAGTCAAAGCCTACGCCTTAGAGATGCATCAGGGAATCCCTTATCTAATTATGGAGGATTTTGAGGGGCGATCGCTCGACCAACTTCTAGACCAATTTCAACAGCCTGTTCCGTTTCTGAAGATTGCCATTGAAATTACCAGTAAACTCGCACAAATCCACACTCATCACATTATTCACAAGGATATTAAGCCGCAAAATATCTTAATTAACCTCGAAACTAATCAGGTCAAAATTACCGATTTTGGAATTGCTGCTTTTATTCCTTACCAGCAGCAAATGGTTAGCAGTTCCAGTCGCATTGAAGGCAGTTTACCTTATTTGTCACCTGAGCAAACTGGGCGGATGAATCGAGGAATTGACCATCGCAGCGATTTGTATTCACTAGGAGTCACCTTCTATGAGATGCTGACAGGTCAGCTACCATTTCAAGGCAAAGACCCCTTAGAATGGGTGCATTGTCATATTGCCAAATCTCCGCTATCCCCAACAAAGCTAAACTCTGATATTCCGCAAATGCTCTGTGAGATTATCATGAAATTGCTGTCGAAGGTTGCAGAACAAAGGTATCAGAGCGCTTTAGGTTTGCAATTTGATCTGGAACGGTGCTTAAAGCAATTGGAGATAACCAAACAAATCAAATCCTTTGTTTTGGGTAAGCAAGATATCTCAGAGCGCTTTCAAATTCCTCAAAAATTGTATGGGCGAGAACCGGAGATTGCCAAGCTTCTACAAGCATTTGAGCGAGTTGTGCGCCAAGGTAAACCAGAACTTGTGTTCGTTTCTGGCTATGCTGGGGTTGGTAAATCTTCTCTGGTGAAGGAGATTCACAAGCCCATTGTGAGAGAACGTGGCATTTTTATCTGTGGTAAGTTTGATCAGTACAAACGAGATATTCCTTATTCCACTATTGTTCAAGCTTTTCAAACACTCGCTCGACAAATTTTAACGCAGCCCGAAGAGCAACTTGCCACCTGGAAAAAGCTAATACAAGCAGCATTAGGGAACAATGGTAGACTAATCACAGATGTAATTCCAGAAATTGAACTAATCGTTGGAGAACAGTCTGCTGTACCAGAGTTGGCACCTGTCGAATCTCAAAACCGATTCAACTTGGTGTTTCAGAACTTTATCAGCGTCTTTGCTAAAAAAGAACATCCACTCACTGTTTTTTTAGATGATATGCAGTGGGCAGACACTGCTACTTTAAATTTAATTCAAACTATTATTACTGACTCTAGTATCCAGTATCTCTGCTTCATTTTGGCGTATCGAGATAACGAAATAGATGTTGTGCATCCCTTAAATTTGATGATGGAGAAGGTTCGCCAGCATGGAGCAATAACGACTGAAATTCTGCTTAATCCGTTGAATATTGCCTACGTTAATCAGTTGATTGCTGATACTTTACATAGTTCGGTAGAACGAGTAGAACCTCTTGCCCAATTGATTATCCAAAAAACTGATGGCAACCCCTTTTTTGTCAATGAATTTCTCAAAATACTGTATCAAGAAAATCTGCTGAATTTTGATCGTCAACATGGTGTTTGGCAATGGAATATAGCTGAGATTGAAGCTCAAGGTATTACAGATAATATTGTCAGTTTGATGATTGGGCGGATGCAAAAACTGTCAAGAGCAACTCAGCATGTACTGAAGTTAGCCTCCTGTATCGGTAATCGCTTTGATTTAGAAGTTTTGGCAATTGTTGGTGAACAATCTATTGAAGAAACGGCAAATGCACTTTTTGAAGCGATTTTAAGAGGATTAATTATCCCCATAGAGTCAGATGAAACTACCCAGAAAAACTATCGTTTCTATCATGACCGAGTTCAACAAGCTGCTTATGCCTTAATTGCCGATGAATCAAAGTCGGCTGTTCACCTGACAATTGGGCGGCTTTTGCTCAAAAATACTAGTCATGAGCAAGTGAATGAGCAAATTTTTAATTTAGTCAATCAACTAAATCTCGCGGTCGATCTAATTATTGAACAACCAGAAAAAGATGAATTGGTGCGATTGAATTTAATTGCTGCTAAAAAGGCAAAAGCTTCCACAGCCTATACTCCTTCTAAAAGATTTCTGAGCATTGCTATGAATCTTTTGGCTGAAAATGCCTGGATTAAACAATATGAACAAACATTTAATTTATTTAGAGAACAGGCTGAGTGTGAATTTTTAACAGGAAATTTAGAGCAGGCGGAAGAGTTATTTAAACTACTATTACTAAAAGCAGAATCTCATGTGGATAAATCTAATATTTATATGCTGCAAATCAGACTCTATCAAGTTGCCGGTAAGTATGAAGAGGCGTTGACATTGGGATTAGAAGCTTTAAAAGTTTTTGGGGTGATTTTTCCTGATTCAAATGAGCAAGTGCAAAGTGCGATCGCAATTGAGAAAAACCAGGTATTAATAAATTTAGGTGATAGACAAGTCTCTGATTTAATTAATGCTCCGGTTATCCAAGATCCAAATATTAAGACACTGATAAGTCTGTTGACAACTTTGGGACCACCGACTTATCTTGGTAGCCCTCATCTCTTTCCCTTAGTCGTACTTAAAGCAGTTAACTACTCACTCAAGTTTGGTAATACGGAAGATTCCTGTTTCGCTTACAGCATGTATGCCATGTTGTTAGTTTCCATTTTCCATGATATTCCCACAGGCTATGCATTCTCTGAGATGACAATTCAATTGAATGAAAAGCTGCATGACTTGAAACTTAGAGGAGTTGTTCTACACATTCATGGAAGTCATATCAACGTTTGGCGTAACCATATTGCCACCGATATTCCCTTTTTAGAGCGGGGATTTATCGGCTGTATAGAAGCAGGTGATGTGACAATGGCTAACTACAACGGTTATCAAGGCTCTTGGCAAATTATCCAGTTAGGCTCTTCACTTGCAGATACATACAAATCTCTAGAAAAATACACTGCGTTCGCCCGCCAGTCTAAACATGAAGCTGTCTATCAGACAATCAGATTACAGCAGATGCTACTGATGAATCTGCGCGGACTCACTCCCCATAATCTGACTCTAAGTAATGAGAATTTTGATGAATCAATGGCTCTGTCTATTATTACAGATGCAGGTTTTGTCAGTGGAATTATTTTTTATTACATTATTAAATTAATTATATTTTTTACATATAGACAGTATACTGAAGCACTGAATTGTACCTTGAAATTATCAGCATTCCCAGTTACGACACTGGCATTGCCGATTGAAACAGATTATGTTTTATATTACTCACTGACTTTAACGGCTCTTTATCCAACCGTATCTTCTCAAGAGCAAGAACAGTTTTTACAAACCCTAGAATCCCATCAGCAACAATTGCAATACTGGGCTAACCACTGCCCTGCAAACTTCTTGTGCAAGTCTCAATTAGTAGCTGCTGAAATAGCTCAAATTGAGGGTCGCGACTTAGAAGCAATGCGCCTGTATGAGCAATCAATTAGTTCAGCCCGTGAGCAAGGATTTGTGCAATATGAAGCTTTGGCTAATGAGCTAGGTGCTAAGTTTTACTTGGAGCGGGAGTTTGAATTAATTGCCAAAACTTACTTGCAAGCAGCTAAAAATGCATATATGCGTTGGGGGGCATTTGCTAAAGTCAAGCACTTAGAAGAATCCTATCCTCAGCTATTGCCACGACAACAACTTGTCTCTAACGGAACTTTTTTCAGCACAGGTGAGCATTTAGACTTTTTATCAGTAGTTAAAGCCTCTCAAACTATATCTAGTGAAATTGTTCTTTCGCGGTTGTTGCAGACATTAATGCAAATTGTCATCGAGCAAGCAGGAGCAGAAATCGGTTATTTGTTGCTTGAACACGAGCAAAATCTGACGATCGAAGTAGAAGCTAAGGTTAATCCCCAAGCAGAAAAGCTCAATGTTTCTCGACCTGTATTAAAGGGTGAAATTTCACAGGTTATTCCTCAATCAATGCTGAATTATGTCCAGCGAACTCAAGAAACAGTGATTTTGCAGAATGGCACTGAGCAGAATCTGTTTTCAGGAGACGAGTATATAATTCAAAATCAGCCTAAATCTGTACTTTGTTTGCCGATCGCTCGTCAGTCGAGATTACTTGGTATTTTATATTTAGAAAACAATCTCATCTCCAGTGCTTTTACACAGGAAAAACTTTCCGTACTGGAAATTTTGACAGTTCAAATTGCTATTTCTCTAGAAAATGCTCGTCTTTATCAAGGTCTAGAAGACAGCCAAGCACAACTCAATCTGGCGTTAAAATCTGCTCAAATTGGTGTTTGGAGTTGGGATATTGCCAGCGATCGCTTTGACTGGGATGAGCAGATTTATCAACTATTTGGGTTAACACCTGAAACCTTTGCTGGGACTTCCGATGCAATTTTAGCTCGTCTGCATCCAGATGATAGCGCATTGCTGGCTCAATCGTTGAGTCGTGCGATTAACGAAGGCGTGGAGCATAATTTAGAATATCGAATTATTCAAGATGACGGCAGTATCCGTTACCTAGCTTGCCGGGGAAAAGCCTTTTTCAACGAAGCGGGTATTGCCACACACATGAGTGGTGTTGTGCTTGATATCACAGATCGCAAACAATCTGAAGCAGAACGTATCCAACTGATTCAAGAGCAAACCGCCCGACAGGAAGCAGAAGCCAATCAAGAACGAGCAGGGTTTTTGGCTCAAGTTAGTGCAACTCTCGCCTCTTCCCTCGATTACGAAAGCACATTAGCAAGTGTGGCCAATCTAGTTGTGCCTTACTTCGCCGATTGGTGTGGGGTTGACCTTTTGCAAGACAACCAATCAATTCATCGGGTAGCAGTTGCTCACCGAGATCCAGAGAAAGTGAAACTCGGTTGGGAACTCTATCAACGTTATCCTAGAAAGTTGGATGCACCTGAAGGTGTACCGAAAGTGCTGCGTACAGGTCTTGCTGAAATGGCAGCTGAAATTTCAGATGCAGCTCTAGCAACAGCCATTCCAGATGCAGAACATCTGCGTATTCTGCGTGAGCTTGGTTTAAAGTCATGTATAATTTTGCCCCTGATGGCACGTGAAAGAATTTTTGGTGCCATTTCCTTTGTGACTGCTGAATCAGAACATCGTTACAGCACGGCTGACTTGTCACTGGCAAAGGATGTTGCCCATCGGGCGGCGATCGCCATCGACAATGCCCGCCTTTACCAAGAAGCGCAGCAAGCACAAAAAATGGCAGAAAGAGCATTGGAGCGCATTGCTCGTCTCCAGTCGATCACGGCTGCTCTTTCAGAATCCATGACAGCGGCTCAAGTATCTGAAGTCATTGTAGATCAGAGCATGGCTGGCTTGGGAGCCAGTTGTGCTCTCGTCGCTTTGTTGAATGAAAGTAAAACTGAACTGGAAATTGTGCGGGCGGTTGGCTATAACCAAGATTTGGTGAATACTTGGCGTAATTTTGCCATCGATTCACCCTCTCCCCTAGCAGAAGCTGTGCGGACTGGGAAACCTATTTGGGCTGAACCAACAGAAAATCGGGTAGCTCGTTACCCGCATTTGGCCCAAGTGTATGCTCAATATGATTTTGAAGCCTGGATTTCTATTCCATTGATAGTGGAGGGTTGGGCAGTTGGAGGTATAACTTTGGGATTTACCCAGTCTCAACAACTTAGTGGAGAAGATCAAGCGTTTATTTTGGCTGTTGCTCAACAATGCGCCCAAGCGATCGCTCGCTCCCATCTCTATGAAGCCGAACTAATGGCACGAAGCGCTGCTGAATCAGCAAACCGGATCAAAGATGAATTTCTCGCTGTGCTATCCCATGAATTGAGAACACCGCTCAACCCGATTCTGGGTTGGACAAAACTGATGCAAAGCCGCAAACTTGACCAAGCAACAAGCGATCGCGCCCTAGAAACCATTGAGCGCAATGCCAAGTTGCAAACTCAATTGATTGAAGATTTGCTTGATGTCTCCCGCATCCTTCAGGGTAAACTTAACCTCAACTTCGGCCGGATTAATTTGGTATCAGTCATTGAAGCTGCGATCGAGACAGTGCATTTATCAGCACAGGCCAAGTCCATCCAGATTCAGACAAGTCTTGAATCTTTTGTAGGGAAAGTTTTAGGTGATCCCAATCGATTGCAACAAGTCTTTTGGAATATCCTTTCTAATGCTATTAAGTTTACTCCTACCGGAGGACAGGTAAAAATTAAATTAAAGCAAGTTGGCTCACAGGTACAAATTTGTGTAACTGACACAGGAAAAGGGATTGCACCTGAGTTCTTACCTTATGTTTTTGATTATTTCCGTCAAGCAGATGGTGCCACAACTCGAAAATTTGGCGGTTTAGGTTTAGGGTTAGCGATCGTCCACCATCTTGTAGAACTTCATGGGGGAACTGTTCAAGCAGAAAGTCTGGGCGAAGGACAAGGAGCAACTTTCACCGTCAGACTTCCATACTTACAGGATGAAAGCAAAGGAATCAAGGATGTAAAAGATAACTCTTCACTTGTGGCGGCTCAATTATCCCCCTTGTCTGGCTTAGAGATTCTCGTGGTGGATGATGATGCAGATATGCGAGAGTTTTTACCCTTCATGCTGGAGCAGTATGGGGCAACTGTTACCGTTGTTGCCTCAGCCATTGAAGCTTTAACTACACTGAGTCAATCCCTGCCAAATCTGATCGTTAGCGATATTGGGATGCCAGAAATGGATGGCTATATGCTGATGCAACAGATAAGGAGTTTGGAACCAGAGCAAGGAGGAACAATTCCAGCGATCGCTTTAACTGCTTATGCTGGTGAGATAGATCGTCAGCAAGCGATCGCTGTCGGATTTCAACAGCATATCTCTAAGCCTGTAGATCCAGAGGAATTAGTGAAAGCGATCGTGTCATTACAACTATTGTTAACGTGAGTTCGACGGTTAGAAAAAGGCAAAAAGCTTGCTAGATATGAAGTATAAGAAACTGAGCAGGTATTGCGATGGCGCGAAGCGCCCGCCGGATACTGTTGGCGAAAGTGTTACAAACGCACGGACAAAAGTGTTACAACTCAAAGCCGCAACTACAGATTGAAGGTTTGAGCTTACGTAATACTTAATAATACAAAAATGTATTACATTCGCCAACAGTATCCCGCCGGAGGCGATCGCACTGATAAAATTGCTTCTACTTGGGCAACTATCCTACTTAATTGCAAGTACGCTTTTCTTCTGCACCGAAGTTTACTTGGGCAAAATACAGACGATACAATTCACAGGAAAAGTTAACGCGATCGCCCTCCAGTTTCACCAAACCTATACTTTCTAATTTATAAGCGAGTATGGATTCTAATTTTATATGAGCTTGTGCAGCAATTAACTGTTTAACCACCGCGCTCAGTTCTAGCTCCTCTTGAAGTGCTGCTAAGAGTCGCCGTAAGTGGTCGTTATAAATTCCCGACTCAGTAGCTGCCTGTTGCAATAGCTGCTTTAGGGTGACTTTAGAGTGAGAAACGTGATACAAAGCCAGACGCACTAAATAGGGATGTCCCCCTACCATTGCCATGAGTTGCTTGGCTTCTTTACCATCTGTCCAATTTAGTCCATGACGCTGTGCTAAATCCTGCACCTGCTCTATGGTAAATGGCGGCAACTTTAGTGGCAACCCGATATTAAACGGGGATTGGTTGAGCTTTAGAGGAACATAAATTTCCGTTGAATAAGCCACGATTAGCCGGAGTTTTTGCCAAATTTCCGTTTGTTTGGCTTGCTCGTGCCAAGAGCGCAGTAAGGGTAAAAATTCCTTAGCAATTACTGGATATTCAAAAACCCGATTCACTTCGTTCAATGCCAAGACGAGGGGACAGACCAAATGCTCTAACAAATACCCTTGAAAATAGTTAGTACAGCTGACTTTGCTGCCAATCTCTTCATCCCAATAATCATCAAGCCTGGATTCTAGCTGTAACTTATTACTGATATTGGTACAAAACCAGCGTAAAAATTTATCGAGGTTAGCAAATACTGCTGAATCTGCTTGCTGAAAGTCCAAATTCACACTGCGGTAGCCAACAGATGCAGTGTAATCGGTAATGCGTAGCATCAGCGAACTTTTCCCCATCTTGCTAGAACCTTTGATGCGGATCACACTTCCAGCTTCAGTGATTTCTGCGTAGGCGAGTTCTTCAATTGGAGAACGAGGGATGTAAAAGTGAGAGGATAGCATTATCGGTCCACTGGGAAATTCTAAGGTAGGGGCGGTACTGCTGGCGCGTTTCTTGATAAGTTGCTGCTGCGCTTTGGTGAGGGGGCGTAGCTCTAGAGTGTAGCGGAAATTGGCTTTAGCGATCGGTTCTCCAAAGATTTCACTGAGCACATGCCACAATTGGGAAGCCACCTCTCTAATACTTTGTGCCCCATAATGGGCTTGATCTGCCATACTAGCGTAAGTTTTTCCCTCCCAACAGGAGCGCAACACTAATTCTTGGAGCCGTGTCAAAGCCTTTTTCTGGTTTACTTCTAGGAGTTGTAGTACTTCATCAATTTTCATCTTCTGGACGTGTACGTTGCATTCACCTCAATTAGAATTTAGGCAACTCGGACAACAAAAAATGTAGCCGATGTTAGGCTATGTTTTGGAGTTAGTAACAGTATATTTTTGAAAAAGCCTACAAAGCAAGTATTGACAATTTTACTTATCTCTGAAACAACTGCTATTTTTTGATTACAGCAGTTTTGAGAGGAATATATTTAGAAAAACAGACCGTTATTGAGTTAAATATTACACCATGTTTGGGCTTTTATTAGTAAAGTTAGAACACAAAATGTAGGAAACTTTCTGAGGCAAGGAGGTGTTTTCAGGTGAATGAAACAACACTTTTATCTTTACTAAGTTCTGAACATGATTTAACAATACTTTTAGATACCAAGCAAATAGTAAAAAATATTTAAATAGGACGGTGAAAATAAACGATTCCTGATGACATTGGGTTTATGAGAAAGCCAGTAGGTTATTTATATGACCAAAGTTTAAGCAGCTAGCATCATGGAGCATTCGTTATTAGTAGAGAACAAGCAATTTATATTCTTTAATATAGTTTGCTTTATTTCCACCTGCCTGACTTGAAAGTGCTGAGTAGAGACGCTATTAATCGCGTCTCTACAGGAGTTATAAGAGAAGGCAGGTCTTGCTCGAGGAAAGAATGATGAATGAAAGCTTTAGCTCTGGGTCATTACCGAGTTTAAAAAGAAGATACTGGTACGAACTGAGCTTAAACCAGTGTTCACTGATAACTGATATGAACTGGATAAGTTTTAATGAACATTTACTTAGATGATTTTAGTTAATTAGTGATTTATGCAACATCATAACCAGAATTTACACAAAGGTCTTCCTTAAAGGCTTTTGTTGTAATCAACGTTAACAATACAAGCAATAATCAAGTGGGTAAAATGTTAACAGCTTGACAATTTGTGATTATATGAAATAATTATTATCTATCTATTCTATAGAGATACCTTGATACTCTCAATAGGTTTTGATAATACAACCGTTAAATTACTTCAGTTTTATGATCGGACATGAACATATTAATTATTTTGGCTGAAGTCAGCCTTGTAATCTTTGTTTTTTTATTATTGAACTGGCTTGTCAGCAAGTTATTCAAGCTATTTACTAAGACCTCTATATTGAAGAGTGAAGATAGGAGTATAAAAACCCTCCGCCGGAACATCACAGGGTTATTGTTACTTGCTTGCTTAGTGTCGTGCATTCTGATTGTGGGTGCCAATAGTTATCTAGTTTATCGTGGCGAAAACCTTCAGCAATACACGCTCTTATTGATTGAGCGTGTTCCATCAGGATTTTGGGTAACTCTCGGAATTGGCAGCGCTCAGAGCATTGGCACTTTTATTTTAGCGGCGATCGCACTGAAATTTCTGAAATATTGGCTGAAGGTAGCGAGCATTCGCGCCAAGAACTTAGAAAAAAATACTGCCGATGATGAAAGTATTGATGCTTTCTTTAGCGCCCTCTATCACAGAATCAGCGGTGGAATCTGGCTGTGGGCTATCATCTTATGTGCCGAGTTTCTGAAATTGCCAACAACGGTTTCGGAATATCTGTACATTGCACTGCGGATCTATCTAATTATTGCTGTCGGGTTGCTTATACTCAAAGCAGTCGCTGCGATCGTTGATAGCCTAGATGCTCTCAGCGTCAGATACTCCAACCCTGATAACCTCCTGAGATTCTACGATCGGCTACGACACCTGATACCCTTTTTAAAGCGGTGTCTGGAATTTGTGATTTATATCTGCATGGCAACATTAGTAATTCAGCAGGTGCAGTTAATCGCCAATGTTGCAGTTTTTGGCCCACGAATTATTAAGATCATCGGCATCATCTTCATTAGTCGTGTGTTGTTTGAGGTCGTTTACTTATTTGTTGAAGAGGTGCTGTTCAAAGACCGAAATCTGACTGAAATCCAAAAAAGTAGACGCCTAACGCTTGTTCCTCTGTTTCGTAGTTTCTTAAAATACCTCATTTACTTCGGAGCTACGGTTTCCATTCTCTATGCCCTCAATATTGATCCAACTCCGATACTTGCAGGTGCTGGTATTGTCGGAATAGCTGTGGGTTTAGGGGCACAGACTCTAATCAACGATATTGTCTGCGGCTTCTTTATTCTGTTTGAAAACTACTATTTAGTGGGTGACTATATTGAGGCGGGAAAAGCCGAAGATAAAGTTGTTGAAGGTATTGTCGAGGCGATTGAACTGAGAACTACCCGTGTCAGACATCCCAATGGTCAATTGCAGATTATTCAGAATGGGAATATTGGCTCAATTACTAATTACTCCAAACAGTATATCTTTGCAGTCGTAGAAGTTGGTGTGCCTTATGATTCCAACTTGGCGCATGTGTACAAAGTGATTGAGGAAGTGGGACAGCAGTTAAAAATAGATGATCCAGATGTACTCGAAGGCACACAGGTGGATGGAGTCGAAAGTCTCGGAGAGTCTAACTTGTTGCTGCGGACATTGACGAAGGTGAAGCCAGGAAAACATCTTCAGATTCAACGCGTTCTTCGGAAGATTTTTACGGATGCCCTGTTGCGGGAAGGAATTGTAATTCCCATTCGTGCCGAAAGTGCCGAAGGTTAATTGGGTAATATTTCTTCAACAATTTATTTAAAATAGCAATACTTGAAGTAGACAGCAATGAATTATACGCTCATCGCCCAAGCGGCAGAATCTGCATCAAAAGCTCCCGTAGTACCACCACCACCGAGTTTACCAACAAGCGCACAAATTAGCTCTTTCTTCTATATATTCGGCGCATCCATATTTGTTGCTTTTGTACTCTACATATTACTGTTCTATCTACTGCGATCGTTTCTTCGCCGCACAGAAAAAGATACAGCCCTGTTCATCCTTGGGATCTTACAAATCCCGGCGATCGCTATTTTTTTTCTTGCTAGTCTAAAGCTCTCTCTGACTCAACTAGGATCAGGGGGAATTATTAGTTTGATTGATCGAGGACTCACCGCTTTTTTAATACTTGCTTTCACTTATGGCGTAACTTTGTTGTTTACAGAAGCAGCAATTTACTACTTAAAAGACTATGCCCGGAAAACTGAGGCTGTTTGGGATGACGTATTAATTCCACTCCTCCAAAATTTTATCCCAGTCATTACTTACCTAATTGGCATATCTCTTTTCTTCAGTACCCTTGGGGTTGATTTAACAGGAATCGGGTTAGCAATAGGTAGTATTACTGTAGTGTTGGGGTTAGCAGTAAAAGATATTTTAAGCGATTTTTTCAGCGGGTTGGTTTTGTTAGTTGATACACCCTTTAGATTTGGAGATGTAATCTCCATGCCAGATGGTTCAATTGCAATTATCAAACACATTGGCATCCGCGTGACAAAACTATATTTGATTAATGAGCATTGCGAGGTCTATACACCAAACACGACTTTGGGGGGTCAAAATATAGTCAATCTCAGTCGTCCTACAACTCACTATGCTTATACAATTCAAGTATCAGTTAGAGTTGATGCTGATGCAGTGGTAGCAACAAACATTTTGCAACAAATTATCCTCGGTCATCCAGACACATTAGGCGATATTGATGAAAAACTTCAATATTTAGACAGTTTTGCTGCATTGACAGAAGCCGAGGATGATAAACTGTCAAAAAGAGAAGCCGGGCGGCTGCGTTTATTAGTTGAAAAAGATGTGAACACGCAACTGCAAAAAATTGAGCAAGCATTTGAAGATTTTGTTAGAGAAGTTAAGAAGGTAGAAAAGGGTGGGTTGAATTTAGAAGAACTGAAAACTCTCCAGAAAAACTATTTAGAAATATTGAACATTGTGGGGCTGTTAGTCATCACAGAACGTAAAGGTAAACGTCTGCGATCGCGCTTAGAAGAACAAGACCAGACTGAGAAACCAACTTTGATTAGCTTGATTCGTAAATGGTATCAAACTTGGTTAATAGATCCTGATTTAGTAATCGAAGATCAACATCTTTTACCAGACGAATGGGAGCAAAAAATTGAACTTTTGAAAATAAAACTGAATAAATTATTTCAAAAAATCTCAAATCCAGGAGTAGATGAAACTAGATTAGATGACTATTCGTTAAAATTTGTCGAATGGCTGCATGATAGTTTCAAAGAGTCCAATACTGCCTGGAAAGAACCACAAGTTCAGCTAACTGATATCCAAGGCTCTGCTATGCAATTTTCTGTGAGATTCTATGTTGATAATATTCAGTTAGAACACTGGCGGCGTGGAAACCGCGTCCAAAATGAGGTGCGTCGAGAGATGGTAAGGCGGTTAAGACAAGCTTATATCTACACACTAGGATGATGAATTTTAGGTATAAAATAATTTGCCTATCGATAATGTCAAGATGTTGCAGTGTAACGTCTTTACTATGGCTGGTAGAACCCAAAAATATGCAATAAGGAGAAAAACAGCTTTTTAACTCATCCAGTTATTAGTGTTGTACCAGGCTTGATATGACATAGTAAAGAAATTTGAAACCCAGAAAAATTGTGTCCACTTATACAATAAAATAGTAACAATTGTTATAGGCTTGAAAAGCCCTTTACTTTTATACTTTTGGCGAAACTTCACCGCCAAAAAAGCACCAGAGCGATAGGAAATTACCTGTGACCAAGTGCGATTGATACTTATCAAACGCCAACCTGGTTAAGTTGAACATATCTCTGTCAGCAGCATAGGTGACTTCCTACGCCCTGGTTATTTCTTTTAATTATTGTAGGTCAACGGCTTCAGGCGATGTCTACGACGGGCTATGACGCTCGTTCGCCTTACAGCCCTTCTCCTAAAGGAGACGCTACGCGAACGGGCATTCTACGGCAGGCGTCTCCCTTTGGGAGAAGACTCGATCTTGCCTAGCCTCCTTTTTAAGGAGGGAACTGATGTAATAGCCAATACCATCCAGAACCTTCACGGGTTAGCCAAGAGTCCTCAAACTCAGCATGATTTTCATCTGAGTAGGGATGATACATAGGGACATCAGAAAAATCTGAGCCGTCTTGAGAGCGAATCCTGAAATTGCGACAACTTTCTTCTACTTCAATGGTAACAGTATGATTGCGATCGCCAAAAGTAGGTTGCAGGATGCTATTTCTGATGTTTTGCCGTTTCCTATCTACTTCTTGCCTATCTCTGGAAAGACAACGCACTCTTACCAATGAGTTTTCATTGGGATTATCTAGCAGATAGGGAAGGATTTGAGAGTCACGAATTGTGCAAGAAGAGTTGGCAGTTTGTGCACTTGCCAAAGATGTTATGGACAAAAATATGGTTGTAGTGAAGGCAATAAGTTTTCCTCCTAGCCTGGTTTTCATAGTTTCTCCTAAGGCTAATTTCCACTCTCCAGACTGAACAAATATCGCCATATACGCTTATTCATCTGCTTTTTGACCCTTCTGACTCCGGAATTATTCTTCAGTAACAGCTTATTTATTTTCCAAGAGTTGATTGACTTGCTGTCCCCGACGACCAGTTTTTATTTCATAGCGCTGGGTGAGGTTATCTTCGTAATTCATATCTCTAGCAGCGGCGGAGTTAACAAAAGCATCGCAATTTCTGCCTTGAACAACTGTTGAAGAACTATTGCTATTTTCCTCTGTGCGGTTGCTACTTTGATCGCGGGAATTACTATTATTTTTAGTACCTTGGGTAGAACCACTACCGCTAGCACCAATACCTAAAAAGCTAAAACCTCCACCACCACCGTCATTGTGGCTTTCGGCAGAACTGGAACGAGTGTTGGTAGAGTTTGCCAAGGCAAGTTTGCTAGAACTGTTGCGGGTGCTATTACCCAAGCCAACATCACTGCACAAAGCGCGAGGGTCATTTGCTAATGTTTTTGGGTCAACCCAAGATTGATGGTCGCCTAATCCTTGAATTTCAGTATTACCAACTGGATTGCTGGGTGAGCCAGGAGTCGGAGTACTAGGAGTTACATTCCCTACAGTGGCTTTGGGGGTAACAGTAACCGGTTTAAAGATACCAGTAGACTTAACATCAAAAGGGCCGGCGAAAGCTGGTAGTGTACTGGTTAGAAGTGCGGTAGCTGTTAACAAAGAACTAGTTAAGTGACGGAATTTCATGGTCATTTTCCTAATGTTTAAGTGTTAGTGTGTTTTGGGCTTTAACCCCTTCACTTACCTAATAGGTTGACCTTTATTTGTTTATGCACCCTTGTCCCAAATTTTTTAACTGCTGCTAGCAGTCATCAGGATTAATGTTACTTTTCTCCTAGAATTGGGATTAATAGGGTGATAATTTTCATGTTTTCCCCAAAATTATGCAGTATCCTCTGGAACTTACCTTTAAATTCTGGGCATTAGCACCACAAATGTCTGTTGTTGATGCTCAAAGGAATTTGGCTTTCTATGTCAAACAGAAACTCTTCAAGCTCAAGGAAGCAATTACAATCTTTGCTGATGCTGAACAAACTCGTCCTATATACTACATCAAAGCAGATCGCATTATTGACTTCTCGGCACGCTATAACTTTACCGATAGCAATGGTACTTACATTGGTTCAGTAAAACGGCGCGGATTAAAATCTCTTTGGCGTGCGCGTTATGACATCTTTGATGGCGACACGACTACTTTAAACATTCAGGAGAAAAATCCGTGGGTGAAAATTGCTGATGCCCTCTTCGCAGAAATCCCAATTGTGGGAATGTTCACTGGTTATGTTTTTAATCCAGTCTACTTGGTCAGCCGAGCTGATGGCACGATTGCGATGCGTTTGGAGAAAATCCCCACTTTCCTCTCCAGAAAATTTATCATCAAAGCTGTGGATCAACTTAGCGATCGCCAAGAGCAGCAAATTTTGTTAAGTTTGATGATGATGCTACTGCTAGAACGAAACCGTGGCTAATCCGACTAAAAGTTGAAGTATGAAGGTGCCCCACTGAACCTGTACTCAGGTCAGTGGTGGGTAGTTTTCGCTTTACACTTCAAACAGCTTTAGTCTAACCGATTAATTTCTGCCAGCTAGCAGGCCCGATAATCCCATCGGCATCTAAACCATTTTGCTTTTGAAAATTCTTAACTACAACCTCTGTTTGCGGCCCGTAGACACCATCATTATCAACACCTAAACGGTATTGCAAGTATCTGACAACTGCACCACCAGCATGGTTTGGTCTGATAATTCGTTTTGCCAAAATTAGATTGATAGCATTCCATGTAGTTGTATCAGCAATTCCAGTCGGCTGAACTCCGATAATAGTCTGAAATTTTTCTACAGCAGATTTGGTGTTAGCCCCGGTGAAGCCATCTTCTACTAACGCCTTACCATTTTTATCGGTTATTTTGAGTCTATTTAAGGATTTTTGCAGCCTGAGAATAGTTTCATCTACATTATCTTCTTCATCTGGTACAGGGGTAACAGGAGCACTTGGCAATTTACCAGTTAAGCCTTTGACAATCGCATTAGCCATTGCTTCAGGATTAAAAAGATTCATATCTTTTTGCGAATCGATGAAGCAACATTCTATAAGAATCGCAGGCATATCTGTATTTTTCAGAACATACAAGTGGGAACCACTCTTAACGCCACGATTAAAAAATCCCAACTTGACGATTTCATCTAATACAGGTTTAGCGATTTTTCTGCCATTCTCACTAGTTGCAAATACTTCTGTACCATTAGCTTGGTTGTTAAAAGCATTAAAATGAATCGAGACGTAAATATCTACTCTACTCGCATTAGCTGTAGAACATCTTTTTGAGAGTGATTCAGTTACTGTCCGAGCACTACTTGGTCTACATACTACGACTTCATTTCCCAAAGCTCTTAACTTGGCTATAACTCTATTACCTACATCTAGAGTTAAATTATCCTCAACTTTGATTCCTCTAGCTCCTGTGTCTGGTGGACAATTGTGCCCGCTATCAATTCCAAATTTCATGATCTCATCCTCAATTTACTGATTTTTACACTAGTTCAAAACTCTTCCAATTATAGAGACAAAGTTTTGTTAATAAATTTATTGAAGTACTTGTTAGCAATGCCCGCGTTATTTTCAGCATTACTACGCTGGTAGACAAAATAAGTTTTTGTGCTAACGTAAACAACAAATTTTATTTGGTAAACTCCACTAATTCAAAGATATATTGTAACCAAAAACACAACCATTATAATTTATCTAAATCGGGAATAACCAGTTAATTTTTCCAATAAATTGAAATGCAGCAATTGCCTCCGTTATTCAGATAATAACGCTTTGTAAAAGTAGAAAGCTATGAAAAATGTACCTAGTGCACTATGGCGGAAGTTTGCCTAGCTTTAACCAGTTGCTTAAGCGTCTTGTTAATTGAGATGGTATCTGGGTTTACGCCCTGCTGTGGTAGTTCGATGCCCAAATTCCTAAACCGAACGCATCCTTTGATGTGAACGTGGGCTGATAAAGTCGTAAACCCTTTACAGACTCTACCCTGGGCTTCCTGTTAACCCTGAGCAGCTTAACACATAATGCTTTACAGTATTAACTAATACCTGATAGCTTCTAGACATCTGCGGGAGATTAATCAGATAAACTGCTCAAGAAACGAGGCTCAACATGGGATCTTTAAATTTTGTGAAGTTACTGGAGAATTCCATCAATGAACCCGGTTTAGGGTGGACTCTCTGCTTTATAGGAGAAGATCAATCTAACAAACTTGCAGAACTCACGCAAGAATTGAGAGGAGAATTTTCCGCAACAGGCGATGGAAAAGAGATTTTATCTGGTTTTTCTTATTGGGGAATCGGCCCAACGATCGCCTGGGATCATGCTTGCAACGATCGATTCTATCTCGTGATGAAAGAGAGCATAGAGTCCTTTCGATATCGATGGCATCAAATTCATGCTAATAATATCAGAGATCAGAAATATCATTACGTCAGTTTAGGTGTTGGCACAGGTGAAAAAGACCAAAATATTTTAGGTTTATTGCTCAACTCAAATCCCGATTTACTCTATTTTCCAGTTGATATGAGTTCGGAGATGTTAAGGCTAGGTGTGCAACGAGCAACTCGAGGTTCGCAATTGCAAGGTAGCCATGTGTTGCCAATTCAAGTTGACTTTTCAATAGAGAGAAATGTTGACGAATTACGGAAACTACTAGATAAAGTTATCAATGATAGTCCTGTACTATTTTCTCTATTGGGAAATACATTAGCTAATTTTCAACGAGATACAGAACTACTACAAAGTCTTTCTAAGTTAATGCGACCTGAGGATAGGCTACTCCTAGAAGTAGCAACCACTGAAGATTTAAGCGAAGAAGCAGCACAAAAGGCAGCGAAAGAGTACGCTAAAACTAGGTCTTTTAAAGAGTTTGTCACAAGTGCATTGCTGCAAAATACTGATTTACATATCGACTTGAATAGTGTATTTTTTGATGGTTCTATAGAGACTGATAGAGGAATTTTGATAAAAATCCTCTATCGCAACCTCACTGGAAACAAAATTGAAGTGGTATTACCCGATCGGTCAGTAATGAATTTTGAAGACCAAGATACGATTCGTTTGCTTCTGACTCGGAAATATACTTCTAATGGCATCGATAAAACTATATCAGACAGTAAGCTGGTGCTTGTTGATCGGCTACACACAGTATTGGAACCACGTTTAAAAAATGGATTTGGTATGGATTTAATCTTAGTTGCCCCTGACTCTTCAGGAATTAACAAGAATTCTTCTGTAGCGAATGATATATGGTCTAAACGGTAAGATGTGATATGAGTATGAAAAACCTAGTGACCTTGATCACGTTTTTCCCTCTACTTCTGGGATTTATTCTCGCTACAGTCTGGTGGACTAGGGAAAGAAATTTTGAATCACTACTAACAGGTCTGGGATTATTAGCAACAATTACAGGGATTTTTGGTGAACGATGGGCATCAGCTAACGAAAAGAGGATAGAATTTCTGCGTGCCTTACTGAATGAGTGCAGATCAAATGAAGTAATTCTATCTGATAGCCGCTTCGACCCAAACTCACATAAGCCGGGACGACCAATAGTTTTTCCGCGATTAATTATATCAGTAACTGAAACAGCCATCGCATCTGATGTCTTTACCCAGCGTCAAGATAGAGAGTTGTTTTCGCTTATACATAAATGGCGGCATACTGCCAATGAGTTTAATCGGAGATTAGATATTACCGAGTTGCGTACATTCACAAACCTGTCACCACAAGAAATTCGTTCACTATATGAAGCACTACAGGAATCAAAAGAGTTCAATGAAGCACTGAATTTGACTCAACACATCACAACTTTTTTGAAATCAAAATATCCCAAAGGCATTGGTAATAGTGAAGCCCTAACTATCTCAAGGAACTAATGACCGAAATCTGTTGGTAGATATTTAACACTCAGCCTGAAAGCACGTTTAAAATTTAAGTAAAGAAATATTTCGTAGCTTACAGGCATGAAACGCATCGTCTTGGTTGCTGGGTTTGAATCGTTCAACGCTGACTTGTATAGAAAAGCAGCTTTTTTGGCTAACTCTCGCTGTCCTGAGTTGGATATTCGGGTATTTAGCGATCGCGATCTTACCAGTCAACGTGCCGAGGTAGAAGCAGCCCTTCATAACGCTGATGCATTTTTCGGTAGCCTACTATTTGATTATGACCAGGTTGTGTGGCTGCGCGATCGCATTTATCAAATTCCCATCCGCCTAGTGTTTGAGTCAGCCTTGGAATTGATGAGTTTAACCAAGTTGGGCGACTTTGCCATTGGCGACAAGCCTAAAGGAATGCCTAAACCAGTTAAATTCATCCTCGACAAATTTAGCAACGGACGAGAAGAAGACAAACTCGCTGGTTACATCAGCTTCTTGAAAATTGGCCCCAAACTACTGAAATACGTGCCAGTGCAAAAAGTCCAAGACTTACGCAACTGGTTAATTATCTATGGTTACTGGAATGCTGGCGGCCCAGAAAACGTAGCCTCATTATTCTGGACACTAGCAGAAAAATATTTAAATTTAAAAGTCGGCGACATTCCCCCGCTAATTGAAACCCCCAACATCGGATTACTCCACCCCGATTATCAAGGATTTTTTGAATCCCCCCGCGACTATTTAGAATGGTATAAAACCCATTGTAGAGACGCGATTCATCGCGTCTTCCCAAATCGCGTCTCCCCAAATCGCGTCTCCTCAGTTGTAGGAATTCTCCTCTACCGCAAACACGTCATCACCAAACAACCCTACATACCCCAACTAATTCGCAGTTTTGAAGAAGCTGGGTTAACTCCTTTGCCTATTTTCATCAACGGCGTAGAAGGACATGTGGCGGTACGAGATTTGATGACAACCGACTATGAAATTCAGCAACGACAACTAGGTAATATAGAGACTCCCTCACTATCAAGTGAAGCAGTAAAAGTGGATGCGATCGTTTCGACAATTGGCTTTCCTCTAGTGGGTGGCCCGGCTGGTTCAATGGAAGCAGGGCGTCAGGTGGAAGTAGCAAAGCGCATCCTCACTGCAAAGAATGTACCTTATATTGTTGCTGCACCACTATTAATTCAAGATATTTACTCGTGGATACGCCAAGGTGTCGGCGGATTGCAAAGTGTGGTGTTATACGCATTACCAGAATTGGATGGGGCTATTGATACCGTTCCCCTCGGTGGTTTGGTTGGCGAAAATATTTATCTGGTTCCCGAACGGGTACAACGATTAATTGGTAGAGTAAAAACTTGGGTAGCTTTACGGCAAAAACCTCCATCAGAACGTAAGATTGCCATCATTTTATATGGATTTCCTCCAGGTTATGGGGCTGTGGGCACAGCGGCATTATTAAATGTCCCGCGTAGTTTGCTGAAGTTTCTCCACGCACTCAAAGAACAAGGTTACAGCGTCGGGGATTTGCCAGAAGATGGGGAAGAATTGATTCGCTGGGTGAAAGAAGCGGATGAATCTTTTGATCATACAAAAAATATCCCCGCGTCTGTTAACGCCCGTACATTAGAAAAATGGTTGGGATATCTGCAAACCTCCCGCATCGAAAAACAATGGAAATCTCTCACGGGGACTGGTATTAAAACTTATGGCGATGAGTTTCAGATTGGCGGTGTGCAATTAGGCAATGTGTGGATAGGTGTACAACCACCTTTGGGGATACAAGGCGACCCGATGCGCTTAATGTTTGAACGAGATTTAACACCACATCCCCAATATGCCGCTTATTATAAATGGTTGCAAAATGAGTTTGAAGCTGATGCTATAGTCCACTTTGGGATGCATGGGACGGTGGAATGGTTGCCTGGTTCTCCTTTGGGTAATACGGGTTATTCTTGGTCAGACATACTGTTAGGAAATTTGCCTAATTTATATTTATATGCGGCGAATAATCCTTCTGAGTCAATGTTGGCAAAACGTCGCGGTTATGGTGTATTAATTTCTCATAATGTACCGCCTTATGGGCGTGCAGGTTTATATAAGGAATTGGTGGCATTGCGAGATTTGATTTCTGAGTATCGCGAAGATCCACAAAAGAATTATGTCTTAAAGGAAGCGATTTGTAAAAAAATTGTGGACTCTGGTTTAGATGCAGATTGTCCATTTGAGGATGCGAAGAAGTTGGGTATTGCGTTTACTCCAGAAAATGTGCGGATGTTTAGTGGTCATGCTTTTGACCATTATTTGGTGGAGTTATATGAATATTTGCAAGTTTTAGAAAATCGTCTGTTTTCTTCCGGGTTACATACTTTGGGAGAAGCACCGAATGAGGAGGAATTAGGGTCGTATTTGGAGGCTTATTTTGGGGGGGAGGAAGGAATAAACGAAGAACGCCAAAAAGAGGAAAGACTAATAAGAGATTTGTTGATGCAATCTACGGATGAGTTAACGAATTTGTTAAGGGGATTGAATGGGGAGTATATTCCGCCTGCGCCTGGTGGTGATTTGTTGCGGGATGGTGCTGGTGTTTTACCAACTGGGAGGAATATTCATGCTTTAGATCCTTATCGGATGCCTTCACCTGCTGCTTATGAACGGGGACGAGAAATTGCTCAAAAAATTATCGCCCAGCATTTGGATGAACATAAGACATATCCAGAAACGGTGGCGGTGATGCTTTGGGGATTAGATGCGATTAAAACTAAGGGGGAATCTCTGGGGATTCTGTTGGAGTTGGTAGGGGCTGAACCTGTTAAGGAAGGAACTGGCAGAATTGTTCGTTATGAATTGAAGCCGTTGGTGCAAGTTGGACATCCCCGCATTGATGTGTTGGGTAATTTGTCTGGTATTTTCCGGGATAGTTTTGTAAATATCATCGAATTGTTGGATGATTTATTTCAACGGGCGGCTGATGCTGATGAACCGGAAGATCAGAATTTTATTAGAAGACATGCTTTAGCTTTGAAAGCCCAAGGTGTGGAAAATGCATCGGCGAGATTGTTTTCTAATCCGGCGGGTGATTTTGGTTCTTTGGTGAACGATCGCGTGGTTGATGGTAACTGGGAATCTGGTGAAGAGTTAGGCAATACTTGGCAAAGTCGCAACGTGTTTAGCTACGGGAGAGAAGATAAAGGTCAAGCTAGACCGGAAGTGTTGAATACGTTGTTAAAAACTAGCGATCGCATTGTTCAAGAAATCGATTCGGTAGAATATGGTTTAACCGATATTCAAGAATATTACGCCAATACGGGCGGTTTGAAAAAGGCGGCAGAAAAACAACGCGGTAAGAAGGTTACAACCAGCTTTGTGGAAAGTTTCTCGAAAGATACTACACCCCGCAATTTAGATGATTTGTTGCGAATGGAGTATCGCACCAAGTTGGTAAATCCCAAATGGGCGCAAGCAATGGCAAATCAAGGTTCTGGTGGTGCTTTTGAAATTTCCCAACGGATGACGGCGTTGATTGGTTGGGCTGGTACTGCCGATTTTACCGATGATTGGGTTTATGACCAAGCGGCAGATACTTATGCATTAGATGCAGAGATGGCGGAAAAATTACGCAAGGCAAATCCTGAAGCTTTTCGAAATATTTTAGGGAGAATGTTGGAGGCGCATGGGCGCGGTTTCTGGGAAGCTGATAGTGATAAGTTAGATAAATTGCGGCAATTGTATGAGTTGACAGATGAAGAGTTGGAGGGTGTAACGGTTTAGTGAGTTGTCTACGTTAGGCATTGTTAATGCACTTTACTTAATTGTTGAACTAAAAAATATATGACTTCGTTTTTTTGTGATGAGGCTGCTGAAGACGATGAATACAATGTTATTAGAGATAAACCAAGATTTTCACAAGATAAAGCATTTATTGAAGAAATGTGGTTGCAGTATAAACCATATGCAGATAGGCATTTTTTATTGGAAAGCAGAAAAAATTTTAAGCAACGTATATGGGAAATGTATTTGACATGTTCATTGATTGCAAAAGGATTTTCAATTACTTCAGATGATAAAGGCCCAGATATACGTATATTAAAAGAAGGGGTAGTAATTTGGATTGAAGCAGTAGCACCAAAAGCAGGTGAAGGAAATGATGCTGTTACAGAGCTGCAAGATCGAACTACTAGACGAGTTCCTGATGATCAGATTAAACTACGTTATCGTTCAGCTATTGGAGAAAAATACAACAAAAAGTATCAAAAATACATATTAAATCAAATAGTTAAGCCAAATGATTGTTACATTATCGCAATCAATGGCAGTGCGATACCATCTGCTAAACGTGAAACTGAGATTCCCAGAATTATTCGTAGTGTCCTTCCTTTTGGCAATGAAACTTTAATAATAGATGTTGAAAAACATGAACTTTTAGATCGATCTTATGAGTATCAAGATCAAGTAAGTAAAGTATCTGGTTCTTCAGTTTCAACAGATATTTTCCTGAATAATCAGTATGATGGGATAAGTGCAGTGCTATATTCATGTGTAGGTGTAGATTCTCTCAATAGTCCACAGGAGTTGGGAGATGATTTTGTGTTACTACACAATCCCCTTGCAAAAAATAAATTAGAGCGAGGATTGATTAAACTTGGTAGAGAATATTGGGTTGAAAATCCAATTTTGGAATGCACTAATTGGGTAAATCAATAAGTTGCTAAAAAACATGTTAACGAAACGTGTAAAGTAAATGAAACCAGGTTTGATATTCAAGGTGTACGTCAATATTTGATATTTCGTAACATTCAAGAGAAAATTATATGGAAAACTCTTTTACTGCTGTATATGAAAAGATAGATGATTGGTATATCGGCTACGTTCAAGAGTTACCTGGTGCAAATGTCCAAGAGAGAACTATGGAAGAAGCTAGAGAAAGCCTACGGGAAGCGATAGAGTTGATTCTAATCTCAAACCGGGAACTCGCAGAGCAGCAACTTTCCGGTAAAGATGTCGTCCGCGAACAGATTACTGTCAAATTATAGTGAAAAGACGTGAATTGATTCGCCATTTGGAAAAGAACGGCTGTTTGTTTCTTTGAGAGGGTGGAAGGCATACGATTTATTACAATCCATCAAACAACAGAACCTCGGCAGTTCCAAGACATACTGAGATTATTGATATTTTAGCTATCAAGATTTGCAAAGATTTGGAGATTTCCCCACCCTAGTGTTGTACTTGTACAGTGTGTTACGGCTTCCGTAACGCACCGAAAATCGGACGTAAATGGTGCATTATAGATTTCACGCTAACACAACGGCAATAAAGCGGGAGGAACATCTACACCACTTTGGGTGCATCCCAGTTTTTATTTTTTGATGAAATAATAAAATTTAACATGTCATTGCGAGGAACGAAGCAATCGCAATGGCTGGGATTGCTTTGTTCCTCGCAATGACGGAAGATTGTTAGATTTTGCAAAAGTGGGATGTTCCCCACCACTTTTGCCTCCCCTACAGCGAATTCAACCCACCTACTTATTACGAATTACGGTTACCGTCTTCTCAGTTTATAATATACCAAATACCATCAGTAGCTTTGGATAAAATATGATATCTTTTGTCAATCAATTCTAGAATCTTTGGAAACTTTTCTTTAATCAGAGTCTGATAGTTATTACTAATAAATATATAAGGAGGCTTGGATAAATCTAACTCCCTTAGAAGTTGTGGCCATTGCTCAGATAGAAATAATTCAAGTGACCATGCATTTAGTGATGTTGCTTGAGTACGAGCAGATAAATAATAAATAGACGGGTCACCAGCAACAAAAATCTCACCAGGCAAATTTCCTGGTTGAGAGAGAAAGTCAACTTCTGAACGAAGTAATGTATATTCCTTTCTAAATGCAGTTTGATATTTAAATTGTGTATCTTGAGTTAAAGCAAAATTATTCTGAACTAGAGGGATACTCTTGTATAGGATATTTAAGAAAAAAGGTAATAAAAATAAAAATGACACCAAAATCTTAGTTCGTGGTGAACTCAATTCTTTGAAAGGCTGCCATAATATATCTAAACCTTTAGCTGCTAAAATACCTGTAGGTACAAATAATAGTAAATATTGGTAACTCCACAGTGATCTGATTTGGAGAAAAATAATACCCAGCCCCAAAACAAACCAAACAACAAGTAGCAAAGTCAATAAATTCTTAGACTTACGCAATGATACATTTACTGCAACAATAGCCACTAAAACTAAAGTAACGAAATTCTTTAAGAACCATACTGTTCCAAACAGTAACTTAGATATCTTAACTGTTCCATTAGCAACCACCTGGCTGGGATATACAAAAAATGTCTGATATACAATTGATAAACTATTAACCGAAGCAAAGTAGCTGACAACAGCTAGAAGGGGAAAGATAATTCCTAGAAAAATTGGCAAGCAAATTTCAATAAATATTTTTTGAAAATTTTGATGTTTTATCAATACAGAATATAGCAAGATAGTTAGCCAAAAACCAAGCAAAATAGGCAAAAATATTAATTTAAATATCAGGACAATTCCACCCATAAACCCTGATATTAAAAGTTGAATAAATCTTTGCTTTCCTTCCTGATTAAAAGATTGAAAAGTCAGCCAAAGACATAAAAATAAAGGGAACCCAACTAGTGCTTCTAATTGAGTAAGCTGCCGTTGAGATGAAGAAAGATAGTAAACACAAACGGTTAATAAAGGTACTAAACTTGCTATTGTCTGATGCCGAAAATAGGTTTTTAGAGTCTGTTGCAATATTATAGATAAAACCACCATATAAATAAGTTCAAATATATGGATGCCAATCTCATTAAAACCAAACAAATTTCCTGCTAATAAATAAAAGTAATAAATTCCAGGTTGCTTTAGATCCCAAAAATCCCGATAGAGTACCTTTCCTTGTAGCATCTCCAAAGCACCTGTTGTAAATAGTGCTTGATCTCCTGAAAATGGAAAAGGTAAATGTATCAAACCAATTATGACAACAACGATCAAAACTAAAAAGTCAATTTTACTTAGTTTAGGCATACTAATCATCAACAGTTAATTTTCACTGATGTATAATATAATGAAGCTAATCAAAAACTCATAATCATTTTATAGAAATAAACTAAACTTGATTTAATTTTCCATACTAACCAAGCTAATTAAAGTTTAAGGCAACTAATTATACCAGTTAAATGTGCAATATTTGATTGATTTAGCTGTAAATTGATCACGAAAATTCATCGTTATCAAATAGTGATTTGATGAAAACGAGGCTTTTGGTTTGAATGCAAAAAATAGCAAGTCTGAAGAAATCATGATTTTTGCTTGGTTAGGGTTAGTTCATAAAGTGCGATCGCTAGATTGGGCTATTCGGCGTCGCAATTCAGAATTCAGCCAGTACCCAGTAGACACGCACATCACACTTGCGCCAAAATTGATGAAACATTAAATTCCCCCATTTCCCTTACTTCTCCCTTTTCTGGAGAAATATTTACCAGCTAGCTATGATTGATTATGATACTCCTTCAGAGGGCTAGCAGTACTACTAACTAAACAGCAGGTGCATGAAGGTTAAATTCACCCAAGTATTGCCAAAAAGTCAAGAAGCGTTAAGCATTACCTCAAAGTACCCCAAGTAGGTATGGGGCAAAAAAAATATAAAAAATTCCTAAAAAATACACATAAGGATAAGGCTATGGCAACCGAACAGTTGACTAGAGACAGCGATAATCTAGATTTAAATCAGCTACTGAGAACGCTGAATGCTGTTAAACAGGGTGACTTCTCGGCTCGGATGCCCATAGACCATACTGGTGTTGCGGGTAAAATAGCTGACACGCTCAATGATATTATTGATCAAAATGAGCGGATGGCGGCGGAGCTACAGCGAATTGGTAATGTTGTGGGCAAAGAAGGCAAAATTGCCGAACGCGCCTCTCTTGGGAATGTTCGTGGTTCCTGGTCAGATTGCGTTAATTCTGTCAATACTCTCATTACAGATTTAGTCCAGCCAACAGCTGAAACTACTCGTGTGATTCGGTCAGTTGCCAATGGTGATTTATCCCAAACGATCGCAACAGAAATTGATGGCAGACCCCTTCAAGGAGAGTTTCTCCAAACTGCTAATATCGTCAACACGATGGTGGATCGCCTCGGTTCCTTTGCATCGGAAGTCACGCGAGTTGCCCGTGAAGTGGGAACCGAAGGAAAGTTGGGCGTGCAAGCCGAAGTGCAAGGTGTTGCTGGCACCTGGAAAGATTTGACTGATAACGTTAACTTGATGGCGGGTAATCTCACTGGTCAAGTTCGTAACATCGCCGAAGTTGCCACTGCGATCGCTAATGGTGACTTATCCAAAAAAATCACTGTCGATGTGAAAGGCGAAATTCTGGAGTTGAAAAACACCGTCAATACAATGGTGGATCAACTTAATTCTTTTGCTAGTGAAGTAACAAGAGTTGCCCGTGAGGTGGGAACTGAAGGTAAATTGGGCGTGCAAGCCGAAGTTAAAGGAGTGGCAGGTACTTGGAAGGATCTGACAGATAACGTTAACTTGATGGCAGGGAATTTGACAGCCCAAGTCCGTAACATTGCGGAAGTGACAACGGCGGTAGCAAACGGCGACCTTTCCAAGAAAATTACTGTTGATGTCAAAGGCGAAATTTTAGAGTTGAAAAACACCGTCAACATCATGGTGGATCAACTTAATTCCTTTGCATCGGAAGTAACAAGAGTTGCCCGTGAGGTGGGTGCAGAAGGAAAATTGGGCGGTCAAGCAGAAGTTCGCGGGGTAGCGGGTACGTGGAAAGACCTTACCGATAGCGTGAATTTCATGGCGGGAAGCTTGACGGCACAAGTGCGGAATATTGCCGAAGTAACTACGGCTGTGGCAAATGGCGATTTATCTAAGAAAATCACCGTGGATGTGAAAGGTGAAATTCTGGAGTTGAAAAACACCATCAATACAATGGTGGATCAGCTTAATTCCTTTGCTAGTGAAGTTACAAGAGTTGCCCGTGAGGTGGGAACTGAAGGTAAGTTGGGCGTGCAAGCAGAAGTTAGGGGAGTTGCGGGTACTTGGAAAGACCTTACCGACAACGTTAACTTAATGGCGGGTAATCTCACCGGACAGGTGCGAAATATTGCCGAAGTTGCGACTGCGATCGCAAATGGCGATCTATCTAAAAAAATCACTGTCGATGTCAGAGGTGAAATTTTAGAACTCAAAAATACCATCAATATAATGGTGGATCAACTTAGTTCTTTTGCATCAGAAGTTACAAGGGTTGCCCGTGAGGTGGGCAGTGAAGGTAAACTGGGCGTGCAAGCCGATGTGCGCGGCGTGGCTGGCACTTGGAAAGATTTAACCGACAGCGTAAACTTCATGGCGGGAAGTTTGACGGCGCAGGTGCGGAATATTGCCGAAGTGACTACGGCGGTTGCAACTGGCGACTTATCCAAGAAAATCACTGTTGATGTCAAAGGTGAAATTCTGGAACTCAAAAATACCATCAACACAATGGTGGATCAACTCAATTCCTTTGCATCAGAAGTCACAAGGGTTGCCCGTGAGGTGGGAAGCGAGGGTAAACTGGGCGTGCAAGCAGAAGTGCGTGGCGTGGCTGGCACTTGGAAAGATTTAACCGACAGCGTGAATTTCATGGCGGGAAGCTTGACGGCGCAGGTGCGGAATATTGCCGAAGTAACTACGGCGGTTGCAACAGGCGACTTATCCAAGAAAATCACTGTTGATGTCAAAGGTGAAATTTTGGAGTTGAAAAATACCATCAACACAATGGTGGATCAACTCAGTTCCTTTGCAAGTGAAGTGACGCGAGTCGCCCGTGAAGTGGGAACTGAAGGTAAATTGGGCGTACAAGCGGAAGTGAAAGACGTTGCTGGCACTTGGAAGGATCTCACGGACAGCGTGAATTTCATGGCGGGAAGCTTGACGGCGCAGGTGCGGAACATTGCCGAAGTTACGACTGCGATCGCAAATGGTGATTTATCTAAGAAAATTACTGTTGCTGTCAAAGGCGAAATTCTGGAACTCAAGAATACCATCAATATAATGGTGGATCAACTCAATTCCTTTGCAAGTGAAGTAACACGGGTTGCCCGTGAGGTGGGAAGTGAAGGGAAGTTGGGCGTGCAAGCAGATGTGCGCGGCGTGGCTGGCACTTGGAAAGATTTAACTGACAGCGTAAACTTCATGGCAGGAAGCTTAACGGCACAGGTGCGAAACATTGCCGCCGTCACGACAGCTGTAGCTAATGGCGACTTATCTAAGAAAATCTCCGTTGATGTCAAAGGTGAAATTTTAGAGTTGAAAAACACCGTTAATACAATGGTTGATCAACTTAATTCCTTTGCAAGTGAAGTGACGCGGGTGGCGCGAGAGGTGGGTACTGAAGGTAAGCTGGGCGTACAAGCAGAAGTTAAAGGAGTAGCTGGGACATGGAAAGATTTAACTGACAGCGTAAACTTCATGGCGGGAAGTTTGACGGCACAGGTGCGGAACATTGCCGAAGTCACGACAGCTGTCGCAAACGGCGACTTATCCAAGAAAATCACCGTTGATGTGAAAGGTGAAATTCAAGAACTCAAAAACACCATTAACACAATGGTGGATCAGCTAAATTCCTTTGCATCAGAAGTTACAAGGGTTGCCCGTGAGGTGGGAACGGAAGGGAAATTAGGCGTGCAAGCTTACGTCAGAGGAGTTGCTGGGACTTGGAAAGATTTAACAGACAACGTTAACTCGATGGCGGGGAACCTCACCGGACAAGTTCGTAATATCGCGGAAGTTACCAAGGCGGTAGCTAATGGCGACCTTTCTAAGAAAATTACCGTCGATGCCAAAGGCGAAATTTTGGACTTGAAGAACACCACCAACACAATGGTGGATCAACTTAGTTCCTTTGCAAGTGAAGTAACGCGGGTGGCGCGAGAAGTAGGAACTGAAGGAAAGTTAGGCGGACAAGCGCAAGTCCAAGGTGTTGCAGGGACTTGGAAGGATTTAACTGATAACGTTAACTCAATGGCGGGGAACTTAACGGCACAAGTGCGCGGTATTGCCAGAGTTGTGACGGCGGTTGCTAACGGTGACTTGAAACGAAAACTGATGCTAGATGCCAAGGGAGAAATTGAAACTTTGGCAGAGACAATCAACGAGATGATTGATACTCTAGCGACATTTGCCAATCAAGTAACCACGGTAGCAAGGGAAGTGGGAATTGAAGGGAAGTTAGGCGGACAAGCTAGAGTACCTGGGGCGGCTGGGACTTGGAAAGATTTAACAGATAATGTGAACGAACTTGCTGCTACACTTACCACCCAGTTGCGAGCGATCGCAGAAGTTGCTACAGCTGTAACTAAAGGCGATTTAACCCGTTCAATTGCCGTCGAGGCACTAGGCGAAGTAGCGATACTCAAAGACAACATCAACCAGATGATTGCCAACCTGCGGGAGACAACGCAGAAAAACACCGAACAAGACTGGTTAAAAACTAACTTAGCCAAGTTTACTCGAATGCTCCAAGGTCAGCGAGACTTGGAAACTGTATCTAAACTAATTCTCTCAGAACTAGCACCCTTGGTAGGAGCGCAACACGGCGTATTCTTCCTCATGGACTCCCTTGAAAATACAGCGTATTTGAAACTAATTAGTAGCTACGCTTACCGCGAACGCAGACATTTAGCTAACCGTTTTCACTTGGGTGAAGGTTTGGTGGGACAATGCGCTTTAGAAAAAGAGCGAATTCTGCTGACGGAAGTACCGAACGATTATGTCAAAATTTCCTCTGGTTTAGGTGAAGCGTCTCCGCTTAATGCCGTGGTGTTACCTGTACTTTTTGAGGGGCAAGTGACAGCAGTCATTGAACTAGCTTCCTTCCGCCGCTTTAGCGAAATTCATCTGACATTCTTCGACCAACTTACCGAAAGTATAGCGATCGTCCTCAACACGATCGCAGCATCCATGCGAACTGAAGAATTACTCAAGCAATCGCAATCTTTGGCTGAAGAACTCCAAACCCAGCAAAGCGAACTCCGGGAAACCAACAAGCGCTTAGAACAACAAGCGCAATCACTCAAAACCTCTGAGGATTTACTCAAAGGACAGCAAGAAGAACTGCAACAAACCAACGCCGAATTAGAAGAAAAGGCAGAGTTGTTGGCTATGCAGAAGAAAGAAGTCGAGCGCAAAAATCGAGAAATTGAACAAGCAAGACTGTCTTTGGAAGACAAGGCTGAACAACTCGCCCTCTCCTCAAAATACAAATCAGAATTTCTTGCCAACATGTCCCATGAACTGCGGACACCGCTGAACAGCTTGTTGATTTTGGCGAAGTTGTTAACAGATAACATTGATCACAACCTCACCGCCAAGCAAGTCGAATATAGCCAGACAATTTACTCAGCAGGCACTGATTTGTTGGCGTTGATCAATGACATTCTGGATCTCGCTAAAATTGAATCTGGAACTATGTCGATTGACATGACCCAAATGCCATTGACAGAGTTGGGCGATCAGACTGAGCGTACCTTCCGACAAATAGCTCAGAGCAAAGGACTTGCCTTCGCAATTGAATTTACTCCCGAATTGCCACTCACCATCTATACAGATGTCAAACGCTTACAACAGGTATTGAAAAATCTCCTCTCCAATGCTTTTAAATTTACAGAGCAAGGGGAGGTACGTTTACGGATTGCGGTGGCGAAACAGGGATGGAGCAACGACCACGAAACTTTAAATCGTGCCCAGATTGTCATTGCCTTCTCAGTCAGCGATACAGGCATTGGCATTGCCCCCGACAAACAGAAAGTGATTTTTGAGGCATTCCAGCAAGCTGATGGCTCTACCAGTCGGAGATACGGTGGCACCGGATTGGGCTTATCAATTAGCCGCGAAATCGCCCGTCTCTTTGGCGGCGAAATTAAATTAATCAGTCAACCCGGTCAAGGTAGTACCTTTACATTCTACTTACCACAATTCGGTTCCGAGTCACGATCGCTGAGTCCTGAGTCTACATCGATCCTCTCCACTCCCCATTACCTCTTATCCCCAGAGGGGGCCCCACCTTCCCCACTCGCCATTAACCCTTATCCCCAGAGGGGGCCCCACCTTCCCCACTCGCCACTGCTAAATGACGATCGCACTACTATTGAAAGAGGCGACCGCGTGTTACTAATTGTCGAAGATGACATTAATTTTGCGCGTATCCTTCTAGATATGGCGCAACAACAAGGATTCAAGGTGATAGCTGCTCAAACCGGCAGTACAGGTTTGATGTTAGCGCAGCAATTTCTGCCTTCAGCCGTTTTACTAGATATCCGGTTGCCAGAAATGGATGGTTGGACGGTATTGGATCGCCTGAAACATGACCCAAATACCCGTCACATTCCTGTACATATCATGACTGTTGAAGAAGGAAGACAGCGTGGTTTGCAATTAGGTGCGATCGCATATCTGCAAAAGCCCTTAACCAGCGAGACAATATCCGAGGCGTTGACCAAAATTAAAGGTTTTGTTGAGCGCCAGGTGAAAAATTTATTGGTAGTTGAAGACGACGACATTCAACGGCTGAGTATTGTTGAGTTGATTGGCAACAGCGATGTTTCGACCACTGCTGTGGCTACTGGTGCAGCAGCCCTAGAAGCAATTAGCACCCAGCATTTTGATTGTCTTGTCCTTGATTTAGGGCTACCCGACATGACCGGGTTTGAACTGATTGAGCAGATAAAACTTCTACCTCACGGCAAAACTTTACCAATTATTGTCTACACAGGTAGAGAAATTAGCAAAGCTCAAGAAACTGAACTCAGACGAATTGCCGAAACAATCATCATTAAAGATGTGCGATCGCCTGAACGTCTCCTCGATGAAACAGCATTATTTTTACACCGAGTCCAAGCAAATTTACCTGCACCCAAGCGACAAATACTCGAACAACTGCATTCACAAGACTACTTACTCACTGGCAAAAAAGCGCTAATTGTAGACGACGATGTGCGTAATATCTTCGCCCTTACCAGTATGCTAGAGCGTTATCAAATCCAGGTTATATATGCTGAAAACGGCAGAGAGGGAATCGCTCTGTTGGAAACTACAGAAGATATTGATGTCGTTTTGATGGACGTAATGATGCCAGAAATGGATGGTTACGAAACAACACGCTTAATCCGCCAAAACGATCAATTTAAATCTTTGCCGATTATTGCACTGACCGCTAAAGCCATGCAAGGCGATCGCGAGAAGTGTATTGAAGCAGGTGCATCAGACTACATCACCAAACCCGTAGATACCGAACAATTGCTTTCGCTGTTGCGTGTTTGGCTATACCGTTAAGGGAATAGACTTCTTGCAGAAGTTCAGTGCATCGCTGGGGACAATGATCTCAAACTATTGTCATTATTTTCCATCCCCTTTAGGGGATTCACAATCCATCTGCATCACACAATTTCTTCCTTGTGCTTTTGCCTGGTAGAGTCCCTGGTCAGCAGCAGCAATTAAGGTTGCAGGAGATAATTGGCTACGAGGAGTGATGGTTGCCACACCAAGACTGAGTGTGATGAATTCACCGACCTGAGAATGGGGATAAAGCATTTTTAATCCACTAACATTAGTCTGAATATCTCTTGCAACTGCAATAGCCCCTTCGACATCAGTATTAGGCAAAATGACTGCAAACTCTTCTCCACCATAACGAGCAACTAAATCTGTGGGGTGTTTAACTGACTGAGAGATTGCTTTGGCAACCTGTCTGAGTGCATCATCTCCTGCCAGATGTCCATGCGTATCGTTATAAAGCTTAAAGTAATCGACATCACACAAAATCAAAGATAGCGAACCTTGCTCTCGTGCCAATCGTTGCCATTCTGCGTTTAACGTGTCATCAAAGCAGCGTCGATTTGCCACTTGGGTTAGACCATCCGAACAGGCAAGGCGTTGTAACTCCTGGTTTGCTTGTTGTAATTGGCGGTAAAGTTCTGATTGCTGAATAGCGATCGCAGCTTGACCTGCTAACTGGTTAAATAAATTAATCTCCGATTGCTGCCATTGTCTAGGATGACGGCATTGGTGAGCGATCAATAGTCCCCACAAACGCTCTTGCTGCAAAATAGGTACGACAAGGTTTGCCCGGATTTGCAGACTCTGGAGGAGTTCAATATGACAAAGCGATAGTCCCGCATTTTCAACGTCTTCGATCGCTCTGGTGTTACCTTGTTGGTAGTAAGTTGCCCGCGTGGATTTAAAACATGTGTCCATGACGTGAAATCCCAGAATGGACATACACCCTTGTGCTAAGGATTCTACAGCAACTAACCCACTCCAGTCTGGCTTAAACTGATAGATCACCACTCGATCTACGTCAAACAGTTGTCGCACCTCATCTACCGTGATTTGCAAAATCTCGTCTAACTCCAACGATTGTCGAATGCGCTGCGTCACAGCCGCAACAATTCGCTCGGACTCGCTTTGGTGTTGAACTTGCTGCTCAACTAGCTGACAATTTGCTGATGCTATTAATGCGATCGGATCAAAATGAGGGGTTGTGGTCACAGGCACTGCACTGGGTTTAGCAATCAAATAGCCTTGAGCAAGAGTTGCACCTCGTTCCCGCAGCCAGTTCAGTTCCTCAATGCACTCAATTCCTTCAGCAACAGTTTGGATGTTTAACTTTTGAGTAATCTCTAGAAGCTTCTCGGTAATCAAGGCTTTGTAAAGGTTTTTATGCACATCTCGAATTAACTCCATGTCCAGCTTAATAAAGTCTGGACGTAACTGATGCAGCAAGTTTAGGCTGGAATAGCCAGAACCGAGGTCATCAAGGGCGACTAAAAACCCTGCATCTCGGTAGTATTGAAGCACTGCCTTGAGGTGGTCTAAATCTTGAGGCTTGTCTGACTCTACGACTTCAAAGACAACCCGCTCATGGGAAATACCGGCAGCATCAATTGCCTCCACCGTACTATGTAGGCAAAAAGCTGGGTCATAAAGTGACGTTGGTGCAAAATTTATGAAGATGTGCCCACTCACTTGATAGCGGCTGAATTGAGTGATTGTGCTGAGGCGAGCAACTTGGTCGATTTGTGGTATGAGTCCGGCTTCGGTTGCTAACTCCAGAATTGTCCCCGGTAACACTAAATTGCCTTCTTCATCCAGTCCTCGCAAGAGCGATTCATATCCAAAAATCTGCGATGTATCGTTAATTGAGACAATTGGTTGGAAGTAACTGGTGAATCGTTCCGTTGCCAGCATTTCAACCAGCCAGTCAGATTGGTTGAACTTTATGAAGCGTTGTAATGAGACTATGTCACTAAAATCCTGGAGTTGAGGTTGGATAGTACCTCGAATGAAAAGGACTTGTGTCTCCTTTAATTCTCTCGGTGCAAGTAGTTGGGCCAGATTACGGGCAATTTCTTGAGATTGTCCGGGTCTACAGTCTAAACTCAGACCTGGTCGCTCGTGCATCAATTCATACTTAAGGGCAGACTGCTCTAGGTAGGAGGTAACTTTTTTTAGGGTATGTGAAACGGGGAACCAGAGAAAGAGCCTACCTGCCTCCTTAGTCCAGCAGCGTGCAACATTGCGACAAGCACAGGTTTTGGAGATAGGACATATTTGGCTCATAGCTAACTAATTTGCTTAATCCGATTTACTTTATTATTCCCATTATTTTAACTAGAAAAGATAAACTACACTTCAAGTAGATGAAGATTTGATGAGTTAGATAAACTGAATAATTTAGTCGAGTTGGTGAGTCATCAACACATCCTCAAATTTATCCTAAATGCTCAATTAATTGCTGGTAAATTTCGTGTAATGAAGGAAGTTAACTAGTAGTTACATCAACGATTAAAGTTACCAAAAAAAGCAGAAATCAGCCTTAATAGGTAGAATTTTTAGCTGGATTAATTACGATAAAATATATATTTATTAAAAATGAATCTAGCCTTAATAAACAACAAAAGCTTTCAAACAAGTCAATAAAGTATTTCCTATTTTGGCTCGACTTTATCGAAAATTAAGAACTCGGTTTTCTTTATCCGGCAAAAACCCTGGCTTTTTGGCAAATACTTTTTCCACGTCACAGATTATCGATGAAGTTAAAAAAGTAAAAATACCGTCCTAGGTTTCAGTGATAGCGTTCGTGCAACCACTCCGCAGGAGTATCGCGTTGTGAAAAAATGGATAAAGTCGAGCTTAGATAAAATGCATAATTTAAGTTGGAAACTGCTGTATACCCAGTCCTCAATCCCTTATTATACGAACAAAAAGAAAGCAATTAAAATGGCGCTGAGAACAATAGCGAACCCAATAGCGTATTCAACTCTGCGACTAAAAAATCCTATGGCGGCGATCAGGGCGATCGCTAGCCCGATAATCCCAAAATACTGCTCTTTTTGTAAACCGCGGGCAATTAGTGGATCTGTGCTTGGTGAGGGTGTTTCTTGAATTGTTTTTGGGGAAATATCTGATGCTGGTATTGCTTGTACGAATAAATTCATAAATTCCTCCCGTATGGACATTCATTTACGCAGTTTATGCAGAGCAGCCGAACACTTAGCTATTCCCACTTCTGCCAATTAGAGTTGCAATTGCCTTGACTAACTCCTCTGGTTCGACGGGTTTGGACATGTGCTTTTGAAACCCTGATTCGAGTGCTTGTTGCTGGTTAATTTCTCCTGCATAAGCAGTTAAAGCGATCGCCGGAATTTGTTTGGCTTGTTTTGCCTGCAATACTTTAATTTGCTGCATCATCATATAGCCATCGGTCTCTGGCATCCCAATATCACTGAGCAGAATATCTGGTTCTGACTCTGCCAATACTTGCAGTGCTTCTTTTGCTGATGACACAGCAGTTACCCTTGCTCCAGCCTGCTCTAACAAAAATGTGTGGAAGTCACGGGTATCATTGTCGTCATCCACAACTAAGATTTGAACGCCTGCAAGGATTTCAGTCACAGGAGAAGGATTTAATGCAGCAATATTTATGTGTTGTTTTGGGATTAAATCTTTTTTAATTAGCGGTAGCCTGACCCTAAAAATAGCTCCTTGCCCTTCACCTAAACTTTCTGCCCAAATCGTGCCGCCATGTAATTCTATCAAATGACGGACAATTGCTAACCCTAACCCCAAACCACCAAATTTTCGGGTTGTCGTGCCGTCAGCCTGACGAAAATATTCAAACACATAAGGGAGAAAGTCAGGGCTGATTCCCTTACCTGTATCGCTGACGGTAATCTGAGCTTGAGTGTCAATACGCTCTAGTTTAATATCAATTTTTCCTCCTTCAGGAGTGAATTTAACAGCATTTGATAACAGATTCCAAATCACTTGTTGTAAACGACTGGAATCACCCAAAACTTGTCCGAAAGAAGCATCCAGCATCGTCTGAATTTGAATATTTTTAGCTTCTGCTGCTAAACGCACTGTCTCCAATCCCCCCTCAATCACAAGCACTAAGTTGACAGGAAACATATTGAGGTTGAGCTTACCTTGTAGGATGCGAGAGACATCGAGCAAATCTTCAATTAGTTGAGCTTGTAATTTAGCATTCCGCTCGATGGTTGCAATAGCTTTCTTCACGCCTGCTGCGTCAAACTCACGAGTCTGCAAGAGTCTGGCCCAACCAAGAATGGGATTGAGAGGCGATCGCAATTCATGAGAAAGTACCGCCAGAAACTCATCTTTAACGCGGTTGGCTCTTTCGGCTTCAGTTCTGGCAGCTTGCTCAAGTTGGAAGAGGCGATCGCGTTCGCCTTCTGCTACTTTGCGTTCTGTAATATCAATCACTGAGCCAATGTAACCTTTGAACTCACCATCCACCCCAAACCAGGGATTAGCTGCGTCGAGGCAAGAGCGATATTCACCATCTTTGCGCCGCAAGCGGTACTCCATACGAAACGCCTCGCAGCGGGCGCTAGCTGTCAGGAAAACATTCTTGGCGTAATTGCAGTCCTCTGGATGCAAGGCATTCAACCATTCAAATCCCAGACCCGTTTTCTCGCTTTGACCTGTAAAGTCGTACCAGCTGTTACTGAGATAGGTGCAGTAGCTATCGGTATCGGTGACCCAGACCATGAAGGGGGCATTGTCAGCCATGCTGCGGAACCGTTCTTCGCTCGCACGAAGGGCTTTCTCTGCCTGTTTGCGATCGCTGATCTCTGTAACAAAAATGCTTACTCCAAAAGCATTGGGGTAGACGCGATTCTCAAACCAGCGCTGCCAAGCGGGATAAAAGTATTCAAACTGAACAACCGTCTGTTGTGCGAATGCCCGATGAACCTGAGTAGAAAACTCGCTTTTGACCACATCTGGAAACACTTCCCAAATGATCCTACCTAGCAACTCTTCCTTTGGTATCCCAACAACTTCCGCTACCCGCTCATTGACAAAGCTATAACGCCATTCTCGATCCAACACAAAGAACTGGTCTTGGATGCCAGCTAGAACTGTCTCTAAGTGTACTTTTGCAGTCTCAGCTTCAATCCGCAGCCCTTGTTCGCGTTGCATTGCCTCCTGGCGGAGACGAGCCATTTTTAGGGCTGCCTCTACCCGCGCCAACAATTCACGGGCAGAGAACGGTTTAATCAGATAATCATCGGCTCCCGCTTGTAACCCTTCTACCCGTGCCTCTTCCCCTGCCCGTGCCGACAACAGGATGATTGGAACTTTGCTCGTCTGCGGATCAGCTCGTAATTCTTGCAACAGTCTAAAGCCATCTAATCCAGGCATCATGACGTCTGTCAGTACCAAGTCTGGGACACGCCCACGAGCAGAATCCAAAGCAGCTAAACCATCCGGCACTGATTCTACCTCATACTGCTGACTTAATAGCAGTCGCTTGACATAATCTCGCATATCTGAATTGTCGTCAGCGAGGAGAATTCGGGGGGAGGAACGGAGTGGCAGGGGGCCAGAGGAGGCAAGGGAAGAATCTATATATGATATGTAGTCTTCTTGAACAATTTCTTCTCCCCCTGCTTCTCTTCTCTCCCTGCTCCACGCCACTTGCTCTATGCCGGGAAACCCGTCCACCGCAGTGGCTCCCCTGCTCTCTTCTTGCGGTAGCCAACGTAAGGCTTCTTCGAGATAGGGTGTTGCACCTAATGCGGTTGATACTAAAGTTCGTGGGGCACTAATCCGCTCTGGAGGCAAATGAGCAGATCCTGTTGGAATTGATACAGTAAAGCAACTGCCTACTCCTAGAACACTGGTGACATGGACTGTTCCACCGTGCATTTGCACCAATTCTTGCACCAGTGATAATCCAATTCCCGATCCTTCAAAAGTTCGTCCTTGCGCCCCTTTGACGCGGTGGAATCGTTCAAAAAGGTGGGGGATTTCTGCTGCTGGGATACCGATTCCTGTGTCTTTTACTGCGAACTCAATATGGTCATTTGACCACTGTAAGCTGACTGTAATTTCTCCAGCCATTGTGAACTTGAATGCATTCGATAGCAGGTTAAGAACAATCTTTTCCCACATCTCTCGATCTACATACACTGGTGCTGGAAGGGAAGGACAATTGACTGATAGCTGCATCCCTGCCCGTTCTACCGCTGAACGAAATACACTAGCTAGTTCTGCGGTGAAGGTGGCAAGGTTGGTGGGTTCATAAGAGGCTTGAACCCGTCCGGCTTCAATGCGCGAGAAGTCTAGCAGGCTGTTGACCAGTTTCAGCAGGCGGAGTCCGTTGCGCTGCACCATTTCTAACTGCTCCCGATCTTTAGCTGGAAGCAGGGCGGCACAATTGGTTAAGGTTTCCTCTAGTGGCCCCAACATCAGGGTCAGTGGGGTACGGAACTCGTGGCTGACGTTGCTGAAGAAGACGGTTTTAGCCCGATCAATTTCTGCCAAGGCTTCAGCGCGTTTGCGTTCTTCCTCGTAAGCTTGGGCGTTAGCGATGCTGGCTGCAATTTGAGCTGCAACTAAATCGATGAATCCTTTATAGTTGTCATCGAATAGCCTGAAGGGGTTCAAACCAGCAATCAAGATACCAGCTTTTCCCGTTTGACCGGATGGGGCAATCGGTACAGCGATCGCTTGATGGGGCGATCGCTGCCAAACACCACAAGGTAGGCTACTAAAAGACACTTCTAAATTAGAAATCAGTTTTGCCTGATGCGTTCTGATAACTTCCGCAAAGGGCCAAACGCAATCAGAATCGAGAGCCACTGTTTCCGGAACTGCTACGTGGTTTTGCCCGATGCAGCAGCTTCCAGCCAGAAAAGTTTGCTGCTGATCTGGATCAACCAGATAAATCATTGCGAAAGGCAAGTCGTAAGGGTTGCTTTCCAAACAACTCGCACTCAGCGTACAAGCTTCATCGAATGTCCGTGCGTCTGCTGTCCTAGCCGCTAGTTCGCGCAACAGTGCCAACTGACGCTCACCGATGATCCGTTGCGTGTCGTCTGTGTTCGCACAGATGATCCCACCTGTGTCGCCCTGGTCATTAGGAACTGGGCTATATGAAAAAGTGTAATAGGTTTCCTCCGGGTAGCCGTTGCGCTCCATAATTAGCAGCAGTGCTTCGTCGTAAGTGCCCTCATTTTTCAGCATCGCTGATTCTGCTCTAGGCCCAACCTGATCCCATATTTCCCGCCACACGTAGGAAGCTGGCTGCCCCAGGGCTTCTGGATGCTTGCCGCCAATAATAGCCTTGTAAGCGTCGTTGTAAAGGTTAATTAGTTCCTCACCCCACCAGACAAACATAGGTTGACGGGAAGTCAGCATAATCCGCACGGCAGTCTTCAAGCTCTGTGGCCACTGCTGTGTTGGGCCAAGAGATGTTTTTGACCAGTCCCGTTCTCGCATCCGCGCACCCATTTCACCCCCGCCGAAAAGGAAATTTACGTCGGCGTTGCTTGCTGACGTTGACTCGTTCTTCATGAATTCCTCTCGATTGGTCATGCGTCGGTTACAGAACTACATCTGTGGTTGTCTTTTGGTCAAAATCCTCTCTAAATCAGACGTTTACGCTTATAAACAGTCATTTTTGAGGATATTCAAGAGCATATACAGCGTAAAATCCCAACTCTGCTGTGACTTTTCAAAGCATTGAAATCGTCTTTTTGGGGCAAGTTGCTGTTTTGGCTATTTTTATTGTCACCTTTATATCATCGATATTCCAAGCTACCAAGGCTGATTCTCATTCAGAACTCACAAAGCCTGCTCATCTTCTCGGAAGTATGTTTCCTTAAGAATTTGACCACGTTCACCTAACTCATTGAGTAAGCTACTAATTCGCTGTATTGCTAAAGGAGAAGGTGCTACATATCCATTTTCCCAACGATTAATTGTTGGGAAAGTGACGCCAAACTCGGCAGCAAATTTTTCTTGAGACAGATTTAATTCTTGCCGCAGGGCACGAACTAGTTTTCCAAAATTAGGTTGCTTCGACACAAGTAGGCTTCTACTGTGAGGCATATAGATCAAAGTTTATAAAGCACTATATATTATCAATCTTTACGACAGAGTATTCTTTTGCGTCTATTACTCCTGAGATAGAGATTGTAATCTCAAGTCGGAGCATCACAACATTTATCATAAGTTTAATTTATCATTTCAACAAACAAGACTATTTGATTTTATTCTATAAGTCGCTTTATCCTGAAATCAGTAGAGATTGGAACTTTGAACAAATACAAGCTTTTGGCTAAGTAATTAACTCTCCAAATCTCTAGTGCTATCAAACTTAGGTGAAAATGAGGTGCAACATGAATCCTGCCAAATCATCAACCAGCAATGTCAATACCCAAAAGCAACTGTTAGAAAAAGTTGAAGTCAACAAATCAACACTTGGTCAACGAGTAGCTGATGCGATGGCAGCGAGAGTGGGGTCTTGGTCATTTTTAATTGGGCAGAGTACTGTGTTAGCAGCATGGGTAGGATTGAACCTCACTCCTGGAGTGCCTCACTGGGATCAATCACCCTTTATTTTGCTCAACCTGGTGTTTTCCTTTGCCTCTGCCTATACTGCACCCATTGTTTTGATGAGTCAAAATCGTCAGTCTGATATAGAGCGGCAAAAGAATGAGTATGACCATTTGGTAAATTGTCAAGCTGCACAAAATATTGAATTGCTGCATGAAAAACTTGACACATTACAAGCTCAACAAATACAAGAACTGACTCAAATTGTTAAACAGCAGCAGCAAGCGCTCAATGAAATTAAAGCAAGTGTTTTGCCGACAATTAAAGAGCAACAGCAATTTATTAGTGAGATAAAAGTAGGTGTCTTACCAGGATTGAAAGGGCAAAATAATTCTAAATTGCCCAAAGAAGTTTTAGTGTATCTACCTTTCAACTTTGAGAAATCAAAAGAGGACAACAGCTAAATGCTAGAGCAGCAGATTGATTGCCCCACCAGGCCCAAGACAAGTGCAATGATCATGAAACTTTTCCAAATCACTTTAGTGGTCTTAGTACTTTTGATCAACTTAGTAATTGCTTTCCCCTCCTGGGCAGAAAGTACGCCTTCTTTAACTAGCAAACCTAACTACTTTGAAGTTGGACAAAAAGTCATTTGGCTTTACAAGCCTCGCGCGGATTCTAGCGATGTCCAAAGAATTCCCGCTGAAGTTGTCAAGTTAAGTTCCAAGCAAGTGCAAATCAAGGTGTACAAACATAATCACGAATTTGTTAATCGTTGGGTGAATCCAAACAAGCTTGAGAATTCGCAAAAAGTTAAAGAGTCAGTACTATAAAATTGAGTTATATGGAAGTAAATTTAGTAGAGCACGGCGTAAATTCAGCTTCCATGTCAATTAACCAAACAACAAGGGGATTTTGCCCCTTGTTAAAAGTAGACAAGCTTCCGCCACAGTGTATTAGTCCTGAACTATTTTATTTTTTATAAATCAAAAAAACTGAACCAATCGGCCCAAGGTTTTCTACATAAGTTTTCTGGTTATAATACAATCCTGGAGACATACCTCCATCAAATAATATTCCTTCTTGAATCTTACCTAAACAGTTATTGCTAGCAATACCTTCTAGGACATTATCAAACATATCTGGCAGTAACTCTTGATTAACTTGAGATAATTCAATATCTGAATTAGCTTTCAAATCATTAACTAATAAGATTACATAGCCTTGATTAGTAACAGCTGCTAGAGAGCGATTAGTTGCATTTTTACAGGCAAATTCTCCCAAATCTTGACAAATATCTTTAAACTTACCCTGACGATAGAATCTGCCATTACCGCCCACTAAATTGTAATTGAGAATATCACTTTTTCTTCTGCCAGCTTGGATAGTAGCCTGTCGCTGCTGGGGTATACCTCCTGATATCCCAAAGGAAGAACGTTTATTTTTAAATGCTCCTGAATACTCGACGCCGCGAGAAATGTTTAAGCCTTGTGGTTTATCGTCAGTACCTATATAGTCGGCATTAATTGCGGCAATAGGTAGCTGTCCGTTTAATTTGGCATTCTCACCGCTGATGAGTTCACGAAACTGTTTTGGGACATATTCTTTACGCAGTTTCCCCCTAGCATCTTTGGCGTAGAGTTTATGAGATAGACCAACATTAACTTTGAAATCTAATTCTGCTGATTTGGGATTAAAAATAATCACATTGTTAATACCTCTTTGATTTTTTTTACCTTGATTATTGGTTTTAAAAAAATCAATACTGAACTTAGCATCTTTACCAGGGCAAATTTTAGATGCTTTTGGGACTGAATTTGCTTCAATCTCTTGGCAACCTGATAATAAGCTTGCGCCAACGATCAAGATAAATAAGAAAAATAATTTTTTTGTATACATAATAATCCAAAAAAAACCGCTATAGAAATACTATAGCGGGGAATAATTTAAAATTTCAGTCTGGAGTTTATCTCAGAACCAAAACTTAAGAGAACCATTCTAAAACAGCTTCTTCTTTGGTGTTAGTATTTCGGGATGGTGTCTCACGATTAAATTTCATTTGAATTGACCTGGTTTGCTCACCATCAGCAGCTACAGCCAAAATTGGATAGTCAATTAAACCATCCTGGAAGGACATCTGGAAGCGGAATGTCCCATCTGGATTTAGCTTAATTGGACGGCCACCAATGGTGACGGTAGCATCGGGTTCGGTTGCACCGTAGACTATCAATTCAGCATCGGCAATTAACCAGAACTGGCGTGGACGCACTGGTACGGCGGAAGCCGAGAAGCCAACACCTGACATTCCGACACCGGAAGCGGTTAAGCCAGACACGGTAGGAACCGCCCACATACCCACACCAGATGGGAAAATGTAGGAGCTAATAGCTTGTTCAGGACGCGCTGAACCTGGTACTTGGTGCTGGGAGCCGAAGATAGAACCAGCAACCCGTAGTGCTTCGGCAGATTCTGCTAAACCAAATATTTGGTCGTAGATGGGGTTGCCATTGACATTCACAGCATTACCATTGGCGGTAGCTGCAACCTTCTTGGCAGGGGGAACGAGTTCGTACTGAGTCTTGCCACGCAAATCTTCTTCAAAGTTGACAGTGATGAAGACATCTTCTATCCAGTCAGAAGGATAGACGGGAGGAATGTGTACCCTAGTAGAACGAGCTAGTACTAACCAGCGACCATCAGCAGCACGATAGCCGATATCGATCACATAATCGCGATCGCTAACTGGAACTGGTAGATACCATTCTCTAGCTAGTTCATCAGCAGGATATTCTTGAATGCTGTGGGGACTTTGGTATTCGATATCGATGTCGGTGACATCATAAATCCGTAGCGCCAGTTGTTGTCCCCCTTGCCGACGCAGTTCCTCTTTGTGTTCATTGGGAACATCCCAGTAAGTGTAAGCCCACTGAGGATCGCGTGGTAAGAGTACAATCCGGCTATCACCATAGCCAGAGGGCAAATCTGCGAGTCCTTCATCAACATCAGCTAGAGATCCACCAGTACGATCTTCCTGACCCAATTCAAACTTTGCAGCTTCCACGGTTTCCTGTGCCTCCAATGAACGAGATGGACTGAGTAAAGTTTTGCTACGCTGGACTTCTTGTATTGATGCCAGCAGTTGTGATTTACGCATTCGGCTATAGCGAGAGATGCTATATTCGCTAGCAACTTTGCGTAGTTGGCGTAAGGTCATCTCCTCTAGTGGTGGGCGTTCTTTTGCCATTAATTTGGCCTCCAGTAGTTTAAGCGGTAAATGATTTCCCCTGGTTAAAGAATGCTATGTAAAATGTCATCCACTCCAGATGAATTTCTTATTCCTGACTCCTGGTTTTGCCCAGTTTTTAAGTTTTTTAGTCTGTTTTTAAATTGGGGTTACTTCCTGTCAATTCCTGGTTATGCCAAAATTAGCATTTCTTTGGGATCGGAGGAGTTCTATTTGTTAAGTCAATATTAACCACTAAGCATATCTAGGGATCAAGGGGTAAGAAGTAGGTTTTTTGCCTGTTTCACGAATTTATCAGCCCTTCTGGGATCTAATTGTCATGGTTTCATAACATTTTTAGCTAGTTACATGTTGACCAATGACAATAATGTCAATTTTTCATGACATTGCGTTGTAGGTTAGTCAAAAACCGTAATCCACTCAAAGGGAATGGAATGGGGCATTGGGGGCTGGAGGGTTAAAATAATTAGGAAAATGACGAGTGCCGAGTTAAAAGCACTGAGTTTGACCAAATCGCTCCAAGCATAGACTCAAATGAATAACCTGATTCTGGTTGTAGACGACGACGATTTCATGCGAATGCATCTAGGTGAGCTATTGATAGAAGCAGGGTATCAAGTGGTAGAAGCAAGTAACGGTTTAGAGGCGATCGCTACCTATACTCGCCTCCACCCAGATATAGTACTGTTGGATGTCATGATGCCAGTGATGGATGGGTTTTGTTGCTGCGCTCAACTGCAAGCACTCCCCAATGGCAAAGACACACCAGTGTTAATGATTACTGCTTTTTCCGATCAGGCAACCGTAGAGAAAGCTTTTGCTGTGGGTGCAACTGATTTTATTACCAAGCCGATTCAATGGCCCATATTACGTCTAAGATTGCGCCGTCTGTTGGAAGCTCATCGGGCTGTGCAGGAATTACGACACCAAACTGCACAGGCACAATTGCGGGAAGCACAACTCAGGCTGGCATTTGATGCTGCTCGTATGGGCATCTGGAACTGGGATATCCTGACAAACAAAATTAGTTGGTCAGATAATCTGGAAGCACTTTTTGGCTTAGAGAAAGGGACTTTCAACTACACCTATGAAGCTTTCATTAGCTGCATTCATCCCCATGATCGCGATTTTGTCAGGCGATCGCATCAGCAAGCTATTCAGGATCGAGTCAAATATGACATCGAATTTCGAGTTGTTTTACCTGATGGGAGAATTCGTTTTTTAGCAAACAAAGGAGTTGTCTTTCAGGATGAGTCTGGGATAGCTGTGCAAATGTCTGGAGTATGTATGGACATCACCAAGCGCAAGCAAGCGGAGGAAGCGCTAGAAGTTCATGCTAACCAGCAAGCGATGGTGGCAGAACTAAGTCAAATGGCCCTAGCTAGTACAGACTTGACTACACTCATGAACTCATGTGTGACAATTGTCGCCCAATGTCTCAAAGTTCAGTCTTGCAAAATTTTAGAACTACTGCCAGACGATCATAGATTGCTGTTACGCGCCGGAGTAGGTTGGCAACCTGGACTTGTAGGAAAGGCGACTGTTAGCGCGGGGATAAATTCTCAAGCTGGCTACACCCTACTTTCCAAGGAACCAGTGATTGTTGATGACCTCCGTGCCGAAACACGATTTAATGGGCCACCATTGCTACACGAGCATCAAGTGGTGAGCGGTATTAGCGTGGTGATTCATGGCAAAGAGCGTCCTTTTGGTGTCTTCGGGGCACACACAACCAAACACCATACCTTTACCAAAGATGACATTTCTTTTCTCCAAGCTGTTGCCAACGTTCTCGCTACAGCCATTGAGCGCCAACGGGTGGAAGACGCACTCAAAGAAAGTGAAGAACGTTGCCAGTTAGCTGTGCAGGGCAATAATGATGGCATTTGGGACTGGAACGTTATAAATAATCAAGTATTTTTCTCAACTCGCTGGAAGGAAATGCTTGGTTATGAAGAACATGAGATTGCCAATCATTTAGACGAATGGGCAACACGAGTCCATCCAGATGATATTGAATTTGTGAGACAAGCGATCGCCGATCACTTTGCTAAGATTACCCCGTTTTTTATCAGCGAACATCGAGTCCGGTGTCAGGATGACACCTACAAATGGGTTTTGGATCGCGGTCAGGCAGTATGGGATGAAGATGGCAATGTAGTCCGGATGACAAGTTGCTATACAGACATCACTGAACGCAAACAGGCAGAAGAACAATTGCGTCAGAGCGAAGAACGTTTCCAAATAGTTTCCCGTGCTAGCAATGATCTTTTATGGGACTGGGATTTGCTGACTGATGAGGTGTGGTGGAATCAAGCTTTACAAACACTCTTTGGTTACTCGATAGAAGAAATAACATTCAATGCTAATTGGTGGTATGAACACATACATCCAGACGACAGGCAGAGAATCGCCTTGGAAACGATGAGACTTATAGATAGCGGTAGAAAACTATGGTTAAATGAATACCGCTTTCGTCGCAGCAATGGTTCTTATGCCTACGTTTTTGATCGCGGTTATGTGATTCATGACAAGACAGGCAAGCCAGTACGGATGATAGGTGCGATGATGGATATTAGCGAACGGCAAGCCGCGCAGGCAGAATTAAAACGCCAAAATATGCGATCAAAACTGTTTGCTAATATCACCCAGAAAATTCGCCAGTCTTTACAAATCGATAATATTCTTCAAACTAGCGTCACAGAGGTGCAAAAGCTACTGCTTGCGGACCGTGTTTTGATCTTGCGCCTACAGCCAGACGATTCTTTTATGGCGGTTCAAGAAGCAGTAGTTCCTGGTTTACCTGTTGTGCTGGGACAGCGGATTATCGACCCTTGCTTTCGCGACGATTACATCGAGAAGTACCGCCAAGGGCGAATTAGTTCCATTAATGATATCAAAGAAGCTAACATCCAACCTTGCCACGTCGAAATGCTGCAACGATTCGCCGTCAAAGCCAACCTTGTAGTCCCGATTTTCCTCAAAAATCAACTGTGGGGGCTGTTAATGGCCCATCAGTGCGCCCATCCCCGCCAGTGGATTCCCTGGGAAATTGAACTTTTAAAACAGCTGGCAGATCAAATAGGCATTGCCTCAGCTCAGAGCCTGATTTTAGAACAAGAAACTCGGCAACGGCAAGAACTCGCCCGTTCCAATGAAGAATTGCAACAATTTGCATTTGTTGCCTCCCACGATTTGCAAGAGCCACTGCGTAAGATTAAAACCTTTGGCGATCGGCTCAAAAGCATTTGTGGCGACACGTTGACTGAACAGGGACGTGACTACCTAGAACGGATGCAGAATGCGGCCAACAGAATGCAGACATTGATTGAAGATTTATTGACACTTTCACGAGTTACTACCAGGGCGCAACCTTTTGTATCAGTAAATCTGGCAAAGATTGCCCAAGAGGTATTGTCTGATTTAGAAGTGCATATCCAGCAAACTGGCGCAAGTGTAGAAATAGCAGAGTTACCCACCATTAAAGCTGATCCTCTACAGATGCGCCAATTGTTCCAAAACCTGATCGGTAACGCCCTCAAATTCCACCGCCCACAGACACCACCTGCAATCAAAATCTATAGTACTATTTTAAACAATCAAGCAGATAACGTATCTGCTAATTCTGAACTTTGTCAAATCATCGTAGAAGATAATGGGATTGGTTTTGAAGAAAAATATCTTGAACGAATTTTCAATGTTTTTCAACGTTTGCATAGTAGCATTGAATACGAAGGCACTGGCATAGGTTTAGCTATCTGCCGGAAAATTATCGAACATCATCATGGAAATATCACAGCCCAAAGCAAACCTGGGCAAGGAGCAAAATTTATAATCACATTGTCAATTAATTCCCATTCTTGATTTTTCTTCCTGGAGAGGGATTAATTCTAGGCCTCAAAATTAGCTTAATTATACAATTGCACCCTGTAGTTTGTAGTACGGATGTATTGTACAAATAACCAGAATGTTAATTCTTAATAAGATTTGATTATTTCAGGTTATTGGCGACTACCACAGCAATTTTCATTAGATATCGCTTAGTTGTAGCCAACAAATAAAACTTTCATATCCTAAACAAATAAATTAAGTATGTGGGCGTTAAAAAAACTATATTAAGAAAATTAAATCGCTTAAAAGCCTATATTTAAAGCGTTTCTGGTGCTTTAGAGAAGTTTACGTAGTTCGGTTTAATTGTGCCTACTTGCTTACATATTTAATGATTTTTGTCAATGTTAGAGTTGCCATCTGTGCCAAGTTAATAACTTGATTCATAATAATAAACCAATGCAAAGGAGACGATGCATAGTGAAGAGTCGAGAAATAAACCTCACAATCTTAATGGCTGATGATGATGAAGACGACGGCATCTTGGTTCGTGAGGCTTTGGCACAAAGTCAATTGCCAATTGAACTATATATCGTAAGTAATGGTGAAGAGTTGATGGATTATCTGTACCACCGTGGTCGATATGCCAACAACAGTAATTCACCGCATCCGGATTTGATTTTATTAGATTTGAATATGCCTCGAAAAAACGGTCTTGAGGCGCTCAAAGAGATAAAAACTGACCCACAACTGCGGCGAATTCCAGTTGTAGTACTGTCAACATCACGAAGAGAAGAAGATATATATAATACTTACAATTTGGGTGCGAACTCCTTCATTATTAAGCCAGTGAGTTTTGCCTCATTAGTTGAGGTCATTAAGACTCTAGTCAAATACTGGTTCGAAATTGTGAAACTGCCACTAGAAGCAGTGGGAGACAAACATGGACAACAGCCCTATCAAAGTTCTGTTCATTGATGATGACGAAGACGACTATATTTTGACTCGTTATTGGTTCAGTGAATTTCAGGTAGCAAACTGTAAGTTGGAATGGGTTAACAATTATGAAGCCGCAAGGAAGGCGATCGCTCGCCACCAACATGACATTTATCTTGTAGACTACCGTTTGGGACCCCACAATGGACTGGAACTTTTGCGCGAAGCAATTGCCAACGGCTGTTGTTCTCCAATAATATTGCTGACTGGTCAGGGCGACTGGGAAATAGATATCGAAGCGATGAAAGCCGGAGCCGCAGATTATCTTGAAAAAAGCCAGTTGACAGCACCTTTGTTAGAGCGTTCTATCCGCTATGCCATTGAGCGCAAACAAACAGAACAGAAAATCCGCGAACAAGCCGCTTTACTAGATGTTGCCACCGATGCAATTTTTGTATGTGATTTAGACGATAAAATTTTATTTTGGAACAAAGCTGCTGAGAGCCTGTACGGTTGGAAAAAAGAACAAGCTATTAATAAGAAGACACGAGTTCTCTGGCATGAAAAACATGTGTCTCAAGTTCAAGAAGCACTCAGTATTCTGATGAACAATGGCTCTTGGGAGGGCGAGTTACAGCAAAAAACAAAATCGGGTAAAGAAATTATTGTTGAAAGCCGTTGGACACTAGTGTATGAATTCGGCAATAAAGCACAATCTATTCTCATTGTTAACACTGACATCACACAAAAAAAACAACTCGAAGCACAATTTCTCCGCGCCCAACGATTGGAAAGTATTGGTACTTTAGCGAGTGGTATCGCCCACGACTTGAATAATGTTCTTTCCCCTATTCTGATGACAGCCCAACTGTTAGAGGGACAAGTTCATGATGAGCGTTCTCGGCGGCTACTGCCAATATTAATCACAAACGCCAAACGTGGGGCAAATTTAGTTAAGCAAGTATTATCTTTTACTCGCGGGCTAGAAGGCGATCGCACAATATTGCAATTAAAGCATTTATTAATTGAAATTCAACAAATTATAAAAGAAACTTTTCCCAAATCCATAGAACTTTCCACTCAAATTCCGCAAAATCTTTGGACTGTATCTGGTGATGCTACCCAACTGCACCAAGTACTGATGAATCTGTGTGTCAATGCTCGTGATGCTATGCCAAATGGTGGAATTTTGAAAATATCGGCGGAAAATCTCTTAATTGATCAAAATTACGCCAAGATGCATATTGATGCTAAAGTTGGCCACCATATTGTTATTACTGTTAGTGATGGGGGAATTGGTATTCAAACAGAAATATTAGATCGGATATTTGAGCCATTTTTTACTACTAAAGAACTCGGTAAAGGTACTGGTCTTGGTCTTTCTACAGTACTTGGCATTATTAAAAGCCACGGTGGTTTTATTGACGTAGTAAGCGTTCAGGGAAAAGGCAGCCAATTTAAGGTATATTTGCCAGCACAAGATGCGAGAGAAACTATAGAAGAACAAGAACAGGGATTACTTTCAGGACAAGGAGAATTAATTTTAGTCGTAGATGACGAAGCTGACATTAGAGATGTGACAAAAACATCTCTAGAAAGCTATAACTACAAAGCAATCACAGCGAGTGATGGCATTGAAGCAATAGCCTTATATGCAGAACATCAAAATGAAATATCTCTTGTATTGACTGATATGCTTATGCCGTCTATGGATGGAATAACTACTATCCGTACCCTGCGAAAAATTAACCCAAATGTCAAAATTATTGCTGTCAGTGGACTGAGTTCGGCTGATAAAGTTAATATAGCTTATGATATGGGTATCAAAGCCTTTTTATCCAAGCCTTATACAGCTAGCCAATTATTGCAAACTATTAGCACAGTCAAGAAGAGTTAGAGGTTGGGCATTGGGAATTGGGAATTGGGAATTGGGCATTAGGAATTACTAATTTATTTGTTAAACTTGAGACTTATAATTTAGTAACTCATAACTCTTAACTCTTGTACAGACGCGATTAATCGCGTCTCTCCTAACTCTTACTCCTAACTATTTAATTCCCCATGACGAAGGATGAAGTCTTAGCGGCTAATGCAGCTTTTTATCGAGCTTTTGAAAGGAAAGATATTGAGACAATGAGTGCAGTATGGTCACAAGGAACTGGTAGTTTTTGTATTCATCCTGGAAGTAATATACTGCGAGGTTGGAAGGAGATTCGCACCTCTTGGGAGCAGATATTTAAAAATACAGCTTATATCGAAATCAATACAGATATAATTGCTACAGACATAACTGATAATATTGCTTATGTTGTGTTGAGAGAAAATGTGTTCCAAGTAGTAAATGGGAGAAGACTTGAAGCACAATCAACAGCTACAAATGTATTTCAGTTTCTTGGTGGTAAGTGGTATTTAGTTCATCATCACGGCAGTCCAATTTTGCGGTGAGGGAATGAGAAAGTGGGGGGCAGGGGAGCAGGGGAGGCAGGGGAAGAAAACTAATGACTAATACAACTCTTGGAGAGGCTGCGCCAACGACTACGCGGTTCCTGAGCGTAGTCGAAGGGCAGTACAAGTGACTAATGACTAATCAACTCCACTGCATCTCGTCCATCACAATTTTGTAAGTAAACTTTGACAACTTCTTCTTTAGCAGTAGGCAACTGCTTCCCAATAAAATCTGGGTGAATTGGTAATTCCCGATGGCCTCTATCTACTAATACAGCTAAACGAATCACCTCTGGTCTACCGTAGTCGTTGACTGCGTTCAAAGCCGCGCGAATCGTCCGTCCTTTGAAAATCACATCATCCACCAGTACAACCGTTTTCCCGGTAAGATCAAAAGGAATTTCGCTTTTGGTTGGAGTCCGCAATCCAATTTTGTCGAGGTCATCTCGATAAAATGTAATGTCCAAAGCACCGACTGACACGGCTACACCTTCCAGCGTCTCAATTTGACGCGCCAACAATTCGGCTAATAACGCACCCCTGGTATAAATACCAAGAAGCACCAGTTGAGACAAATCACGCGTCCTTTCCACAATTTGAGAGGCAAGGCGAGTCAAGGTACGACGGATTTCTTCGGATGAGAGAATTTCAACTACTTTGGCAGACATAGCTATAGACTGATACCCCTAAAGGATTAGGGACTGGGGACTGGGGACTGGGGAAGAAGCAAGGGAGCAAGGAGCAAGGGAGAAGAGTTTTCCCCTCTGCCCCCCGCACCCGCCCCGATGCCTCTTTTCAATGCCCAATACCCAATGCCTTATTCCCTATATTTATCATTACCTATTTGGGAGTATTAAGAATATAGCGATCGCTATCGCTAACCATAGCAAAAAACAATATCGAGTTAGCTGCAAAGCATTCTGAATAGAAGTTGCACTAATGGGATAAATAGCATCTCCTAGCAGTGGTTTGTACTTAGCTACCCCGCGATACCAATTTGTACCCCCCATCTGCACGTCCAAAAAAGCAGCATAGGCGCACTCACTCCAGCCAGAATTGGGACTAGGATCGTTAATTGCATCCCGACGGCAAATTCGCCAAACATGCATCGGTTTACCCGATAACAGCGCCAGAGTCACGACTGTTAATCGACAAGGTAGCCAAGTCAAACAATCTTCCAACCGTGCACAAAACCATCCAAAATAAGTATAGGGTGCTTCTCGGTAACCCACCATTGAATCAAGGGTACTGCTGGCTTTATATGCTAAAGCCAAGGGAGTTGGCCCCACAATTGGCACAAAGACACCAACAATTGCATAAAAAAGCGGAGCCATCACCCCATCAGTGGCATTTTCTGCAACTGTTTCTAAAACGGCTCGCGAAATTTCTGCTTGTGAGAGGTTTTGTGTGTCTCGACCAACGTAATTACTTAAAATCTTCCGAGCCTTCTCCAAATCTCCTGCTGTTAAAGGTTGTAAAACAGCCACCGCTGCGGCTCGCAAACTTCTGCCAGCAAAACAACTAGCCAAAAGAATGCTATCTATTAAAATTCCCAACAACGGATGAACCCATCTGGCACTTTGAATAATCAAAAAGCCAACAAGACCGCTACCAATTATTAGAATAATCCCTAGTACAATTCCAGCTAGGCGTTGTGTTAGAGAATTGTGACACAATTGCAGAGAAAATTTGGTCAGGCGAGAAATTACCCATCCCATAACTTGCACTGGATGAGGCCAATCCCAAGGATCGCCAATTAAGTAATCTAAAAATGCAGCAATTATTAAGATATAGATGTTATTAGTCATAAGTTATGAGTCAAAGGTCAATATTTAGACTATTGACTCTTGACTAAACCACAAAACTAGCTTCTTCTCCAAGGGAAGCTTGCCAGCTACGAGCATCGTAATAAAGGTCTGCCAAAGTAATACTGTACAAAGCTTCTTTAAGCTTTTGGTTGAGTCTCTGCCAGAGGCTAAATGTTACCCAATCTTCAGCTTGTGCAGGTGCTGGAGTGTGATGGGGTAAATGGCTAGTCTCGCCAACTGCTTCTAAAATTTGTCCTATAGATATTTGTGCAGGCTCTCTTGCCAATTGGTATCCGCCAATGCTACCACGAATTGATTTCACTAAAGACGCACGACGCATTTCTATTAGTAGTTTTTCAAGGTAAGGAGCTGGGATATCTTGGCGTTTGGCGATCGCTCTCACAGATACAGGGCCATATTTTGGCTGTAAACTCAAATCTAGCAACGCCTTCACACTATAGTGTCCTCTGGTAGTTAGTTTCATTTTGGCAAGCTTTGTTATTTGTCCTTAGTCATTTGTAAATAATCAATGACTAAGGATCAGTTTTGCTTATCATTCTGTGACTCAGTTATCATCCTCAGCAACTAGACAACCTTTTGAGCGTTAGTTTAGAAAACTTAAACAAATATAGTCTAGCAGTAATTCACAAACTATATATATATAGTTATCAGCATTGCCAGCATTCTCTAAAATAGATTGTTTTGGCAATATTGGTAATGGCATAACAATTGTGCCTATGAGTGTAATATACTTGGCTAGGTTGAGATAAAAACTAAAGGATTATGTTCCTATTAGCTCAACCTCAGCTAAAATAAAATCGATTCAAACACTTCAAACATTCATTTTCGACCTAAGTTGATGCCTAAACAGAAAAAAATTGAACCCCTACTCGGTGAAGAACTGCTCAAAAAAGTCAAAGAGCTTGAGAACGAGAGCAAGGAAGACAAAGCCAAAAAGTGCGGCTACTATACCGTTACCAAAAATGGTATAGAGCGCGTGAATATGATGAAGTTCTTAAATGCCCTAATTGATGCCGAAGGCATTCAGTTGGACAGTACACCCAGTGCTAATGGGCGGGGTGGACGTAGTGCTAGCTATAGAATTAGTGTGCAATCGAATGGTAACTTACTTATAGGTTCAGCTTATACAAAACAGATGAATCTGAAACCAGGAGATGAGTTTCTGATCACTTTAGGTAAAAAGCACATTCGCCTGAGACAAGTAGATCCAGAAGATCGGGAAGATGATGAAGCCATAGAAGCCACAGCTTAATAAATGGTCATTAGTCAATTGGCTTTTGTCCTTTGTGAAAACTAATGACTAATGACCAATGACCAATGACCAATGACTAATGACTAATGACTATATCTGTGGTAGGTAAGACTGGTAAATAGTGGCGAAGTGCCTTGCGCGTAACTGCTAAATTGCAGGTTAATGCAATCTGCTCTTTTTCTAGTAGTCCCAAAATGCGATCGGGTTTGTCTCGTGCTACCACTGGTAATTGATGCAAACCTCGAAGACTCATTCGGTCTAAAGCTTCAGATAATAGTTCATCCTGCCATGCATAGAGGATTTCAGTAGTACAAATGTCTATGAGAGTTTGACTAGATAAATTATCTGGAATTTCAGTTAGCGAATTTGGGTAACTTTGCCAAAGAGCAAGGGCACGATTAATATCTTCCAGAGAAAGTATACCAACTAATTGCTCTGCTTCATCAATTACTAAAGCACTGCGGACGCGATCGCGGGTCATTTCCACAGCTGCATCTAATACCCCAAGCGTTGCAAGTAGCTTTTTGGGACAGGGGTACATAGCATCTTCTACCAAAATTTGCTGCACAATTTCCGCTTGTTCATCTTTCAATTCCGAAAGACCAATTTGTTGTAGGTTAGAGTTAGAGTTAAAAGTTGGTTTAATCCTTTCCACTAGCCAAACACTCAAACCCACAGCTGCCATCAATGGTAAAACAATGCGATAGTCGCGGGTTAATTCAAACAGCATTAAAATAGCCGTTAACGGCGCTCTGACACTAGCAGCTAGTACTGCTGCCATTCCTACCATTGCATAAGCTGGGGGAGCCGCCATCTGATCGCAAATTGTCGGGAATGCTACAGCCAAAATTTTCGCATAAGCTGATCCAAAAGAAGCACCTAAAAACATTGCTGGTGCAAACAAACCGCCGATGAAACCACTACCTGCACTAATTGCAGTCATCAGTAGCTTCACCACCAACAGCACCACCAACAGGTAGAGTGGAAACTCCACATCCTGAAGCATGGCTTCTACGGTTTCATAACCGACGCCCAGAATTTGCGGGAAGTGCAAAGCAACTGCACCAATCATCACACCGCCAATAATTGGATGAATTGGCTGAGGAATTCGTTCCAAAAAGGCAAAACCTGCAACCTTCCCAGCAAAGCAGGCTTTTGCTAGACGAATAGATTGAGTATAAGCCAGAGAAACTAGGCTGGCCCCTAAACCCAAACCAAGATAAAGGGGTAATTCCAAAGGACTGCGGACTTGGTAAGCAGGTAAATCAAAAGCAGGTTGTGCCCCTAAACCAATTTGAGCAATTAATGCTGCTACCACCGCCGCTAGCAGCACCACACTCACAGCAGAAGTAGCGAAAGATGTTGCTCCCATCACCACCTCTAGGGCAAAAAATACTCCGGCGATGGGAGCATTAAATCCCGCAGCAAGTCCAGCCGCTGCGCCAGCACCCAACAGCAAACGTTGTCGTTCTTGAGATACATTAAGGATCACAGACAACAACATCCCAAAATTTGCGCCAATTTCTACACTCGGCCCCTCTGGTCCCAAAGAAGCACCGCTCCCCAAAGAAACAGATGCAGCCAGCATCTTTGTAACTGGTCGTAGTTGTCGCCTAATCTCTTTTCCCTGAGAGGCGGCGATGAGAGATGAAAGTCCAGGGCCAAAATCTTGAGTGCGCCAGCGCATCAAGCCAACGATTAATCCCCCAAGGGTGGGAACGCAGGCTAAAGTCCAAGCACCCCAGATACCGATTTGACCCATTAAATTTTCCAGCATCAGCTGGTGAATCAGCTGGATTAAATAGTGAAAGGTGACTACACCCATACCCGTACCACCGCCAATGAGCATGGCTAAAAACAGGACAACGGTTTCTGGGGATGGTTGGAAACGATTAATTAGGTGAGCTAAACGAGCGGAAGGTGTAGGAAAGGCAGGTTGTTCCGTTACCTTCCTCAGTTGAGTGGGAGGCAAGAGAGTCATTGAGAGGCGGGGTAAATGTAAGAAAAAATTTAAATTTTTATCTGTTACTTATCATTGTGAGCCATTATTTAGCAACCAGACAAGTAGACTTTATTTGCTTGATTTACAAAGCTTTAGCAAAAAATGTCATTGTGCAAAATTTTTGTGGGGAGAATGGTTAAATGGGAGACAATTATTATTTAGGGGTCAAGGATACCTACGGTGGGCTACGCCTACGCTAGTGGAGTGCGAGTAAGCGCCAATGCTATTCTTTGTAGAGACAACACAGTTTTTGTAGGCTGGGTGGACGCACCCACAAACATTAACTAGGAGTCATCCTTGCCTAAATCTAGCTATACTCGTGTTGCGACCATTGAGCCATCCTTGGTAGTAATACAATGTATGTGTGATTTATGGCTGATGTCAGACCATACTTGAAAGTCTGCTAAGTATTGATCGGAATTCAATATAGCTATTGTTATAGAGCGAGTAAATGGACTAGGCGGACGAGGTAAATGAATATACACACCTTTGATAATCATTATGTTACTTGCCCAATTTGCCAAAGAAATGCTACGCCCAAACCAGTAAAAACGCGCATGGGCTTGTTTTGCTGTCCCTATTGCCAGGAAAGGCTAGTAGTTTGCCAAAGCGGTCATTATGTCCGCGATCCGTTTACTTGGAGGCAGTTGATGATGTCTTCAGCGCTACGTCGGCAAAGCCGACCTTTAGCTAGGATTATCAGAGATTTTGTCTTGCTCAAACGTCCTATGGTAGCCTTGGCTGTAGGAAGTGCCATTTTCTTTAGTGCGATCGCTCTGACCCAAGAAAGCACAAGCCACGATCGCCAAATCTTTCCTACAACAGAGAAAGTTAATGAACCAGGAAACAAATCTCAGTAAATGGATTACTTTGGTATAAATCAAATTTTACTTTGATTTTCGTAATATTATAACTAACTACTTCTGTAAACCGTGTCTTATTCGCCCCAAATAGGACACGGTTTTACATTATGTCTAGTTAAAGACTGATCTACTGATTAGTTGAATTCCTTCTTCTTATAAGTAAGTTAATCTAATTAAACGTAAAATATAAATTCTAGTTCGTACTAAGTACTTTAGTATTCAAAGTAAGGATTTTTAGCACTAAAGTGTTTACTACAACCTGTTGTTGATTTATGCCTATCTAATTATCATACAATTTCAAAATCGAGACATCAGAGCATCTACAATTGAATATCCGGCAATACTTGGGGTGAAAACATTGCCGACAACGACTCATAGTAAGGAAGAAAATAAGTCCGCAATATTACGGAGTTTATTGTTTTTTAAGACTTAAGTACGGTTTTTTATCCTCTCTAGAAAAAGGCAATGCCTACGATGGGCGTAGCCGCAGCCACCAAAACAACTGTGCCCAAATCTTCGATGTTGTAAGGCATTGAGCGCAAGATGAATTAGTGGCGATGTCTACTACGGGCGTAGTTGCTGCAACTTGACTTTCTACAATCGGCTAGTATCTTTTGTAACTAACTTCCAACCTTCAGCTTGGTCAACTAGCTTCATTGACTCTAGTTCAAGATTGTTGAAAGCAGATGCATGAATCAAGAAATAGGGTTGGCCGTTGTAGTGCCAATAATATTGGAGTTCACCAACAGAAGCGGGAATAATGGTGCGATCGCTATAATAATCCAACGAGGGACGATGGTAGGGAAAAGATGTGTAAATCTTCTTCGTAGCTGGATTTGCCCGCACGATCATAGCAGCGACTGGTTTAACTGGATAGGCTTCCGATAATTCCCAAACCCAGTAGTTAGATTTCATTAACAGCAGCAGCGAAATATAACTTCCCCAAAACAAAATCTTCAGAAATTGCCCGTCGCCTCGTTCTGCCAAAATAGCCGCTAAAGTCATAGTTAAAGCTACTGCTGCAAAAATCAGTTGTAAGTCTGTTTTCGGTGTACCCCAACTGAAATAAATGCTGCCAGCAGAAGCAACCACAGCAAGTATTGCTAAACCAGCAACCCAAGCACGGGGATAGGATGAGAGTAAAGGCGCATTTTCTGTTTCTGATAACTGGATACCAAAAGCTAAGGCTAAACCAGGGTAAATCGGGAATAGATACCAGGGAACTTTGGTAATCATGAAGGAAATTATCAGCAGGTAAACGCCACACCACGCCATTACTAGTTTTGCCCAGCTAAGGTTGCGATTTTCCCAGGTTAAGCGGGCAGTTTGTGGTAAGAATAATAACCACGGCCATGTGTACTTAAGAAGTTCAATCACATAGTACCAAGGGGGTTCAGAATTCCCCTCTACACCTGAGGCAATTCGGCCGCCTAGTGATGGGTTTACAAGGCCAATTTGGGCGAAAGTATAACCATAGTGAAATAGTTGGGCACCATACCAACCAGCTACAGGCAGAATGCCAATTAAGATTGCTATCCACAGATAGTAACAGGTGAGTAGTCGTGGCGTATCCCAAAATAGAAATACGATCGCGATCGCACCGAGTAATACGCCTAGCAGTCCTTGAGTCAGACAAATCAGCCCAAAACTAATACCAACACCAAGGCAATAACGTAAATCTCGGCGCGATCGCAACACGCACAACATCATCACCATCAAAAAACTTACCACTACCCCATCCAACATTGCTAACCGCCCATGACGCACCACAGGTAGCATTGTTAGGTAAATCAAAGCGCTGTAAATTGCTGCCCAACGCTGGCGAAATATCTCTCGAGCAATGCAATACAGTAAAGGTACAGATGTCGCTGTTAAAATTGCTCCAGGTAGACGCGTTGTCCACTCATTTTCGCCTCCTAGAGAATAAGCCCAAGCAATTAGTAAATGCATTAAAGGCGGCTTGTGATGATATGGTTCGCCTCCTAACGTTGGGTAAAGCCAACGCATTGAACCTGCTGGTGCGTGCCAAATTTCACGAGCAACCTGTGCCACAGTCCCTTCATCCCAATCTCGCAGCGGCAATCCTCCCAGATTGATGCTAAACAGTAACACTGCTGCAAACAGCAACATGATTAACCATACCCAATCAATCCATTTGCCAACCGTGCGATGCTGTTTTTCCAGATGACTCCAAATAAAGCTTCCTTCTTGCATATTCTCTGGTAATCATTTTACTTGCTGGTTTGATTACATAGAGACCAGAGCGAATCTCCAATGTGCCACCCAGTAGCAACGTCTGTTCTTAACAATTGCTAGTTTCCAAGATTAACTCAACTTTCTCTAATTAGCGCTATTTTTTTAAAAATTTATATTGGTTATTTAAATAACATTTAAGCCAATAAATGATAAAAATAATACAGGTGATAAATTATTTATTACCTTTCATATAGTCCGTAAATAAACTTGTATTTTCTTTTGAAGGTGACGCTTAGTTTAAATTTTATCTAGTTACTTTTTGTCTGGTTAATTTCAAAAACTTATTCAGTGATTGCTACACTAATTCAATAGTGTGTTGAATAGTTAAATAAAATATCTATAATTATTTTGAATAGTAGTTTTACAAAAAACATAATTATTTTTTACCTAAAAAGAATAATAACCAATAATAAAAAACTATTTTTGAATAAAATTATCTCAATCAACAAACTTTATTATTTTAAATTTAATTAAGCAACTATTTAATTTAAATATCTATGTTATATAATTTTTTAAGCATTTTTTTAGAAAAATAAACAGATAAAAAATATTGGAGACTGTCAATGAATTTACCTGTAGTTGTAGATATTACTCTTGGCTTAGTTTTTATTTACTTGATTTTGAGCTTGCTAGCTTCGGAAATCCAGGAACTAATTGCCACATTATTACAATGGAGAGCTAAACATTTAAAAACTTCGATTGAATTACTTTTAGCAGGAGGTAGTGAAAGTGAAAAATCAGATATTATTCATGCAATAAACTTGGTACAGAAACTTTATAACGATCCTTTGATTAATACATTAAATCAGCAAGCTAAGGATAAAGTAGAAAAGCATTTTCGGGAAATTGCTAAAAACCCTGACAAACAAGTAATAGAAAAACAAAGTGGTCCTTCCTATCTTCCTTCTGAAACATTTGCAATCACTTTATTAGATACATTAAAAATTCCCCAGTTAATTAATTATGTAAAACATCCTAGTGAAGATGCTAAAACTAACTTGTACATGATATTAGCATCTTACAAAGAACTTAAAAAAGGTATTAATAATCCAACGAGTGCAAGTTACCAGAGAATTAAAGAAATTTATGGAAATATTGACGAAACTTTTATAAATTTTGTTAATGATGAGCTACCTAATGAAGTACCTAATAATTTAATCAAGAGTCTTGGTGTGATTGCCCAACGTAGTAGGATAAAGGTTGGCGACCTCACAGAAGAAATGAATCAGTTTAAAAATGAAGTCGAAACATGGTTTGATCGCTCTATGGATCGAGCTAGTGGTGTTTATAAGCGAAATGCCAAAGGAGTTGCTATTTTAATTGGAATATTAGTTGCCTTATTAACAAACACTGATACATTTCACCTTATTAAAAGGCTATCGCAGGATTCGGTTATCCGCTCTACAATTACTCAAAGCGCAAGTCAAAAAATCGATTATATTAATGATTCGGAAGCCCGAAAGGAAATTGAGAAACTATTAGGAAATGCTTCTATACCCATTGGATGGCAAAATATTAATCAACAGTTTGAGTTATTAGATACTACAGAATCGAATAGAGTTTACATCAGAATTTCGCAGGTTTTCAAATTAATTTGCGGTTGGATAGTCAGTGGTCTAGCTATTGCTATGGGTGCGCCTTTTTGGTTTGATATCCTTAATAAAGTTATCAATGTGCGGAATGCTGGGCCAAAACCTGCTGCGTATACTAAGGATCAACCGTCTCAAAAATAGTGTTTCAATTAAATCAAAAAATAAAAATAACTTGGAGTTTTAATTCTTTATTCTGAAAAGTAATGTCAATTTGCCTGATAAACTCTCGAAAGTAAAATCGTCGCTCTGTTTCCGACAAATCTAACCAAAATTGTGGTATGGAAACAGCTTGAGCAACAGAACGCAAGTTAACTGGGGGGAGAGTCGCCAACTTTGCTTCGAGCGCAGAAATTTCCGTGCGGAGTTTGTAAGTTCTTAACTTGGCTGTTTCGGCATCTAAAATTCCAGTTTCGATTAAAGCGGGTAACTGAGCAAGTATTTCTTGCTGACGAGCGATCGCTTGCCCTAAACTATTCTTGACTGCATCCAATTGGGGAAAATTCATCCCTGCTACAGCTAAGGATAAATCACGGCAAATCGTTTCAATAGTATGTTCTAAAACCTCTTGGTAGGGAATAGCCTTACATTTGGGGCTTTGAGGACAGCTAGTAGAACGTAAATAAAGATACTCCTTATCTTGGTTGCGTTGGGTCACACGGGTAACTGTCAGATGTGAATGACACTCGCCACAAACAACCAACCCAGCGAGAGAACGCGGTGCACTAGCAGTTCGGGATGGTAAACGGCTGTTACGGCGTAAAAGTCGGTCAACTTGGGCAGCTTCCTCCTTAGAAATGATCGGAATATGGGTATTAGAGATAATTTCACCATTTTGGTAGGCTGTATTACCGCGATAGACTGGATTAGTCAGCCAGCGTCTTCCAGTGGTGACAGAGATTTTCTTGCCGTATTTTTTCGCCAAGTAACGAACTGAACCCCGCAGGGAACCATAGAGTAAAAAGTGTTCAAAAAAATCTTTAACTACTGGTGAAGTACTGCGATCAACAGTATATTTTCCCTTACCTCTGCGATAGCCGTAGGGAACTTTGCCCGGTGGCGGTGCAACCTCAAGACGATTACGGGCGTGTCCTTGACGGATGCGACGACTACGTTGCTGACGTTGGATTGCGTGTAGCAAATTCAGCAAGTCAGCGCCCAGAGGGTAATTTTCAGAAGTGTAGGGCTGTTCAGTAGCGATTACTGCTATCCCCATTACTTCGAGTTGATTCAAGCGATCGCTAATTTCCTCTACAGTATCCCCCAATTCTTCTAACCGACGAATCAGGAGATAATCTGCCCTTTCAGTTTGGCAATCTGTGAATAATTGTTGTAATTGCGATCGCGTAGCGTGCCCAGAAGACTCTTGCTTACCCAAATCTTCATAAACCCGATCCACCTCCCATCCCCAATCGGCTTGATCAGGAGAAGATTCTAGTAACGGATCGGTGTAAGAGTAGGCAATGATTTTCATTAGTCATTAGTCATTAGTCATTAGTCATTAGTCATTAGTTTTCTTCCCCTGCTTCCCCACTCCTTCTCACTGCTGACTCAACTCGATAATATTGCCATCAGGGTCTTGAGTGAACAGGGCAGGGCGACCGGAGGCGCTGGCTTGAATGGGATAATTATGATTGAGCAATTCCTGTTTGGCGGTGTCTAAGTCAGCTACTGAGAAGGCGACATGGGGATTACGTCCCCATTTTCCGTTTGGGTTTTCGGTGGGGACAGTAGTTGCGACTATCAGGTGAATTTGATAGTTGCCGACTTGATACCATATACCAGGGTAGTTTAGGGAACGATCTATTTTGGATAATCCCAATACTTTGCCATAAAAGTGCTCGGAGCGTTCTAAGTCAGTCACAAGAATCGCTGTATGGAGACTGTGGGTAATCTGCATTGTCGGTAAGATGCGATCGCGTTTATTTAAATTCTGACGTAGTTTGAATTCTTTCGGTGAGTGGGGGAAGGCGAAGCAGGGAGCAGGAGGAAAATTCCTCTTTTCTGCACTTCACTTTTGGCTAAGGCTGCTTCGGCTTTTTGGCGATCGCACTTCTTGAACTATTGTGTTGACGCGATCGCAAAAGGATAGTTGAAAAATCTGCTTAAAAGCCCTGAAAAGCGTATCTGCTATTTGGGCTTTTCTGTCAATGCGTAAGTCCTAAATATTTCCGCACTTTCACCCACGCTTCATTTAGAACTGGAATCGTTTGCGGTAACTTCATCGTAAGTCAGGGGTATAATCTTCAACGATTTCTTACTGCAAAACTGTTTGCCTCACTTCAACTGGTTCACCCGTCAAACTAAAAGGGCGAACTTCGGTAATTTTTACCTTCACCAACTGCCCTTTGAGTTCTTTGATGTTGCCGCTAAAAAAGGTTAGACGATTACCGCCAGTGCGTCCCATCACCTGGGTTTGATCTTTAGTATTTTGGTCTTCTACTAAAACTTCTTCAATGCGTCCAAAGTAACGTTGCGATCGCTCTGCTACTTTCAAGTTTCCTAGATGATTGAGCCGTTGCAGGCGATCGCTTTTAATTTCTTCACTCAGTTGATTGTCCCACAAGGCGGCGGGTGTCCCTGGACGCGGTGAATATGCTGCTGTATTCAACATATCAAAGCCGATATCTTCCACCAGTTTCAGAGTATTTTCAAACTGTGCTTCTGTTTCCCCAGGAAAACCGACAATCGCATCGGCACTAATCGAGGCATCTGGCATATATCGCCGAATGGTATCGATAATCCGGCGATATTTCTCATGGGTATAACCCCGCGCCATCGCCTTTAAAAGTTCATTATCCCCAGATTGAAAGGGAATGTGGAAGTGTTTGCACACCTTGGGCAACTCAGCACAAGCCTGAATTAATCTCTCAGTAAAATAACGTGGATGGCTAGTAGCAAATCTTATCCTTTCAATTCCCGGTACATCATGTACGTAATAAAGCAAATCTGTAAAGTTGTGCAGATGCCGACCTTCTGGTGTCACTCCAGGTAAATCTCTGCCGTAAGCATCAATATTTTGGCCGAGTAGAGTAATTTCTTTGTAACCTTGCCGTCCTAATTCTTCCATTTCGACCCGGATAGCTGACGGCGTGCGAGATTGTTCGACACCGCGCACATTGGGAACCACACAGTAGGTGCAGCGTTCGTTACAGCCGTAAATCACATTTACCCAAGCTGTCACTGTACTATCTCGTCGCGGCTGGGTGATATCTTCAATAATGTGAACTGGCTCGGTTGCTACAACTTGGTTACCGTCAAATACCGACTCCAGTAAATCTTTCAGACGGTTGGCGTGTTGTGGGCCCATTACCAAGTCTAATTCTGGCACTCGCCGCAACAGTGCTTCTCCTTCTTGCTGGGCAACACAACCAGCAACAATAAGGGTTAAATCAGGCTGCTCATGTTTGCGCTTTGCTTGTCTGCCGAGGTAAGAATATACCTTTTGTTCAGCATTATCCCGAATTGTACAGGTATTGTAGAGAATCACATCTGCATTATTCGGGTCTTGGCACCACTCAAAGCCCATGTCTTCCAAAACGCCAGCCATGCGCTCTGAGTCAGCTTTATTCATCTGACAACCGAAAGTAGTTATGTGATAGTGGCGTTTAGAAGTGGTCATGGGCAATTCTGCTGTATCAGCGTAATGTATATAAGTTTTATTTCTATTCTATAACGCTCTTAACCTGCTTCAGGAGTGTTGAGTACCTCGGCTTAGATTCCTTTTGATTATAAAAATCTCAAGAAGTTACAAACTGCAAACATTAGCGGTGATGAAATTCGACCTCTTTCTCCAGAATCTTAATATCATAGCTGCCAAAAAAATCGTGGCCTAGTAAGCCGATGCTTGCTTTTGGTGCGATCGCAACCTGAAGATTATTGGCTGTAACTCCACCTGCTGCAATAGATTTTACCTTACTGGTTGGAAATTCTACTTCGCTACCATCGGCAATTTGGGCTTGCATTGTACCTGTAGCCTGGAGTTTAAGTGTATTCGCCATACCTTGAGTGATAATGGTTCCACTAGCACCTGTATCTACAATCATTTCAAAGGTTTTTTTGTCGTTGAAGGTGACATCAATCACAGGAGTTCCACCAAAGCGGCGTTTGATTGAGACTCGAAAAACTTTGTTGTCTGAAGGTGTGGCTATTTCACTGCCACTATTGCCACAAAGGTTTCCCAATCCAACGGTTTTACCAGAGGAGGTTACCATGTAACATGCTCCTGGATCGTCAGCCGTTGCCCGATGAGAGAATGCTAAAAATACTAGCGTCGGCATTAGTGTAATCGCAACTAAATTAACGGTCGTAATCCAACGCCTGAAAGCATTCTTCATATTATATTTTTCTCCAACTTTGCTGAGGTTTTATTGATAGCTAAATTACTCATAATGCCTGCAAAAATTGCTGAAAAAATTAGATTTGAAGACAAAAACACAATTTTAGTAAAACTATAATTTAACAAATTTTCAAATGCATTACTTTATTCAGCTTATAATTTTTGTCTATATATTCTGTCTAGGATATCCACACAATTTTTGTACTTTAAAGATAGTTAGTGAATTTTTTTCTTTTTGTATTAATGTGTCTCTATCAAATAAAATTGCATCTTACTCAATACATCTTACCTAGAATTACTGATTGATAAATTAAAGATTAGGTAAAGACATGATAAAAATACTTAGAGCAGCTTAAATCTGGCAGACTAAGAAGTTAAATAAGATAAATTTGTTAGCTTATGCAAGGGTTGCTGCTGCATGTACAGCAGTTGCGATCGCATTTTTAACAGCAATATCTCTTTGTTCTAAAATGATATTTTCACCATCAGTACGCGAAGCAACTACACCGCAAATAGCTGCGGCTGCAAAATTATATACTCCTGCCATTTTAAACAAGGTGCCGCATTCCATCTCGTAATTCAAGATATTCAAGCGCCGATATTCTTCTGTAATACCATGCAGCGATCGCATTAAGTATGGATTCGCTGAATCAGTGCGTTCTTGTCCTTCGTAAAAAGTATCAACTGATGCCGTAATTCCTATGTAATGTTCAACCTCTAATTCTCGTGCGGCTTTAACTAAAGCAACTGTCAAAAAAGGATCGGCTACGGCTGGATACTCCACAGGTGCAATGTCATTTGCTGCACCTTGGCGACACAATGCTGCACTGCTAATAACAACGCTACCAACTGTTATATGGGGTTGAATTGATCCGCAAGTTCCAATGCGAATAATTTGCCGGATTCCTACTTGTACCAACTCATTAACCACAATACTTAATGAAGGCGCACCCATACCACTTGTAGCTGATAAGATGAGGCGACCATCAGGTAAGTATCCTACATAGCTATTGAGTCCGCGATTTTCTGACAACACGCGTACATCTTGTAAATAAGTTTGGGCAATGAGACGCGATCGCTCCGGATCGCCAGATAATAGAGCAATGCTGGGAGGCGATGAACCCAAATCATCTAGTCCAAAGCCAATGTGATAAAAGCGTTTACTAGTCATAGAGTTGAGAGTAGCGATCGCCCCAGCAGTATAATCCACTAGGGCGTTTTTAAACTTTACCTAAAATCTCCTCCTTCCCATATTTGAAGTTGTCTTTCAGCCGCAACTATGCAATTGAGATATTTGGGTGGATAGAGAAAATGATCGTAAGCTAAAGCCATCTGTCTAGCAGCTTCAGTATATGGCACTCGTCCTATTCCCGTACCCAATCCAGGACAGGCAATGGTGTTAATTTTTTGCTTGGCGTGTTGATTATGGTGTCGAACTGCCAGCAGCATCGCCCACATCGCAATATAAGGAATATCTGTCCCAGCAATAATCATGGGAACTCGCATAGTGGGTGTATGAGCCAAAAAAGGATGTTTGTAATGGACTGTTTCCACAATCATTGATGTTCCCACAGGCTGTTCGCCCAAATAATCCTCAAGGATGCGCTGCTGGACTCTTGCCATTAAGGAATGACCGAAAAAACGGATAATTGCCGCATCTATGCCACCATCCATCATTCCGAAAGAGTTAGCAGGGCTGACCATACAATCAAAATCTGGCAACCACTCGAAATAGTTATTCACTATTTCTACATTGGGTAAGTAATTAAAATGCTGTTGAAAGGCTGCACACAACAAAGAGTCGGGAGCTACCAATATCAATTTCAAGCTTTCATTTCCTCCGCTTGAATATCTATTTTAAAGGTCAGCTAGGGCAAATATCAACAATTTTTCTGTATTATCAGCCTTGTCTTTTATTTGTAGTACATGTATAATACAAGATATATCACCGCTCAGGTGGTGACTGTTTGTCGCTTGGACAAAAGGAAATTTTATGATTCCCCGAACACGCATCCGAAATATTGGTATCTCTGCCCACATCGACTCTGGTAAAACTACGCTGTCAGAGCGAATTCTCTTCTATACGGGCAGAATCCACGCTATTGAGGAGGTGCGGGGAGGTGGCAAGGGTGCAACGATGGACTTTATGCCAGAAGAAAAACTGCATGGTATAACCATCACTTCCGCTGCTACCACCTGCCAGTGGCACGATACTCAAATTAACCTGATTGATACACCTGGACACGTAGATTTCACAATTGAAGTGGAACGCGCCCTGCGGGTATTGGATGGAGCAGTGATGGTGCTGTGTGCTGTGGCGGGCGTGCAGTCCCAATCCATTACAGTGGATCGGCAAATGAAGCGCTACCGTGTGCCGCGTTTGGCGTTCATCAACAAAATGGATCGGACGGGGGCAGATCCATTTCGTGTAGTACAGGGAATACGCGATCGCTTGCAACTAAATGCAGTATTGCTCCAGTACCCGATCGGCAGTGAAGACCAATTCCAGGGAGTGATTGACCTGGTAGAAATGACTGCTGACTACTTTGAGGGTGAAAACGGGGAAAGCTGGGTGAAAAAGCCAATTCCCGAAGCTTTTAGGGATAAAGCACAACAGGCACGCGACAAGCTGCTAGATGCTTTATCGCTGTTCTCGGAACCGATGACCGAGATGCTACTGGCGGGTGAGGAGATTCCCAAAGAATTAATTTGGCAAACCATCCGACAGGCAACCTTGAGTCTACAATTCACGCCTGTACTGCTGGGTTCGGCATTCAAAAATAAAGGAGTGCAAAACTTATTGGATGCAGTTGTGCTCTATCTACCATCTCCGATAGATAGAGAAGTGGTCAAAACTGTAGAGTCGGTGAGTATTTACCCTAACCCCGATGCTTCCTTAGTGGCACTGGCATTTAAACTCACCGTTGAGTCCTTTGGGCAGTTAACCTATACCCGGATTTACTCTGGGACGCTCAAACCCGGCGATACCGTCTACAACTCGCGGACTGAACAGCGGGTGCAAATTGGTCGCTTGGTGAGAATGCACGCCAATAAGCGAGAAGAGGTACAAGTTGCCGTGGCAGGGGATATTGTGGCCCTGTTGGGTGTGGATTGTGCTTCTGGTGATACATTCTGTTCTGGGGAACCACTGGTATCTCTAGAGAAGATGTTTGTGCCGGAACCAGTGATTACGCTGGCGATTACGCCTAAGAAACAGGAAGATAGCGATCGCCTTTCTAAGGCACTGAATCGCTTTCAAAGGGAAGATCCCACCTTCCGGTTGAGCATCGACCCCGAATCAGGAGCAACTCTGATTTCTGGGATGGGCGAACTCCACTTGGAAATCTACCTCGAACGCATCCAACGGGAATATAATGCCGAGGTCTACGTCGGTACTCCCGCCGTGGCGTACCGAGAAACCATTAGGCAGCAAGCTAACTTTGACTACCGATTCAAGAAACAGTCAGGCGGCCCTGGTCAATACGCCCATATTACTGGGTGGATTGAACCCACAGGTGAGCCGTTTGTCTTTGAGAATCGGGTGGTTGGGGGTGCGATTCCCAAAGAATATATCCCTGCGTGTGAGAAGGGTTGCCGTCAGGCGATGCAATCAGGACAGTTGGAAGGCTATCCGGTAACTGGGGTGAAAGTCGTTCTGGATGGTGGTTCCTATCACCCAATTGACTCTTCAGAATTGGCTTTCCGGGCAGCGTCCCATCAGGCAATTGAGGGTGCGATCGCCAAAGCAAAACCCTACATCCTCGAACCTATCATGCTTGTAGAGGTGGAAACACCCAACGAGTTTATGGGAAGGGTTCAAGGTGACTTATCCTCCCGTCGAGGTTTGTTGTTGGGTTCCGAGACAATGCAGGGATACACAGTGATTCGAGCGGAAGTACCGCTAGCGCGAATGTTTGGGTATTCTACAGAGTTGCGATCGCTCACTTCTGGTATGGCTACTTTTTCAATGGAGTTTGCCTGCTATCGCCAGTCCTGAACCTGTTTGTGAAAATTCGCGGTGTCTAGATCCCCGATTTCTTCGAGAAGTCGGGGATCTAACTTTTCACGAATGATTTAGGATTGCTAGAGTTGAGATTAGCGATCGCCTTTGTTAGAGTCTAAATCATCTGCATCATTTAATGAATCATTAATATCTAGTTGATTTGGCAATATATTTGAACTAACTGCACTATTTTTTAAACCACTAATAGCTAGTTTATTAGGCACAATATTTAAACTATCTACATCGGTTGTTAATTCATGAATAACTGGTTTAGATTCAGGGTTATCTCGGTTACCGCCTGCTATTTCTTCTGCTTTACCTATAAAATCCTTTGCAAGTCTTTCACTAAAACCAACAACAAAGGCTATTACAAAAATTAGAGACCTTTGTTGGTCTTGAGATGATTGTTCATTAGTAGTCGGATTTAGCTTAAACACACTCGGATTAACAAACATTAATATAATTCCAGAGTTTATCAAGGCTAAAAATAAAACAGCAAATGCTCCTCCAATCATTGGTTTAAAAGCACCAACCAGGAATGGAGTTAGTGGATCAGAATATTTCTTCTTCTGAAATTCTTCAATTCTGATTAAAATACTGATAATGCTACCTAGTGTTCCTGCCGAAATAGCCAAACTTAGTTGGAGAAGAAATTCATTAGACTTCTCCTTTACAGATTGTCTTTTGCTATATTGTGCATTTAACTCAGCAAGATTACTATTTAGTCTTGTTAGCTCCATACGTTTAAACTCTGCATTTTCTTGTGAAATTGTACTTAATTCTTTTATTTCTTGTTTGCTTTGTTTTGATTTGTTAACATTATTTTCAGGGCTGGAATTTGTATTTTCTGATTGAGTTTGTTGTTCAGCTTTATTTTGAATTGCTTCTACCCGGTTATCTGTATATTTTTGAATTTCTTTTATTTCATTTTGTAATGCTTTTTTGCTTGAATTATAATTATTATTGTTGTAATGATTAACAACTTCTGAGAAAATCCAAAGTCCGGCGATAGAAGAAAAAGTAATTCCTCCATATATAAAAACGGCACTGATGAGTCCAAAAATTACTTTAGTCGTCGTTGATGGTGAACGGTGAACTGATAGAAATGGATTGATGATAAATCCTGTAACAGGATGTTCATATTTGCAAACAATTTGTTCAACGTCAAATCTAATTGCTTGAGCAATATTTATATTTGATGAAGATTCACGCAGAGCTTCTATCGCAAATATTAAAGCTTTCGAAAGTTCAGTCAGTTCTCTTTGAATTTTATCCCTATTGTCAGGTATAACTATTCTCGGTATTTTGTCCCACCAAATATTTTGTGGGGTATTTCTATTAATGAGTTTTTGAAGCCGATTAAACAATATAATTATTTGAGATATTTCTTTTCCTGCTGCTACTAATCCTTCTTTTTTAATTGGATCGGCAAAACTATTTAAGTTGTTCTTATAAAAATCTTTGATAAGTGCCTGAATAAGTGTCCTGCTTTCATCCAAATTCCAATCATTATCAGTTATATTTTGATTAGAAACCATTTTGCCTCCAATTATTTTCTAAAATTGTTAGGTGTTCAATAGAGGTAATAAATATGTGTGAATTAGTTTGAGTAAATTTGCCAAGATACTCAACCACTTTCTTTTTACTTAGTTGCTAGTTGTATCCACATCATTATTAGCATGGAATATACAATTGGGCAGTGAATAGTACACTCAAGGGTACTTTTTGCATAGACGTAAAGCTGTTTTTTGTCAGACATCGCTGGGGTTATTCCCAAAACCGCTAATTCGGTACACTGAATTGGACACTCAGGAGTTTTTGTGCCTACTTTAAGAACCCTGCAACCTGGAGATGAAGCATCACTGGAAGCATTTCTCTTGCAACACACCGATACTTCTATGTTTTTGCGCTCAAATTGGCGAGCGGCGGGACTGCTTGACCAAGGTGCAAGATTTCAAGGAACTTACATAGCAGCCTACACAGATGAGACTATAGTGGCAGTTGCAGCCCACTTTTGGAATGGGATAATCGGAGTCCAAGCCCCTGTACATTTACCAGAGGTGGTGCAAGCAGTTGTAGCACAATCTGGACGTGTCATCTCTGGAATTAGTGGCCCAGCAACACAAGTCGAAGCGACAAAAAGCATTTTGGGACTTAGCAACCGACCAACTCAGCTTGATGAGCCTGAGATATTGTTATCTCTAACACTGGATGACTTACAAATACCTCAAGCTTTAGCATCAGCAAAGGTGCAGTGTCGTTTGCCACATCTAGAGGAGTTGGAATTACTCAGCGAATGGTGCGCTACTTATAATGTGGAAACTTTAGGACAAAGAGATACTCCTAGTTTAAGACCTGCTTGCGATCGCATAATTGAAGCACGTCAAGCTATGGCAATGCATTGGGTTTTGGTAGCAGGAGATACCCCAGTTTCCTACTCTGCTTTCAATGCCAGCCTACCTGATATTGTGCAAATTGGTGGAGTGTGGACACCGCCAGTGCTGCGTGGTAAAGGCTATGCCAAAAGTGTAGTAGCAGGCTCGTTGTTAAATGCGCGATCGCAGGGAGTAAAACGTGCCATCCTGTTTACAGGCGATAATAACCAAGCAGCCCAAGCAGTTTATCGAGGAATTGGCTTTTTACCTACTGGTGAGAAGTATGGCTTAGTTTTATTTGAAGAGACTCAGGCTTGAAAAATATTGGGTCAAATGTTAGAGGTGTAACACCTTACACCCTTACTATCCATTTATAATTTCCCTTTTTCTGGATTTGCTGGAATTGATTTTGTAGTCTCTACTGAATTTCTAGTAATACTTGAACTATGAGCCAGTATCGTTTCAAACAGTCGTTCTCTGATGATCCCAGCTTAAGCGATAAGCTTTTTGACTTGATGGAAGTCACATTTCCCGGACTCAGCAGTTTAGCAGAATGTGCAAGAAAACTAGGTGCATCCTGGGAAACAGCTTCAACTCCGTTTATGCGCTTTCATGATGATATAGCTATTACCCATGTGGGAGTGCTAGAAATTCCCATGCAAATTATGGGACAAAAGCTTACTTTTGGAGGAATTCATGGAGTAGCTACCCGTCCAGAATTTCGCAGGAAAGGGTATTACCGTGAAGTGATGGAAGAAGTGCTGGAATATTGCGATAGTCTTTACGAAACCCTGGTACTGACGACACCACAACCGGGGTTTTACTTACCTTTTGGCTTTCGTGTAGTCGAAGAACACATCTTCAAAGTTAAGTGTAACTCCATAGGTGGCACTGATAGCTTCAGAACACTGGATTTTACAAATACCAAAGATTACACATTGTTACATAGACTTTTGGAAACACGCGCCCCTGTCTCTAATATAGTTGGCGTAGTCAAAGAAAAACCTGTGTTCTGTGTCAATGAAGGAAGTCGTACCTTATACTATGCAGAAGATTTAGATTTAATCGCCTGCATGGAGATAGAAGATAACCGACTTCATCTTTTCGATTTAGTTACAACGCAGATATGGTCTTTGGAGAATATTCTTAGTAAAATACCTCAACTAATTGAAGAAGTGGTGATTTACTTTAGTCCAGAACTTCTCAATGTCAAAGATGTGCAAGCATTCGCCCATGCATTTGATGAAACTGTGCTGATGGTTCGCGGTAAATTTGCAGCGGAGGGCGAGAAATTTATGTTGCCCCGTTCTGCAAGGTGTTGAGTTACTCAAAAACAATTGAATCATAATAGAACTGAAAGTTTCATCATCAGGACTGTTTTATGATGTATCAAACAGACCCGCCGCGATCGCCAAAAGATGTATTGCCAACCATGTATGATCTTCCCAGTGAAGATCCTGAGGAGCCTGGTTTGCCCGATCAGTTTCATTTATTACAACCTCGTCTGTTAGACGAAACCTTTCGTCCACCGAATTATCCAAGCGACGAGATATTTGTTGCTAGCGATCTGAATCTTTATTATGACCCGCGCCATCCACTGTGGCATAAACGGCCAGATTGGTTTGCCGTTTTAGGTGTTTCCCGTCTCTATGAACAACGGGATCTACGCTTAAGTTATGTCGTTTGGCAAGAGGGCGTTCATCCTTTTATTGTCGTTGAATTGCTGTCTCCAGGTACTGAAAAGGAAGACTTGGGGCAGACATTACGAGATATTAAGCAACCACCAGGAAAATGGGAAGTGTATGAACAGATTCTGCGTGTGCCTTATTATGTAGTATTTGATCGGTACAAATATGAGTTCAGGGTATTTAAGTTAGACGGTGGTCGTTATGCTGAAATAGCACTGTCAGAGCCACGCTTCTGGATACCAGAACTAGAATTAGGCTTGGGTGTCTGGCAGGGACGCTATCAAGATATAGAACAGCCCTGGTTACGGTGGTATGATGGGACTCTCAATTGGGTATTGACTTCTACAGAACAAGAAAGTCAACGGGCTGAACAAGAAAGACAACGGGCTGAACGGTTGATTGCACAATTGCGATCGCTAGGCATTGAACCCGATGTAGATTAACTTTTTGCCAACTTATAGCCCTGCAAACCACTCATAGCCCTGATCCTCCCAATAGCCTTTAGTAGATAACAAATTGCTGACGAATGTAATTTGAGTTACCCACTTGCTTTGTTTGTAGCCCAGTTTAATTGGGGATGCTAGGCGCATAGGCGCACCATTATCAACTGATAAGGGTTGTCCATTCTTTTGATAAGCCATGAGAGTTTGGGGATGTACAACAGAAGCAATATCCCAGCTTTCATAATAGCCATCAGCAGATTTGAAGTAGACATAGCGCACGTTTGACTTAGGCTGTACCAGCGCTACTAAGTCTCGTAATCGCACACCTCCCCATTGGACGATCGCAGCCCAGCCTTCAACACAGACATGGCGAATCACCATTGAAGTCAAGGGAAGTTTTTGAATATCTGCCATGCTCAATTGCATCGCGTGATTAACCTCACCATCAATCTTCAGGCGAAACTGTGCCGGATCAATTTGCGGGGTGAAGTCAAAGGTATTAACCAGCAATTTATCTGCTTCTATGGCACTGACAGGAAATTCAGGTATAGGTTTTTGAGTTAGCAGGAGTGCTTCAAGACTTTGGTTTAGTGGCTCAGATATTTGACGCAGATTATCTGAGAACAAATTTGTCCCACAGCCACCAAGAAGAAAGCCTATTCCTGAAAGTCCAGATACTTGCAGTAACCGACGACGGGATAAGGTATGTTTGGGAAGAATCAGACTCATAGAACCTCTACAGAAACATAGATTTCACTAAACGGATGCTTCCTACCTTCAGGGCAAGTAAGGAATGAGCAATTATAAACAGTATGACTGTGGGAACAGTGATAAAGTGAACAGTCCGTAGAGTTTGCCAACTACCAAACAGCCCAGAAAGCCAATACAGTTGGGCAGGTTTGTACATCGCCAGACCACTCAAGATTGCCAGCAGCAACACTGGAATAATAGCAGTATAAACTAGCCGATGCCATGCGTAATTCTTGCGCTTTGGGTTTTGGCTGACTTGCAACGCTTTTAAGTCACCGCGATCGGCAAAGCGACGCTGCCAACGACGAGTTATAAATATATAAAGTCCATACCAAAGTAAGTTCAGCGAAAATAGCCACATAGCAGCAAAATGCCAGTGTCTACCACCCCCTAGCCAACCTCCTAGCAACAGAAAATCGGGAAAACGCCAACCTCCACGCCCTCCAAATACCGGATTAGCATTATAGATTTGCAGCCCACTAGCGATCATCAAAACGAGACTGATGATATTAATCCAGTGAAAGGTCTTTGATAGAAAAGTCTGACTTGGTGTTGAGCGGACTTTGCGTTTAGATGAGGTCATACAAATTTTGGATTTTGGATTTTTAGATTGTTCCCAGTTAGACTTTCGGATTGGGTCTTATAATCCAAAATCTAAAATTAGCAATCTAAAATTGGCACTGTTATGGCTGTCTCACAAAAGTTGAGTGGGAAAGAATGGAGCCAGCCAAAGTTGCACCTGAACATCCCAACCGAGAAGAATAGCAATTGCTGTAGCCACGATCGCTACGCCACCAATCCGCTGCAACGCTGCACTATGGGAGCGGAGATTGAGGATTCGTTGGCTGAGTACTCGCCCACCGTAAGCGATCGCCAAAAGAGGTAAACTTGCTCCAATTCCATAAGCAAGCAGTAGCCAGAATGCACCTATAACTTGATGATTAACTGCTGCTAATACTAAAATTCCCCCCAAAACTGGCCCAGCACAGGGAGTCCACAAAAGCCCCAACTGAGTCCCTAGCCAAAATTCTCCCATGAGTCCGATTCGTGGAGATTTTTTAGCCCATTTGCCAACTGGAATATAACTAAATATTCGGTAACTCCAGGTGGGGAAAATTGCGAGTATTCCCAAAAATAAAAGGAGTGCGATCGCTCCATTCCGTAATAAAATAACCAAGCCTGTAAACCAGCTTGCTGTTACACCTAGTAAACTACCTGCTAGTGCAAAACCAGTGATTAATCCCCCTAACAGTGCTACTGGGCCGTAGATGTGGGATTGGAGCGTAGACGCAAAGCAGTGAGCCAGCGCGGTCTTGGGGGTTTCCCCCATGAGCGACTGCGTTCGCCGAAGGCGTTCTCGAAGAGTACCCGAAGGGCTTGTCGTCAGACATCGTCCCAATAGCACAGGCAAAATCGGTAAAACACAGGGTGAAAGCACATTTAGAACACCCCCCAACAAAGCCAGACTGATCGATAAAGTAGAAGTCGTTATCATTCCTTCTACCCCAATAGCTGGCGGATAGTTTGCTCTATTTTTTCGTATGCCCCTTCACCAAAGTATAGGGATTGGAATTAGGATTTTCCTGGTTAACCAGTCCCTAGTACCCAGTACAAGAAAAGTGAGATGCAAAGTTAGTTGTGGCTAGGGCTTGCTGGAAGCAGGCGATTGCTTCATCGCATCAACTGCTTTATCTTTGCTCATCGCATCGCCAGCTTTATCTTTACCCATCGCATCTTTGCCCATTGCATCGCCAGCTTTGTCTTTGCTCATAGCAGGAGAGGCTTCAGGAGCAATTTGATTGTTGCTTGCAGGACTGCTAGAACAAGCAGTGAGACTGGTAGTTAAAATCAAACCAGCAATTAAAGAAAGTGTTTTCCAGTTCATAGTCTTCTTTCGTCCTTTGGATAGTTATTTTTGTATTGATTGATTCAGAGGAAACTAAACTACAAGCAGATTCATAAAGGCTATTGGGGTAAAGAAGATGCCTTCTTGTAGAGGACTCCATCAGATTCTTGCTACTGCGTAGCTTGCCGCCGTAGGCATCGTATCTACATTGCAATCAAATAAAGCCTTCGGTTCTAACACTACTGATGTTTGAGTTATCCCGAACATCCAAAGTATCTCTGTTAGGACTGAAGCCTATCTGAAACAAAGCCATGATTTTCATAAATTTATCCCTTGAGAAAATTTAGTTAATTATCAGCATTGTCTCAGTTATCTATGGTAATCAAAGCCACAGTATAATTTAGGCATTATAATTTAGGTATTCTCCCAACCAAACCTCATTAATGCTACAAGTTAAATGTTTGACTAATTCAACGGTTAAAGCAAAGGTAAAACTCGATATTTTGCATTTATCTGCCTTGCGATCGTGAACCTAAAGATTGTAAGTTAGTTACATACATGAAAATCCCCTTATCAGTTTCTACTTTATTAATGTGGACTATGGATCTTTAGTTTGTCTTAAGCGCTATTTTAGAAATATTAAAAAGCTTGATTAGCTACAAGTTTCAAATATGTCAAACAACAAAGAATTTTCATCCGAAAAAAGCACTTACATTAAAAATGTCTTGATTATAGGTGCAGCTGGTTATATTGGCGGAGCGCTGTGCCGTAAGTTTTCTCAGACAGAAGATTTTGCCGCATTGGCACTTGTGCGTCCGAGTAGTGATATTGAGGGTATAAAGCCTTTCTGCAAAGAAATAATCCGCTCTCAAGAGGCAGAAATTTCCAGCAATGATGTTGCACAAGCAATTCGCAAGTTATGATATTACAACGGTAATTAATGTAGCTTGGCACATACCTCTAGAATCAACCAAAGAAGCTCAATTCGCTTTCGACCGTATACCATTAGAAGCCGCTTTACACGGTGCTAGTGCAGTTTCACCAGATATTCATGTAATTACAACCAGTGGCAATTTCTCTTTGATTACCGCTAATGGAGGACAAATAACAGAAACACCTCCGCCACTCGGTTATACACTGCCCGAATATTTAGTATGTCTCGACTTACTAGCAGGTGTAAATGTGTTGAAAGATGGGTTAGTAGAAGAATATATCAGCAATGGAGGTAACGCCTCGATTGTCTATCCTTCATCAGTGTATGGTTCAGCCCCAACTCGTGGCAGTTTCTGGGATTTTGCAATTCAGCAGTTCATTACAGGAAAACCACACCAAGGCTCTCAGCCATTTCCACCAGATTTCATGACAGCGTGGATTCATGTTGAAGATTTGGCAGACTGCTACATTGCCATAGTGCGATTTGGCTCCAAAGGAGGACATTACCTTGCTGCGCCTGAAAATTTGAGTGTTAGCCAAGTGTCAACTTTATTTGCCCAGGCTGCTCAGGTAGAATTTCTGGCACCAGTCTTTGAAAACAAAGACAAAGTTATATTTGATGATTCTCATACTAGAGAAGTACTTCAACTTCAATGGAAGTATAAAGTGGCTGATGAGGTGAAAGGTTGGGTAGAGAGAATAAAAGAGTTAGGAACTTATTTTTTAGAGTAAATAAGTAAATAAGGGGAAAAAGTTAAGCAACTGCTGTGAATATTAATTAATATTTATGCAAATTTGATTATCATATCAGTGCTAACTAGCAAGTAGGGTGGGTAATTTGCCCACCCTCACACTCTAACTTGCTACTGCCTCAGCAGGAGCTGCCTCAGCAGCAGTTATGGGTAAATAAACACTAACTTTTTTACGGGTTTTGCCCTTTCTCTCAAACATTACAACACCGTCGATTAAGGCAAACAGAGTGTCATCGCTACCAATACCGACGTTGTTACCAGGGTGGAATTTGGTACCACGCTGACGCACGAGAATGTTTCCTGCACGCACAACTTGACCGCCATAACGCTTGACACCCAAACGTTGGGCATTAGAATCACGACCGTTGCGTGTACTACCTGTTCCTTTCTTATGAGCCATGATTTCCTCTTGTGTATCTACTTCTTTTATTATTCAGCAGCGGTTTCAACTTCTTCGGCAGGACTGTTATCTATAACGGGGGTTTCCTTCTCCGGTTCTCCTTGGGCAGCAAACACTGCACCATTAAGGGTGATGGAGTCAATCATAAGTCTGGTAATTTCCTGACGATGCCCCCGCTTTTTGCGGGTTTTCTTTTTTGGCTTCATTTTGTATACCAGGACTTTACGACCTCGGAAATGCCGCATTACAGTCCCTTCTACAGTCGCACCCGTCACTAGTGGCTGTCCAATGGTGACTTCGCCGTCGTGCTGCACGAGTAATACGGAATCTATTGTAACTTTTTCATCTGGTTCGGTTGTAAGCAGTTCAATGTCGTAAAACCGCCCTGGCTCTACTCGTATTTGTTTGCCGCCAGTTTCAATAATTGCGTAGGTCATGGAATTGTCCTTGAGGTTGCCGTACAGGTAGCTGGTTTTTATCTCCTGTAGAGACGCTTTTGCCAGCTTTTGTAATATGTCTACCTGATCCGAGCAGGAATTAGACAGACAATCTAACATCTTATTTTATTAACAGCTGTCAAGTCAAGCTATAACAGGATTTTTGGGTTTGGCATTGGTGTCTGATGAGTCTGAAGATGAAAAATCAGTTAATTCGCTACTTTCTGTTGGTCATTTTCTAAGAGAGGGGAGGAATTAGCCAACAGTCTTCATGGGCGTAGGCGTAGCCCGTCGTAGACATCGCTTCCCGCAGGAATGTAAATTGAATTTACAAATCCAAATCGATACTTTTTAGCTAAAAATTACTACTATCTTAGGACTGATTTTTATATAAAAGTAACAGCAGTATTAGCCTTAAAGTTATACTTTTTTGTCAAAATCAACACAATTTTCTTCTTTGTTTTAAGATCAGATTTAGATAATGCTAAATCCAAAAATTCTTTACAGAAGTTAGTGAACCCCCAGGAGTTAAATTACTACATTCAAACCTGATATTTCAAACAGGAGATGGATTGTCATGACACAGCAAAATGCTGCCCGACTTTTTCAAGCCGTAAAAAAAGATCAAGCATTACAGCAAAGACTCAAAGCAACAGCCGATCCAGAAGCCTTCATCAAGATTGCTCAAGAGCGTGGCTATGATTTCACCGTCAAAGAACTAGACAATGAGATCAGCAAATTGTCTGAAGAAGATTTAGCCGCAATCGTCAATCCAGGATGGGGTACTAGACGCCACATTTATCCTAGATAATTCCTGCTCTAGGAAAGCAAAAGTATAGGAACAACTGAATTGACAGGTTTTGCTCCTCAAGGGGATACCGTTGCATCATCTCCTTTAGGGGTATTCCTCTTAAACTAAGCAACTCTGTTACCAGAGCTGCTCTTTTTTATAACCGGACATGGAGCCAGTCGTATAGGTTGGTCTCCCAATCTGTGCAAACTAGCTCTCAAGAATCAAGAGTTAAAATTCTTTCTCTGCTCTCCATCTCCCCACCTGCTTAACTCATGAGTTAGGATGACTATATTTTAATCAGGTGAGATGAAAAGAATAGAAGTTGAGCAAAGAACTATTTTAATTGGTTTGGCAGGCAGCCACGGCTATGGTTTAAATCGTCCTGATTCAGACTTTGATTATCGGGGAGTATTCATCGCACCCAAAGGGTACTATTTGGGATTTGATCGGATAGAACAAAAAGATGCTGGTTGGGATGAACCAGGTATATTTCCATTTATAGATGGCAACAAAGACACGGTTATATATGAATTAAGAAAAATCCTCCAGTTATTAGCTGGCGCTAATCCCAACGTTTTAGAATTGCTCTGGTTAAATCATTATCCTTTTGTAAACACAGTTGGACAGCATTTAATTAATCATAAACAGTTATTTTTGAGCAAAAAGGTAAAACATACTTACACTGGTTATGCCTTTGCCCAAATCAAAAAGATGGAAACTCATCGTAAATGGTTGTTAAAGCCACCGCAAAAAAAACCAATACCATCTGACTTCGCCATAGAAGACGAAGCACCCCTTAGCAAAGATGAGCTAAATGCTTTTCTGGAGTATCTTTATAACTTAATCAGAGGGCGGATTGAGTTTTTGGAAGAAGCTGAACAATTATATCAATTGCTGACAGCAGATATTGATTTTAAAGGAGTGCTAAAACAATATACTTTACCAGATGAAACTTTGGAATATACCCAACAGTTAACGAATAGCCGTAAAGATTTTATCCGTATGCTTCAGAAAAGCCAAAATTATCAAATAGCTTTAAGAGAATGGAAGGCTTACTTATCTTGGCAGGAAAATAGAAATCCAGCTAGGGCAGAAATGGAAAGAAAGTCGGGTTTTGACCTCAAACATGGGATGCACTGCATTAGATTGTTACGCAGTGGAGTAGAAATATTGCGGCAAGGTGAAGTGATTGTAGATAGAAGAATAGCTGGTGATGTTGAGGATTTAAAAGCTATTTTAAAGGGTGAGTATTCTTATGAGCAGGTGATGAAAATGGCAGAAGATTTGGTCGCCGAAATGGAAATTGTTTACGAACAATCTGCCCTACCTCACAAACCTGATTTGGAGCAAATTAATAATTTGTGTATGGAATTGGTGGAAATGCAGAATTGGTAAATGGAAAAGTTAGGAGTTAGGAGTTTGGAGAGACGCGATTAATCGCGTCTGTACAAGAGTTAGGAGTTTCTAATTAATTTCTCACTCATAACTCATAACTCATAACTAGTTTTAAAGAGTGTACATTAAGTCAGCAAAGCCATAGAGGCTGATGATGAGTAATAGGGATGCTGTTAGTTGGGTAATTCGTGTTTGGGGTGAGGGGGCGATCGCTTCCCGCACTAAGATAGAAATAGATGCCCCCACTACTAAGCTCAAGCCTAAGATTAAATAGGGTATATCGGGTAAAATACTGGCTATTGCCAGCATTGCGATCGCTAATAAGAGCATCAATAATTCTACAAATCTGGGCGGGTTGTATTGACTAGATAGAACAAAGCTGTTGAACCAAAAAGACCAAAATCTCATATTTCAGTACTGAGTTAAGAGTTAGAAGTTAAGAGTTAGGAGTTAGGAGCTATATAGTCATTGCTGATTGAGGAATTAAAGTTGTGAGATATGAAGCAGCTTTCCATTCAAAACTCTTAACTATTAATTCTTCATCGGAGGCGGAGCGTTTCCGGCTCCGCTCCTAACTTTTAACCTCTAGCCCCTAACTTTTGACCTGTGCCGTTCTTTTGTGCAGTATCACTTTCTGGTAGTTCCACGCCAAAGACGCGGCTAAAAACTTTGGCAACTTTATAGCCAGAATCAATCGATTCTAAAGGGTCTTTCCGCAGTCTGTGACGCAAACATAGCGTAATTACACGATGGATATCATCAACTGTAACTTCAGTGCGTCCTTCATAAGCTGTTAAGGCTTTGGCAGCGCGGTTACTAACAATGTCACCCCGCAAACCATCTACATCCAGTTCTGAACAGACTTCAGAAATTTTTACCCGCAGATCGTAGTCAATTTTCACTTCTGGCAAAAGCTCTTGAGCATTGACAATTTGCTGTTGCAATGCTTCTTGCTGGGGTTTGTAGTTTTCGAGAAATACTGGCGGGTTTTGGTCAAAATCCGCTCGTTGTTCCACGATTTGCACCCGCAAGGCTGGTTCTTTGACTGTGTGAATTTCTGCGTGCATCCCAAAGCGATCGAGTAATTGGGGGCGTAGTTCGCCTTCTTCGGGGTTTCCAGAACCCACAAGCACGAAACGCGCTGGGTGACGGATAGAAATACCTTCTCGTTCTACAGTGTTCCATCCACTGGCAGCGGAGTCGAGTAACACGTCTACAAGGTGGTCATCTAGTAAGTTGACTTCATCCACATAGAGAATACCTCGGTTAGCCTTTGCCAGCAGTCCCGGTTCAAAAGCTTTGACACCTTCAGATAAAGCTTTCTCGATGTCGATTGTGCCACAAACTCGGTCTTCTGTAGCTCCTAGCGGCAGGTCTACCATTTGGACTTTTTTGTGAGCTACAGGAATTTCCGCCCCTTGTTCTAACAGTTGGCGGACTTCATCGCTCATCAAGTCGGGGTCGCTAGGATCGCTACTGAAGGGGTCATTAGCAACCACAGAAATTTCTGGTAGCAGATCCGCCAGCGCCCGGATAGTTGTGGATTTCCCGGTGCCGCGATCGCCCATAATCATTACACCCCCAATTTTGGGGTCAATCACGTTCAATAGCAGCGCCAGTTTCATTTCTTCCTGGCCCACAATTGCCGTAAAAGGAAATACTACGCGACGCGCACTTGCCGTGGATTGAGCAGTTGGACTCACTAAATTACCTTAACAATATTTTTCTTATTACAGTTCTTTATTGTGACACAGGTGGGGTGTAGGGGAATGTGAAGATCGGGGGCAGGGGGCAGGGGGAGCAGGGGGAGAAAATTTTTCCCTTCTGCAAGAGCAGCACCCCGCCCCTACTCCCAATACCCCATACCAATATCTATTGGGCACAAATGCTTACTAGCTGCGTCTAACTATCTTAATATTGTCTGCTTTAGTTTTTCTGGTGCAAAAGTTCCATAAGCAGGGAACGAACAACTACCAACTCATCAATCCTGTACTAAGCATAAATACTTGTAGACTATATGGTTAGTAGATTCAATCGTAAAAGCGAGCAATGGCGTGTGTGGGTAGCTAATGCATCATTCAAATCTATGAAATCATCTTTTATTGTTCAAAGTTGGCGACGACTACTCAAGTCTCTTTTTCCAATTCTCATTTTAATATCCTTTTTTACTGTATTGTTGGTGGACAGTTTCACCCCTGCCATCGCACAGATACCCCGTCAGGAAATTCGCGGGGTTTGGATGACCACTAACGATTTTGACACCCTCAAGAATCGGGACAAAGTGCAGGATGCAGTGAGTCAACTGCGGCGGATGAACTTCAACACAATCTATCCTGTGGTGTGGAATTCTGGCTATGTGATGTATCCTAGTGCCCTAGCCCAACGTGCAGGTATTCAACCTTTTGTCTACAAAGGTTCAGATGGACATGATATTCTGGCAGACCTCATTACCCAAGCCCATCGCAAAGGATTGCTGGTGATTCCCTGGTTTGAGTTTGGTTTCATGGCTCCCCCAACCTCAGAGCTGGCACTGAATTACCCAGATTGGTTCACACAAAAGCGGGATGGTAGCCAAACTTCAAACAGTGCGGCTGGCGAGGTGATGTGGCTCAATCCGTTCCTTCCACAAGTGCAACAGTTCATCACCAATCTCGTGCTGGAAACTATTAGCCAATATGATGCCGATGGCATTCAGTTTGACGATCACATGAGTTTGCCCCACGAATTTGGCTACGATAAATATACAGTTGCCTTGTACACCAAAGAAACCAAAAATGCTCCCCCAACTAATCCCCAAGATGCGGCATGGGTAAAGTGGCGGGCGGATAAGATTACGGCGTTCATGGTAAAACTTAACCAAGCTGTGAAGCAGAGAAAACCCCAGGCGATTTTCTCTGTTTCTCCTAATTACTATGATTTTGCTTACAAATTTCACCTGCAAGATTGGCTAGGTTGGATGCGGCAAAATATTGTGGACGAATTAATTGTGCAAATTTATCGTCCGGATCTACAAAGTTTTGTGGCAAATATTTCCCGCTCAGAAATTCAAGAAGCGCAACAAATAATTCCAACTGGAATTGGCATTATGACAGGGTTACGAAATAATCCAGTTCCTATGCAGAAAATTAAATCTCAGGTGCGGGCTGCCCAAGAACGCGGTCTAGGCGTAACCTTCTTTTATTATGAAAGTCTTTGGAACGATGCTCTAGAACCTTTAAACGAGCGGCAAGCAGGATTTGAAAATCTCTTTCCATCTCCTGCACTCCGCGCCAGAGTTGAATAACTTTTCTGTTGAAGATGATGTTAATGAGTTTGTAGTAAGGACTTTTGTCTTATTTTATAAGCACTTTAGTGCTTACTACAAACTCTTGATTACTAACTTGATATAACTTCCTACTTCCCACTCCCTACTCCTAACTCAGCATGACAATCTTCTACCGAAGTACGTTGTCGCATGGCACTAACTAAAGTCTCGTAGCTAGACCAATTTTCTTGTAGTAGAGTTTTTGCCTGGAGAGCATGAAATCGCAGTTTTTGCTCATAAACTGATTCAGAAAAGCCTAACATTGTCAAGACTCCTATCAGCTTGCTTTTATCATCAGTTCCACCCTCAGCATTATTAAAAACCAGGGTTTCAGCAGCAATACCCGCCATCCAAACAGTACAGTAGCGGTCTAACATTTGGGCGCTGATTTTACCCACTTCTAATTGAGATGCTAATTCGCCATCATCAAAGCTAACGCCGCCTTGCCCAGGTTGCCCCTGTTTCCAGGCTTCCCAAGCGCTGAGGGTGTAGCCGCTAACAGGAATACCCAATAGGTAAGCAACCAAGAAATGCCCTGCTTCGTGGTGGACGATGCGATCGCGGTGTTCACTTGAAAAACCAGCAATCCAATCTACAAAGATAGTACCACCCTTGCCTTGCAAGCTAAAACTGTCAAAAGTCGCTATTCCCAAAATAGCGAAGGTAGCAAGCGCCGGTACTGCCGGCGATAAGTTTAAGAATGGCCCCAGCAGTACCGATAGGGTCATCAGAAAGATAGATATTGCAACTAAATTTAGGCTAGTCTGGCTCATTGAGAGTTTTCTGAGAATCTGCTTAATCTTTCTTTATTATCAGGCAATGTCTACGACCGGCTACGCCCACGCACAGCTTTTATATCAAGGTGGTTGTAGCGATCGCCTAATTTTTTCATCTCACATCTAATTAAATTACTGGATTTATAACGGATGTTTTATCTATCACTAGAATGATGGCTGCTTTTCCAGTCGCAGACATAATGTGACGTTAGTAGGTATAAAACATCAAATAGGAGATGAATGTGGCTGAACAATTCAAAAAGGGCGATCGGGTTGAATGGAACACTTCACAAGGCAAGACAACTGGCAAAGTAGTACAAAAACTCACTTCACCTACAGATATTAAAGAACACCATATCGCTGCAAGTGAAGATAATCCTGAGTACTTAGTTGAAAGTGATAAGACAGGAAAACAAGCTGCTCACAAGCCTGATGCTCTCAAGAAAGTAGAGGAGTAATGTTTAGTCATGAGTAAAGATGTTAAATCAGTGATTGACGAGTTTCATCAAGTTGTCAATATGACAGCCAAAGAACTAGAGTCTTGGCTAGATACGGATGAGTCGCAAACTGTGGGGCAAAAGGATGGCGACGATGAGTCAATCGGTCATAAATCTGGGCGGCGTATCATCCAGCTATTGCAGAAAAAAGATGACTATACCGACGATGAGCTTTCGCACATGAAGAAAGTTATTAGTTACGTCCACCGTCACATGGCGCAGCAGCCATCGGGCGACTTAGAACACACACGTTGGTACTATTCTTTGAAGAATTGGGGACACGATCCGCTCAAGTAAAGTACCTGGCGGCTGCAAACAGCAGCTTGCTAATTTTTACCTTAATCGGCAATTTTAACTTCAGGATTATCCAATCGATAGCAGATAGCCTTGTCAAATAAAACCCGTTTGAATGATTCATCTAGGCTGATAGTCGTTTCACCACTACCGAGAAATAAGTAGCCATCTGGCCTTAATTGCTGCTTGATCTTTTTTAGCAAGGCTTTCTTGGTTACAACATCAAAGTAGATTAAAACATTTCGTAAAAAGATAACGTCAAATTGCGGCAGAGATGACCAAGATTGCAAAAGATTCAACTGACGAAAATCAACCATCTGGCGGATTTGTTCCTTTATTTGCCAGTCAGTATCTAGCTTTTGAAAGTAGCGATCGCGAATATCTTTAGGTAGTCCCCGATTAATTTCAAGTTGGTTATAATGCCCTTCGCGAGCGCGCGCTAAAACCTTAGTAGAAAAATCAGTCGCAATTAGCTTGTGCGACCAATTGGTAAGCATGGGAAAATGTTCATGAATTAATATGGCGATGCTATAAGGTTCTTGTCCATTAGAGCAGGCAGCACACCAAATGTTGAGCGATCGCTCAATAGCTCGTTGTTTAACTAACTCTGGTAGCACGTATTCTTTCAGTGCTTCAAAAGGGTGGCTATCACGGAAGAATGAGGTTTCGTTAGTGACTAGCGCCTCGATTGTCTGGACGTGAAGACTATTAAACGGCTGAGTTCGCAAGTAAGTAACCAAATCAGCGATAGAAGCTAATCCTGCCGATTCGACTATTGGCTGTAAATGTAACTCTGCTAAATAGGTTTTATCACCAAACAACACAACCGCTGAATGATGATGAACTAATTCACGAAGATACTCAAAATCAGTCGTGCTTACACCCATAATCTGCGTCATTACAGGTCTGAAGGAGGAACTTGATTGACACGAATTCTGTGCATAATTTCATCTGCGATTTGGTTAAGTGGAAGAATTTGATTGGCAAGCCCAGCATTAACAACAAAACTAGGCATTCCCCAGACGACGCTAGTAGCTTTGTCTTGTGCAAGTACCTGTCCACCTGCCTCACGTATGCACTGACAGCCATGCAACCCATCTTGCCCCATACCCGTGAGGATGACTGCGATCGCCCCAGCACCATAAACCTCTGCAACCGATCGCAACAACACATCGACTGAAGGACGACAATAATTTTCAGGGGATGCTTGATGGGTGGCAAGTCGAACCCCAGTTTTGTCGCGTTGCACAATTAAATGAAAATCTCCTGGTGCAATCCAGACATGTCCCGGTTTTAGTATCTGTCCAGAAACCGCTTCATCTACTGGAATTTGACACTTGGAAGCTAATTGTTTAGCTAGTAGTTTCGTAAACATTGGTGGCATGTGTTGCACAATCAAAATCGGCACTGATAAATCTGCTGGAAACTCCTTAAGTACTACACCTAGAGCATTTGGGCCTCCGGTAGAAACCCCAATTGCCACAACATCCACCTGCTGTATATCGCTACGAACGGGAAAAACAACTGGATGGGTAATTACACTGGGTGTGAAAAATGCACCAAATACCTTAATTTTGGGAATTAAATCATCCCGAATATGTTGGTTTGTTGCTTCTACACTTCCTAAGTTACTAGGTTTTGTGACATAGTCTGAAGCCCCTAAAGAAAGAGCTTCGAGTGTTGCGATCGCTCCACTGCGTGTGGAGGTACTGTACATAATCACTGGTAAACGTGGATACATCTGTCGGATAGCGGACAGGGTTTGCAAACCATCCATCTCCGGCATCTCGATATCCAGGATGATAACATCGGGATTCACATGGGAAATCTTGGCAAGGGCAATGCGACCGTTAGCCGCGACTCCTACCACCTCTAGTTCTGGATCGCTAGACAAAATTTTACTGACTCGACTCCGCACTACTACGGCATCATCGACAATTAGTACCCGGATTTTGGGCATTGGGGATTGGGGGCTGGGGGGCTGGGGAGCAGAGGAGCAGAGGGGCAGGGGGGCAGAGGGGCAGTGGAGTTTTTATGATTGTTGACGAGTATCAAAGACTCATTAACGGAGTTCTGAGGTAGATGAACGAGTATCAAATACTCATTGTTGCATTCTCAAATATATCTCCTCTGCCCCTCTGCTCCCCCGCCTCCCTGCCTCCTGTTAATACTTGAACTGGTTGACGACTTTCTGCAAATCTACTGCCATACGGGATAGTTCTGTAGCTGCCTCTAAGGTATTACTGGTTCCAGTAGTCGTACTTTGAGTATTGAGTGCCACAATTCCAATATTTTTGGCAATATCTGAGGTTCCTTTGGCTGCCTCAGCCATATTTCGACCAATTTCATTCGTAGTTGCTGTTTGTTCTTCAATAGCGCTGGCGATCGTGCTTTGGAAGTCGTTGATTTGATTGATAATACTAGTAATCTGAGTGATGGCTTGAACGGCACTTTTTGTATCTGTCTGAATAGCTTCAATTCGCAAGCTTATATCTTCAGTCGCACTTGCCGTTTGTTTAGCTAATTCTTTCACCTCGTTGGCGACTACGGCAAATCCTCTACCTGCATCCCCGGCTCTAGCCGCCTCAATCGTAGCATTGAGTGCTAGCAGGTTTGTTTGCCCTGCGATCGAGGTAATGACTTTAATAACTTTGCCAATTTCGATGCTACTTTGACCGAGTTTGTTAATTGTCTCATTCGTGCGGTCAGCCGTTTTAACAGCCTCAGTCGTGACCTTTGCTCCTTCAGTAACGGTCTTAGCAATTTCTCGAATGCTAGCATTCATCTCTTCCACGGCAGTCACAACTGTATTGGTATTCTGACTTACCTGTTCAGCAGAGGCGGACGCAGAAGTGGCCTGTTCGGCTGTTTGTTCGGCGTTCTCAGTCATTTCTTTGCTGACTGCGGTCAGTTCTTCTGAGGAAGACGCAACTGCTGTTGCTACCTCTGTCATCTGTCTGATTGAAGACCTCAGACTGCTAATCATCTGATTTGCATTATCCGTAAGCTGCTTAAATTCTCCTGCATTGCTGGCCTCGATTTGCTTGGACAAATTTCCTTGAGCGACGGCAAGGCTGACCTCATTAATACCTTTTATCTGCTCTTTTAAATTTGTAGACATCTGATTCAAGTTGTCGAGCGATTCTTTCCAACTCCCACCTGCCCCTTTGACAACGGCTTGAGAACCGAGCTTTCCTTCGATACCAATCTCAGATGCCAAGCGATTAACTTCATTAGCAAAGTTTTGATTTAAACTCACCAATTCATTAAATACTGAAGTAATTTCACCCAGTTCATTATTCTCATCAGCTAAACGGACGGTAAAATCACCGTTTTTTGCAGCCTTAAGTGCTATTAGTAACGCTTGCAATTGCACTTTTATCACACTGTCATCGGTCGGTTGTGGATCTGCATTATCCACCGAGGGAGATTTAGAGTTGGGTGTTTTCCCAGCCCGATTTGTAGTCATTGCAAAGCGCTCCTCAATTATTTGATAATCTGATTTGTTAAATTAACATCTAGAATTTTCTCGGCGTCTAAAACTAACAGAAATCCCTCTGGGAGCGGGTAAGCTCCTGCTAGCATCTGACGCATTCTACCTTTTAACGTTGCAGGTGGGGGTTGAAAGGTGTTTTGTGCAAACTCTAAAACATCTCCCACATAATCGACGAGCAGACTGACTACTTCACGATCAGAACACACAATGATATTAAATCCCTGGGCTGCATCTCCAAGTTTTGTAGTTGATTGTGTCTGCGGTTCGCTCATCTCTAATCGACGCTGCAAATCGATGACAGTAATAATTTGTCCACGTAAATTAATCAACCCACAGATATCTGGTGGTGCCAAAGGTACATGAGTCATTGCTTGTGGACGAATCACTTCTTGAACGTGTTGCACGTCAATACCAAAGTAAACTCCTTTGAGAAAAAATGTGCAAATTTGTTGTTCAGCCATGAGTCGCTAGTTGCAGCAAATAAGGGTTAGCAATCCGAATTACAGTCTCAATGTCAAGAATTTCTGTGATTTGCCCTTGAATTACAGCACAGAAAAGCACACCAGGTCTACTAGGAATACCTTTAATGGTTAGTGGTTCTTCCACAATATCAAGAATGCGATCGACCACTAGCCCAACACTGAGTTCTGAGTATGGAGAGACAATAATTATCTGGAGCGTTTCGGCAACTGTCGGCAAAGCTTCATCATTAAAGTGATTACGTTGGCGTAGCCCGCCGTTGGCGTTCGCGTTAGCGTCTCTGAAAGAGAAGCCTCTCGTAGAGAAGGCATCGCTATCAGAAAATATCTTCTCAAGATCAATCAGTGGCAAAATTTGACCGTAAGACTGGAAGACATCCTGATTAGCCACTTTTCCGACAGCAGAAGCAAGAATCTCTTCTAGCCGAAATGCGATCGCTAGTGGAATACCCATGCGTGCGCCTTGGGGCCCCTCAAACAGCAAAATTGTTTGGCGATCGCCTGCTTGCTCTTGGCTATTTGCAGCATTTTCGTTCAACAATTGCTTTTGTTTGGCGGTTATATCAGTTCGGTTTGCCAGACCGACAACATCAATAATTAATGCCACTGTGCCATCCCCTAAAATAGTGGCTCCTGCAAATAGGGATAGCGCCTTTAACTGTCTTCCCAAAGGTTTAACTACAATATCTTGAATGTCTTCAATTGTGTCTACGACCAGTCCAAAGCGATAATTATCAACTTGCACAATTACCAGACTGAGTGTTTCTAAGTTGCTGACACTATCCTGTTGCAATACTTGATTGAGGTAAACCAATGGCACAAGATTACCCCGCAAGCGATACACAGGCACATCGTATAATATCTCAATAGTATTGAGTGCTTCTAGGCGGACTAGCTCTTGTAAACTCGCTTGGGGAATGGCATAGTGATCGCCCCCACTGGTGACAATCAATGCTGGAATAATTGCCAATGTTAGCGGAATCTTGATTTTGAAGGTCGTTCCTTGTCCCTGCTGGCTGTGAATTTCAACCGTTCCGTTAATCTTCTCAATATTGCTCTTGACAATATCCATCCCAACCCCGCGCCCGGAAAGGTGAGTTACCTGTTCAGCAGTCGAGAAGCCGGATAAAAAAATTAAGTTCATCGCTTCTGACTCACTCATAGTTGCAGCCTGCACAGCGCTCACTAAACCAAGTTGCTGCGCTCGCCCTTTGAGCCGTTCTAAATTCAGACCGCGACCATCATCGCCAATTTCAATATTAACTTTGCCGCTTTCGTGAAAGACTCTGAGAAATAGCCGTCCTAAGCTTGGCTTTCCAGAAGCAACCCGTTCGGCTGGTAATTCAATTCCATGATCGATGCAGTTGCGGACTAAGTGCGTCAAAGGGTCTTTAATTGTTTCAATAATACTTTTGTCTAGTTCAGTATCTGCCCCATCCATCTCTACTTCAACTTGTTTACCGGAAGCGATCGCTAAATCGCGGGTGACGCGAGGGAACTTTTGCCAGATGGAACTAATTGGTTGCAGCCGAGTTTTCATTACTCCTTCCTGCAACTGGGCTGTAAGTAGGCTCAGGTGCTGGCAGGTAGCAGCAAAATTATTATCCTTAAATTTTGTACTAAATCCAATTACCTGGTTACGGGCTAAAACGAGTTCACCCACTAGGTTCATCATCTGATCTAGCAGATTAACATTAACTCGGATATAAGCAGATTCTGATGTTGTCGTTGATATTTCTGTAAGTTCGTGATTGAGAGACTCAACAGACTCACTAGCTGCTGTAGCTTTTTGTAGTGTTTGTGTATTAACAGCAGGCAAAGGCGATTGAGAGGCTTTTGGAGTCTGTTTAGTTTCTGACAATTGGGTTAGAGCCGCGATCAGCGCTGAATAATCGCGATCACCATCCTGCTTTGTAGCTTGAATTTGAGACAAGATTTGCCGAATACTGTCAACTGTTTGTAGTAAAGTACTAATAATGTCAGGGGTGATTGCGATCGTGCGATCGCGCAGACACGAGAGCAAATTCTCCCCAGCATGAGCAAGTGATTCCAAATTAGGAAACGGTAAAAAGCCGCAATTTCCTTTAAGCGTGTGGAGTGAGCGATAAACGCGAACTAATGCTTCTCCTTCTTCAGATGCTTTCTCTAGCTCAATAATATCTCGTTCAATTTGATTCAAGTTCTCATAGCTTTCGATGAGAAATGCTTCTATATCATCGTCAATTTCATTTAACTCCATTGGTTAATAAAGTAAAAATTTCTATATTTCATTTTAATACTAATTTAATATTAAATCTCAGCAATCTCTATCCAAAGAGAGATGTTTGTTTTTTTCCGGGCTGAAGACATAATATTTATCCTAATGATATAGTTAAGGGACAGGCAATGTTCTCGTTGCCATTCAACTTAAACTTTCAAGAATAGTCGTCGTCAAGACAGACAGTGTCACAAGTGCAAATAATTAATGCGATCGTCAGTTTCTCAAATCCTACCAAACTTGGTGCTACTCAAACGATGTCAAGCAACTATGCCTCAAAATCTAACTTAATGGCATGAGCCTGCAATAAATCGAGTGGAAACTGATATCCACTACACAAGATTTTTGGGCGTTGCATAAATGCGGGATGAATTGGCGGTTGAAACCATTGAAAAGTCGTTCCAAATTGAGCGAAATCATCCCATTATTCAGCTACGCCGAATTTTGCATTGGCAACGGATAGCAAAGCCTGAATTAGATCGGATTTTAAATACTTAACAATTTTTAAAAATTTACCATTATTAAAAATTTTAGCTCCACAGCATAGCATTATAGTTTCAGCGAGTTTAATAATTTTTCCAAAACTTATCAGTTCTATTGATAATTGTAAAATTATATTTATTTCTTATTTAATTTATTCATTTTAATTAATAATGTAGGCAAATTAGCTTAAATTAAGAATTATTAAGCTAAAGCAAAAAAGGACAAAGCTAATGGCAATGGTTTTGATTATCGATGATGCAGCTTTTTCTCGCAGAATGATCCGTAAGTTTCTGCAAGTCGATGGTTATGAAATTATAGAAGCAAGTAATGGGCTTGAGGGATTAGAAATGGTTTACAACCATAAACCAAATTGTGTATTAGTGGATCTCCTAATGCCAGATATGAATGGGTTTGAATTTCTGAAAGCTATACAAGATAAAGAATTAGAAATTCCGACAATTATCATTTCTGCCGATATCCAAGAAGGGGCACGCAACCAAAGTTATAACTTGGGGGCAGTCAACTTTATTAATAAACCGCCAAAAGAAAATGAATTGCGAAAGGCAGTCCAGCAAGTTCTTAATACCAAGGAATAAGTTTTCATGAATGTGACAGTAGAAGAACTGGATGCCCTGCAAGAGTTAATTAATATTGGAGTCGGTCGAGCAGCAAGTCTACTTAATGAAATGGTAGACTCTCACATTCGTCTGAAAATCCCAGTTGTTAAAGTGTTAACTGCTGCCGAGGCCTATAAAGAATTAACAATACGATTTCATGATGAGACTTTGGCAGCTGTAAAACTACGCTTTACAGGCTCTTTCTATGGCACTGCTAGCTTAATTTTTCCAACTGACAGCGCCTCAACATTAGTTGCAGTGCTTACAGGTGAAGATCCAGAGTCGGCTGACCTAGATGCGGTTAAAATTGGCACCCTGAGCGAAATTGGTAACATTGTCATAAATGGGGTAATGGGTTCACTCAGTAATGTGCTAAAGCGGCATGTAAACTACACATTGCCCGTTTATTTAGAAGATACGCTTGAAAATTTATTGTTATCTGCCTATGAGAGTGATTCAAAAATCTTATTGGCACAAGCCAGTTTCACAATTGAACGTTTAGAAATTATCGGAGATATAATTTTAATCTTTCTGGTGGGCACTTTTGATGCACTGATCACTGCAATGAAGGACGAAATGGGAATAATCCAATAATATAATGTTAGCAAAAAAAAATCGTTGAAAAAAGTCTTAAAAAACTTTGATAATACAATGAATATAATTGAACAAGCTCAGGAAAAATTTAGCCTTTTAGATAAAATTCCTTTAGGAGCTTTTGTTCTACAGTCAGATTATATTGTTATCTTTTGGAACTGCTGCTTAGAGGAATGGACAAAAATTCCAAGAAGTAAGATGTTGGGAACTTCTATTCATGAATATTTCCCTCATCTGAATCAACCTCGTTATGCTAGCCGTTTGTACCAAATTTTTCAAGGCGGGCCTCCGACAATTTTTTCCTCTCAACTGCATAAATATATCATTCCTGTACCTATATCCAAAGATAAATACCGCATTCAACACACAACTGTTACTGCTGTGTCTGCATTGGATGGAGATAGATTTTATGCTCTGTTTTCAATTGAAGATTTGACAGATTTAACTTCCCGAGTTCACGAATATAAAAACCTACGCGATCAGGCTCTAGCAATAGCAGAAGAACGTCAAAAGGCCAAAGAAGTTGCTGAGACAGCAAACCGCATCAAAGATGAATTTTTAGCAATTGTCTCTCATGAACTTCGTTCTCCTCTTAATCCAATTTTGGGCTGGGCAAAGCTATTAAAAGATCGCTCATTAAGCGAAGCTACCACTGTGCGTGCCCTTGAGACCATCGAGCGAAATGCTGAACTACAAGCTCAGTTGATTGAAGATTTGTTGGATATCTCTCGCATTCTTCGAGGCAAGCTAGCACTTAATTTAGAAATTGTTAATCTTCTTCCTACTATTGAAGCTGCCTTAGAAACAGTGCAATTGGCAGCAGAAGCAAAGTCTATCCAAATGAATCTTCATTTGGATAGAGGAATTGGACAAGTAAAGGGTGATAGTAGTCGTATTCAACAAATTATTTGGAATCTACTCTCTAACGCTGTTAAATTCACACCATCCGGTGGACAGGTCGAGGTCTACTTAGAACAGATTAATTCTGAGGTACAACTGAGAGTTAGTGACACGGGTAAAGGTATTAGTCCTGACTTTCTGCCACATGTATTTGAGTATTTCCGTCAGGCAGATAGTCGTACAACCCGAAGTTTTGGTGGACTAGGACTTGGTTTGGCGATTGTGCGCCAACTTGTCGAGTTACATGGCGGTACAGTTTCGGCAGAAAGCGCTGGAGAAGGACAAGGTGCGACGTTTACAGTTAGCCTACCAGTGTTTCAACATCTGGAATTAGGAAGGGAAAATTACAATGTATCAGACGATTCCTATCCATCTTGTATGCTTTATGCTCCACTAGAAGGAATACGTTTGTTAATTGTAGATGATAATGCTGATACCCGTGAGTTTCTGGCATTTCTATTAGAACAGCAGGGAGCAATCGTGACAATCGCAGCATCTGCCACTGAAGCACTGGCTGCAATTATGGAGTCAAAGCCAGATTTACTGTTAAGCGATTTAGGTATGCCAGATGTTGACGGTTATACTTTGATCCGAAAGTTACGAGCAATGCCCGCCAATCTAGGTGGACAAATTCCCGCGATCGCCCTCAGTGCTTACGCCGCAGAAACGACACAAAAACAGGTTTTTACAGCCGGATTTCAACTTCATATCGCTAAACCAGCCGATCCTGCCAAACTGGTAGCTGCGATCGCAGCCCTTGTTAAGAACTGACCTCTTAAAAGTTAGCAAGTTTGACGCACGCAGACTAACAGAAAATCAAGAGGTTATATCGTGTCCGGTTAAAGACTTATCATTAAGACCGCAGTTCTTGCAGGGGGCAGGGAGCAGGGGGAAAGAAGCTTTTCCGATTTTTGCACAGATGTGGTAGATGTTGTAGGCTATTTTACCCGCAACGTGCCTTTGTTTGAGGTAAGTTTCTTGAATATATTTGTTGCTGCGATCGCCATTTTTTTAGCGGTGATTTAAGGATTTTAGGGAAATTCTCACAAATCAAGAGCAAGACTTTGTGCGACACAACTCTCAATAAATTAGTCATGCTTTTGTCACAATTTTGCAATAGCTCTGTCAATCTAACGTGTGATGCTAAAGCTCTGGGTTAAGAAATAGACTCACTCTATATAAACCCACACACCAGAGTTTATCGAGGAGAATCACTATAAGGCACTAACCCTTATTAGGATGATTCTTCTAATCAAAATTGCCAGAATTCTCATAGTTAAAAGGAACAAAAAGATGAATTGGAAAGTACTTGCTTTGCTCCCTGCCTTGGCTTTAGCTACTGCTGCGCCTGCTTATTCTTTAAGCAATAATAAAAGCCACAATACGACTACTGCTACTCACATTGCTCAAAATACACAGCATAGCGGCACCATGAAAAAAGCTAATGCCAAGCATAAGTCTAATAGTAGGGCAAGCCATACTACTGTACTCACGGTAGGTAGCAGAGGAGAGACAGTCAAAACTGCTCAGAATTTGTTAAAACAGCAAGGATTCTATACTGGAAATGTGAATGGTGTCTTTGATAACAAGACACATTCAGCGGTGATCAAATTTCAGAAATCTAAAGGATTAAAAGCAGACGGAATAATTGGACGCCGGACTTTGGCATCTCTGAAATAAAATGGTTTCAGCTTCTTGCTTACTTTTAGCAAGCAAGATTAGCTCGACTTGTCTTTTCCAGTTGTGCAAGAAGTTGCTGTCGTTCCCAACCAAGCTAGCGAAGAGCCTCAAGACCCAACCTTCCAGCCAGCTGCACTAATAATGTTGGATAGCAATATCATGGCGGGAGTGAGCAGTATGATGAATATGCTGTAGCTTAAGGCTCGCACCGACATAGCAACAAACACAAGCAGTAGGAAACAAACTGCGTAGACGTAGCCCGTCGTAGACATCGCTAATGAATTATTGACTAGTAAAACCAGAGCAATGCTGATAATTTCACCCAAAATAGTTCCAACGACTCTTTGTATTGTTAAACTTCTTTTGCAATAGTTTCTGGTAGTGACATATAGCGGTTCTCGCTTGAGTGAGATACAAGAACCCCACCCCCAACCCCCTCCCCGCAAGCGATGAGGGGAATATGATATACCTTGTATGATTAGGAAACGCTATAGCTTTAATCCAAAAATATTTAGTTACCGTTCAATTCTGTTGATCTTAGCAGGTCTATTATTTTCCAAATGAGCCTGGTCAAATTCGGCATTTTTGGGCAAAAAAGATAAAAGTTATTATTTTAAATTTTTCCATTTTGCATAGCAAAATTCATAGATGCCTGCAAGAAGCCCGATCGTAGAGTAAGGTAGGAGGTTGACAGCGACTAGCTTACAACACAGCAATAGATGTAACCATTGATGAAACACATATTTTCGTCAGATGCTTGATTCTTCAGGCTGTCTGTGATATTTTTCTTTTTACATTCTTAAAATACTATAAACCTATTGAGTTACCGTAGTTACAAGATTTCGTTAACCTAATTATAGGGATTTGAAGTTAAGAATAAATAGCTAACCTATCGAGTTTATCTATTGCAGGCAGTAGATTGCGAACCAACGATCTAGAAATTAATTTCTAAGCCAGGGCAACCTTATGAGCAAGATACGTGCTGTGATTGTTGACCCCAATGTGCCGGGGCGTTTGGCACTAAGTGAAGTGACTGCACCAAAGCCTGGCTCAGATGAAGCTCTAGTGCGGGTAGCGGCGATTTCCCTAAATCGGGGAGAGATAAAACGTTCAACCACTGCTGAGGCTGGTTGGCAGCCTGGTTGGGACTTGGCAGGTGTAGTGGAAATTCCCGCTGCCGATGGGTCGGGGCCTCCCCAAGGGGCGCGTGTAGTTGGCTTGCGCCGCGCCGGTGCTTGGGCAGAACTCGTGTCTGTTCCCACCAACGCCTTAGCAGAAGTGCCGCCATCAATATCTTTTGCTCAAGCTGCCACACTGCCTGTAGCGGGTTTAACTGCGTATCATGCTGTGCTAAAAGGTGGTTCACTTTTAGGTCGTCCAGTTCTGGTTACAGGTGCATCAGGAGGCGTTGGCTACTTCGCTATCCAATTAGCGCGGCTATCTGGGGCGCACGTTGTGGCACACATTCGTCAAGCTGGCAATGAGACTCTAGTTAGAGAAGCAGGGGCACAATCGGTGGTGATTGGCGAAGACCTCTCACCCGCCAGCGAGTATGGCCCCTATCATCTAATTGTAGAGTCAGTAGGTGGCAAGACTTTGGGGGTAGCCCTTGGCTTACTGGCACAGGATGGAAAAACTGTGCTGTATGGAGTATCTGGGGGAGCAGAAGTGACCTTCAACGCTGCCCAATTTTTTGGGACTGGTGGCGTGAGCCTATATGGTTTACGTCTATTCGATGAACTGAGATTTGAATCAGCCGCAGTCGGTCTAAAACGGCTTTTAAGTCTAGTAGAAGCAGGACAGTTGCGTCCTCACATTGATTTAGAAGCTTCTTGGACACAAATAGCTGATGTAGCACAACAACTACTTGACAGGCGTTTTCCTGGCAAGGCTGTATTGCACATTTCCAATTGAGTATTAGTAGATGGCATGGGGGATAGTACTGACTTCTGGTTCAAGCTAGATCAGCTTGTAGCCGCTAGTAGTCTCAAGATAGATCGCCCAAAAGGGACATTACATCCACGTTATCCATCCTTCGTTTATCCACTGGACTATGGATATTTACAAGACACTCGTTCTGGAGATGGATCTGATATTGATGTCTGGATAGGTAGCTTGTCTAGTCAAACAGTAACTGCCGTAATTTGTTGTGTTGACTTGGAAAAGCGAGATACAGAAATCAAAATACTTCTAGATTGTACATCTGAGGAAAGCCGAGTCATCTTGGAAATCCACAATACAGGCTCTCAATCGGCAATGTTATTGGTTCGCAAGTAAATTACATTTGAGCGTAAGTTTGTATGAGTTTAGAACTAAAACTATCAGGTAAAACAGCGATCGTCACAGGAGGAAGTGCGGGAATTGGTTTAGCTACTGCCAAAGCTCTTTATAGTGAAGGTGTGAATGTAGCGATCGCAGCCCGCAATCAAGAAAGACTAGAAAATGCCGTAAGTGCTATCCAGTCCCTACCCACGCAAGGAGCGAAAGTGATTGCTATCAGCGCCGATCTGACTAAAGCAGAGGATGTTGAGAAAGTTGTTTCAACAACTTTGACCCAGTTTGGTCAGATTGATATCTTGATTAATAATGCAGGTTCAGCCCGTGCCGCATCTTTCCTAGAATCAACTGATGATTTATTTTTAGATGCTTGGAACTTAAAATTATTGGGCTATATCCGCCTAGTTAGAGCCGTCGTCCCCCATCAAAAAAGTCGCGGTGATGGACGGATTGTCAATATAGTTGGCGGTGCAGGACGCACACCTCGTCCCAACTTCCTAGCTGGTGGCACAAGCAATGCGGCTCTGCTCAACTTCACAAAGGGCATTTCTAAAGAGTTAGCCGAGTACAAGATTCGCATTAATGCTATCTCCCCTGGTGCTACAGCTACTGAGCGTGCCGAGACTTTAGCTCGGCAAAACGCCCAAGCGCAAGGGATCACCGTCGAGCAAGTAAAGGCACAAAATATCCAAAGTATTCCTTTAAAAAGGATCGCCCAACCAGAAGAAATTGCCGCGCTGGCGCTATTTTTGGTGTCTGATTTAGCTGCATCGATTACAGGAACAGAGATTATTGTTGATGGCGGATCTACTCCTGGTGTTTAGCAGTAGAGACGTGATTAATCGCGTCTCTACTCCTGTAAAAACATAAACTTATTGGATCTCAAAAACATGGGTTCTCAATACTTTGACATCAAACCCGTTGCAGGATGTATCGGTGCTGAAATTATTGGTGTTAATCTCAGTTCTAACCTCAGCAATGACATTATCAGTGATATTCGCAAGACTCTAATCAAATACATTGAAAAGAGGGTGGGATGGAACTAAAGCTCGTCTTCTAACTGTTGGGCTACCAGTCTGGCAAATAACCCTGCTTGGGCAATCAATTCCAAAAAATTACCTACCTGCACGACATGGCCAGCGTCAATAACATAGATGCGATCGGCATTACGAATCGTGCTGAGGCGATGGGCAATCACCACTCTGGTAGCATTTAACTTAGCTAAACTTTCAGTCACAATTGCCTGGGTGCGGTTGTCTAAGGCACTGGTTGCCTCATCCATCAAAATAATTTTAGGCTTTGAAACAAGCGATCGCGCAATCAATAATCTTTGCCGTTGTCCACCGGAAAGATTAGTACCTCCCTCGCTAATTATGGTGTACATCCCCATTGGCATTTGCTCAATGTCACCAGCCAAACCTGCCATCCGTGCCGCTTCCCAAGCTTCTTCTTGGGTCACCAAAGCCCCAGCAGTAATATTGTCAAAAATTGAGCCTGTGCCAATTTTGCCATTTTGCAGTACTACCCCTAACTGTCTTCGCACAGCTTGAATATCCAACTCTGCTAAGTTTTTGCCATCATAGTAAACGCTGCCTGTTAAGGGAGTCTCAAACCCCAACAACAACCGCAAGATTGTTGATTTTCCGCTTCCAGAAGGGCCAACGATCGCTACAAATTCTCCCGGTTCGGCATGGAGGCTGACATCGTTAAGGATTAAACTTTTATTCTCAAAGTAGTGAAAGCTGACACGATCCAATGCTATGCGACCACTTAACTTCCCAGGATTGGTTTTAGTTGAGTCTGATTCTGGCTGCGATCGCCAAATCGGCTTGGCTTGCTCCCAAATTGGTACAATACCCAACATGTCTGTCACGGTATTGCTTAGGTCAGTCACTCCCTTAATAAAAATTGTTAAAGCATAGTTAAAAGCAACAAATGTACCAATATTTAAGCGTGTCTGCATCAACAGCATGACAAACCCAAACAGTAGCACAGTACTGATTAAGGGAAGTGCTTCGCTAAATATAGAAACGCCATCTTTTATTTTTTGCCAACTCGCCTTCAAGCGGATCTGCTGACTGTACTTTTTTGCCCAAGCTGCGAATGCTCGTTCTTCTGCCATTGCTACCCGCAGCTTGGCGACACCATTAATCAGTTCCACGGTGAGTCCTTGAATTGCACCTTCTAGTTCTTGCTGTTTTTGTGATTTCTTGACTAGTAGCAAGTTGGAAATAGCCGTGACTACAGCAGCAAGAATTGCTAAACTGACTCCCAAAAGAGCAAGTTGCCAACTGTAAACAAACATCAGCGCTAAGTTGAATAGGGCAAAAACTCCGCTCAACAAAGTCCTTTGGGTTGCACCACTGAGTTGATCGTGAATTTGCCTCACCGCCATAACGCGGTTGACCAAATCTCCAGAAGTGTATTGACGAAAAAAACCTGGACTTAATCTCAGCAGCCGATCCCAGATGGCTGGTTGCAATATGCTGTCAGTAGCACTTTCGACTCGTAGGGTAATAATACTTTGGGCAATCTGAAAAGCTAACTGCCCAAAAGCTGCTGCTAACAATACTAATCCGATCTGCCACAGTAAGGCGCGATCGCTATCAGGAATGGCATTGTTTATTAAAATTGCGGTTGCCTGGGGTGCAATCATTCCCAGCAACGTCCCCATTATCCCTACAAGCACAATACTGGTGATGTCTTTTTCGTAGCCCTTAACCCCAAACTGAAGCATTTCAATGGCATTGTTCACAACCTTAGGTAACGGTCGATAGAGGATATAAGCTACATTTGCCAGTGTTTTTGCTACCGATTCATTTACAGGTGTGCGAGTTTGTGCTATTGGATCAAATAGGATATAACTCTGATTATCTCTGGGCAACAAAGCTACTGGGCAGTTTTCTAACTGGGTATAAGCTAACAGAGGTCCTTGATCCTGCCGCCACCAACCATCTGTTAAAGTTATCCGCCGAATCCGAATTTGCGATGCTCTGGCGATCGCTGCTACAGGGTCTTTAATAGAATTCAAATCATCTGCTGGCGGACGAATTTCTATTCCCAGCGTCCGTCCGACTGCCCCAAATGCTACTAATAAAGGCGGTCCTTCCTGAAAGAAAACCGCCTCCTGCTGCGGCTGCAAAACTGCTGCTAAATCAGAGAGTGCCCCCTCTATTACTTGCTGATTAAATTGCTCGCGTTCCTCAAAGTGCCGAAATTCTGCTTCTGCTTCTTTATTTGCGAGCAAACTGAAGTAGTGAAAGAAATAAGTCTGCAAACTGGCTAAACCTGCCAGGAGTTCCTCAGAATTTTCTAAATCTGCCGTTGGCAACACTTGTCCGATAACTGCATTTTCTGCCTCCAACCACATAGCATTTGTGAGCGGAAATGCTGGTGAGGTAGAATTCAACTTTAATTCCTCAACTCCCATCCAGTGAGTATTGCCTTGCTGCAACTTCACCCATAAAAGTCTTTGTAGCTTGCACTGTAGCGTTTCACCAGGCGATAATGAAAAATCCCGCTCAACCTTTGCCTGTACAAGGTTTAATGGCGTAGTCAAAACTGTTTGCTGGGCGCGAAGAGATTGTCCTAAATGATTTACCCAACCTTCTAAAAGTTCTATGGTTTGAGAGTCAACCACGCTGATTCCCTTAACCAAATCAACCATTGACATCTGGCATAATTGAGTGGGTTCAATTGCGATCGCTACAAAACTCCATTGGCTTTGTCCTATTACTTCCGGTAACAACGCTGCACTAAACAATGCTTCACCAGCGTTGACATGAAACAGATAACGGCGATGCTCTTTTGATAAACTGTTCTGAACTCTAGTTGCAAACACCGCCAATGTTCCAGACTCCAAAATCCAGAATGTTTCTGGGTCATCCAACGGTACTGGTTCATTTGCTTGAAAGGAGTACAGTTTAGAAGAAGGATTCACCTGCGGGCTACTCATTACTCAACTATGCCTCTGCTGCGTGAAGTAAGCGAAGATAAGTTCCGCCTTGCTGCCATAATTCCTCATGGGTGCCACGCTGCACGATTTTACCTTGCTCTAGGACAATAATTTCATCACAATGGCGAATTGTGCTGAGGCGGTGGGCAACTACAATACAGGAACAACCACGCTGTTCTAAATTGCGATTAATAGTCAGTTCTGTTTCCGCATCTAAGGCGCTTGTTGCTTCATCAAGTACTAACACTGCGGGATTTCTGACCAAAGCGCGGGCAATTTCTAAACGCTGGCGTTGCCCACCGCTAATATTCATGCCGCCCTCAATCAACTCAAAGTCATATTTTTCAGGCATAGATGCGATCGCATCATGAATAGCTGCATCTTGGCAAGCCTGCACCAAATCAGCTTCTGGCACAGTAGAGTCCCAAAGAGTGATATTATCTCGCACAGTCCCCGCAAACAAAAAGATATCCTGTTCAACCATTGCCAAACAGTTAGCAAAGACAGAGCGTTTAATTTGCGATCGCACTACACCATCAAAGCAGATTTCCCCATCCCAAGGCTGATAAAGCCCGCAAATTAATTTAGCAATTGTAGATTTACCAGAACCACTTCCCCCCACAAGTGCTATCCTTTGCCCTGGCTTGACAGTCAAGCTCAAATTCTCAATTAACGGGGGTTCCACAGGACTGTAGCCAAAGGTGATATTTCGTAACTCAACCTTACCCTCTAATTGCCAAAGAGATGAGGGAGAACTAATAGCTGTCTCCTGCCCCCTGCTCCCTGCCCCCTGCTCCCTGCCCCCTGCTCCCTGCCCCCTGCCTCCTTCCTCCTGCCCCCTGCCCCCTGCCTCCTGCCCCCTGCCCCCTGCCCCCTGCCCCCTGCCTCCTGCCTCCTGCCTCTCCTCTACTTCTGAGTCAACGGAATTTTGAAGCACATCATCAAGGCGGTTTAAGTCAGCTTCTAAATCTTGCAGGGTACTGCCGAAATTGACGAGGCTATTAACTGGTTCTAAGAAGCTCTGCGTTAAACTTTGGTAAGCAACCAGCATCCCAATACTAAGACTTCCATTCATTACCTGTAAACCACCAACTAGCAAGATAAAAGCTGTGGTCAGGGCGGTTAAAATCGTCGGTAATGTAGTGAGAATTTGAGTTTGTAAACCTAATTGCTGTTCGGCGTTAACAGCTTTGGCATAATAACCGGCAAACCGAGCAAATAAATCTGACTCCAGCCCAGAAGCTTTGACGGTTTCTATTGTTTGGATGCCACTAACCGCTACCCCGCCTACCTTGCCATATTCCTGAGCTAGCCGCATATTGGCATCGACGCGAGTTTGCGATAAAAATAAGAGGGCAAGAATGTTGATAGCAGCAAAACCAACTGCGATCGCACTCAGCAAGCGATCGTACTGAATCATAATCAGCAGGTAAAAGACCATCATCACTGCATCAATTAGTGTGGTTGCCAAACGCCCTGAAAGTATTTCGGCCACTTTGTCATTTAGTTGCATCCGATTACTGATTTCCCCAGCAAATCGTTGGGCATAAAACCCGATGGGTAATCGCAAGATATGCCAAAGAAACTGTCCTGACATGCTGACTGACAATTTAACCATCAATCGCCGCAGGTAGGTAAGCCGCAGTCTAGCCAGGAACGCCCGTAATAGGGCAGTCATAACCATTCCTAACAGCAAAGGTCGCAACCATTGTTCACGGTCTTGAACTAAAATTTCATCAATGAATACCTGAGCAAAGGCTGGTACTGCTAATCGAGGCAGCGTTAGCAATAACCCTGTCAGCAAGCAAAACAAGATAGTAGCTCGTGAGTTTTGCAAGCGGCTACTTAAAGCTGAGACAATGTGATTTTTTTTGCCTCCCTTCTGAAAGTCCGCTCCTGGTTCCATCACCAGTGCAACACCAGTGTATGCGCGATTGAACTCTTCCCAGGAAACTGTTCTCCGACCATTGGCAGGATCGTTGAGGTAGACGCGTTTTTTGCTATATCCTTCTACTACAAGAAAATGGTTAAAATTCCAAAAGGCAATATAGGGAGGGCGGGTAGTTGCCACTTTTTCTAGAGACAGTTTTAAACCTTTGGCATTAAGTCCATAGTTTTTGGCAGCTTTGATGATATTGAAAGCTTTGCTACCATCCCGCGAGACACCACAATCTTCCCGCAGTTTAGCCAGTGGTACAATCCGTCCATAATAGCTAAGAATTATTCCCAAAGCAGCCGCACCACATTCGACCGCTTCCATTTGCAAAAGTGTAGAAGTACGGACACGGTTCGGTTTGAATTTCGGGATGGGGCATGGGGCATTGGGCATGGGGAAGGGGAAATGGGGAAAGGGGTAAGGTTTTATTATTTTAATGACTGATTTATGGATTGAATTTGATTAGATAGCATACGGCTCAACTCCATAGCTTGATTATGAAGTTGTGTATAAGTTGCTTGGTCTAAATAGCCGACTTCTAACGCTACTCTTAAAAGACTGCGAACTTCCTCGGCAGACCCTTTGGCAATATTTAGAAAGTTTAAGTATTCTTTGCGAGAATATCGTTCAAATCCTTCTGCAATATTTGTAGGTATTGATACGCTTGCGCGTCTTAATTTATCCCTTAAACCAAAGTCTTTACTCAGTTCACCTTCCTTAGTCATTAAATATATTTGCAAAACTCAAGTCAATACCTTTTTGCCATACTCTTAAATCCTCAAAAGTTTCAATTTTTTTCCCTTTCCCCTTTCCCCTTATCCTAGTGACATTCTCCCATGCCCCAATTTAATAAATCCCCGTCCAAGAGCGCAGCATAGGAATAATATAAGAAATTGGTGCTTTTTCTCCAACTTTTACTTGAACAGAAGTAGTTGTCCCAGAAGATATTTTTAAGGCTGGGCCATCAGAGGATGACCAATTGTAGCCACTGATTGATGTAGGGTTTTCTTGTAGTTGCACAAGAGCTTGTACTTTGCCTTCACCTTTACCTGCAAGACTAGCCGCAATTTCTTTGTTACCAACGATCGCTGTAATATCTTGTGTAGTTACCGGAAATGAAGAAATATCTGCAACGGTTCCGACAATGCCGCCTTCGCGCTCACGTTTGGCAAAGCTGGGAGTCACTTGTACAGGCATCCCTGGCTTGATTTGCTTACCATCTTTATTAGCAAAGTAAACAAGACTCATAAGTTTTGAATTTGGCTGTTCAGCCTCAATTGACCCCAAGCGACTACCCGGATTCACCATTTGTCCAGGGACAGCACTCAGTTCGAGAATGTGACCATTATATTTGCTAATAATTCTACTTTCTTGAGATAGTTGAAGTTCTAATTGGGCAATTCGCCGCTTTACTTCCCGAATTTGATTGGTTTTATCAATTGATTGCTTTAAGTCTTGTTCTTGTAATTTAGTATTTTGAGTATTAATATCTTTAATTTTGGTTTTAATTTCGTCAATTCTGTTGAGATTTTCTAGATATTCTCGTTGAGTAGTGGTTTCTTGGATTTCGAGATCCTTGATTTGCACATCAATATTCGACAGTTCACTTTGAGTATTAAAATATTCTTGTTCAGCTTGCACCAACATATCTTGGCTGATGACATGCTGCTCAAAAAGGTGACGACGGTTATCAACCCGTCCTTTAAGAGTTTTGAGTAAGTAATTGATTTGTTCTTTGCGGGAATTAATGCTTTGGCGTTTTTGAGCGATCGCTCTCAATGTTTGATCGCGTAACTTGGGCGCACTTTGCTCTCGGCGCAGGTTACTTTCCAAATCCAGTTTTTGCTGCCCAAGCGTCATGATTTGTTGGTCAATCAGCAGCTTTTGTAACCTGTCAGTTTCTTGATTTTGGGTTTGCAGTTGTTGCAACTTTATCTGCTCTTGCTGCAACTGCTGCTTTAGCGCTGATTGGTCGATAATACCCAGTACATCACCTTGTTTAATAATATCCCCCGCCTTCACCTTGAGAGCTAATAATGGGCCAGAACTGGGCGCTTGAAATTCCACAACATGGTGCGGTTTAATCAAGATACCTTGTCCTGTGACGGTGAGGGGAATTCTACCAAACACACTCCAAACGCCAGCCACAGCAACCACAAAACTCATCGCAGATAAAGTCAACCAAGCTTGGGGCTTGACGACATTTATCGCTTGATCCAGTTGTTCTGGTGAAGATAAGCGCTCCAGGGCTTCTGGGCGGAAGATGTGGCTGTGTTTTAGTTGCATTGTTCTCCTTCTTGCTGACAGCACCTAGAGCTTCAAGTTTTCTAGACTTCTAAGATTAAAGTGCGATCGGGGAGAACTAGGGGAGAAATAAAGGAAGCGATCGCCTTTGGTACTGGGCGATCGCGGTCGTTGTCTAAGCCATGACTGAAGATTAGCTGTATCTCTGACTGGGTGAGAACCTTAGCGCATCCGTGCCGATTGATTTTCATTCCTCGACTGTAGACCCTGTAATCCACAGCCTACAACGTTTTGACTATCTGGACAATCACAATATCAGCACTGGTATAAACGTCCGAAGTGTCGAATTAAAACAAAAAGTCCCTTTTACCTTTTAAAGCTCTTTAGGCATTTTGAGGGCAAAAGGAGGTTAATTACTAGAGTTAGGATAAGGATAAAGTAAGTTCCCTGTCTCTTGTCTTAATACTTTAATCTCTGTTTCTAACTCTTCTTTAACTACATTTTCTGATGCTTCGATACTATAACCGAATATCATTTTTATATTCTTATCACAATCTCGAACAGGGTAAATTTTAGGCTGTATTATATTAAAACCAAATTCTTCAATATACTTTAAAATCAACTGTTCTAAACACCATATTCTACCATCAAGGTTTTCGATAATATCAGTAAAACCAGCCTTTATTAAACCCCTTAAACAGCATTTATCTTGGGTTAATAAATAACTATCAGTATAACCCTTTTGATTAAGGTAGCAAATATGATTGATTAAAATTGCTTCTCCTATATCAATTTTATCTTTTTTATCTTTGCTTGTTTTGCTGTAATTTATCAATTTTAAATAAATATTTTTATCAATATCCAAATTTTGCTCTGAAATAGTTGCAAATTTTTCAGTAATTTCTAATGCTTTCTTAACATTATATTTAGTATAATTGTCATTTGCTTGATTCCCTCTATTACGTTTTATTTGCCTATCAAGAGCAAACTTATATTTAAAACTATCGAGTATTTGTATTTGAGTTGCATCAATATCAAATGTTGTCAGGGTTTCATCAAATAAGTCACAAGTAGCCAGTTTAAGAATAATATCATTATCTAAACAATAAAATGACCCTGACAAAGTTTAAACTCCTAAAACTTTCTCTAAATACTGATAGTTTTCATCATTAAAGTTGTCCCAGTCTAATCTATCAGCTAAATATTCATTAATAATCTGTTGAGCATCAACTGTAAAACCTATTTTCTCTAGAGCTTTCTGAGCCAAGCCCCAATTGCTGTTATGCCAAGCGTTATTGAGTACAATTGAATCAACTTCAACAGAAGGATTTTCTATAGCTTTATTCCTAGCGTGTTTTAGTAAATGACCGTTATTATGAAAGTGCTTATCTCCTAAACAGTTATCACAGTCACCTAATAGCAGCTGAGTCGCAAATTTATTTGCTTCGTTTTCTTCATTATCATTGCTATCAGATTCAATTTTTTCATCAATTAAAATACCTTCTTTTAAGTGCCCTAACGCTAAATGAGCTAATTCATGTGCCAAATCAAAAGCTAATCTGGCAGAATATTTATGTTTTGAAGTGAGAATAATTATAGGACGAGAAAATTGCCATTGAATTAATCCTGCAAACTTTTTAGTGTTTTCAGGAAAATGAGAAAAATAAGCAACGGCAATACCCTTACTCCAACAATACTCAAGTAAGGATATTAAATTAATTGTTGTATGATTTTTTAAAATCTCTGTTCTAATTTCATTAACATTGACAGGTAGAGGTTTAAAATTAACCTCTGTACCATACGCAATTAGGTCAACTACTCGACTGACTAAAGCCTGAGCAACATAAGGGTGATCCTTATTTTGGCTATTATGCTGCTTAAACTTGGTAGGGGGTGGAGAATTAAACTTAATTTCTTCTTCTGCTACTAACAAAGTTTTTAAGTCAAGGTTAAGGTTATCAGCAATATAACCAGCCCCTTCCAGCACACCGTATGATTTATTGTTGAGTTCATCATTCCACCAACTTGGTAAACCATTACTTCTTACATAATCTTGGTTTAAGCCTAGTTTGGAGAGTTTATCGTAGAGGGAAGACATAGTAAGCGTTTCTGTCATTGTCTTATCCTCCTTGTTGATGGTAAAAGTTAAAGCTTTATCCTGGTTTTAATCAATGATAGGGACTTCCCTTTATTATAAACGATTTTTCACCCTTCTTAACATAACTGTATCAAAATTCCGGCACTAAATAGGCAGCAAACAACCCTCTATTCACTATATGACCATCTAACCACTTCCCCAAAACTGCGATCACACCTCCCTACCAGTCTACCCCCCCCCGTTTCTGGAACCGAACCTCAAGAATTTCAGAATTCTCGCTGTTTGCCCCTAAAAAAGCGCGATCGCACCTCTGCTGACATACATACCCCCCCGTTTTTGTTTCGAGTCGTAGCCTTTATCACCAGCCAACACCTTGAGAGGGCTAGTTCTGACCCTATTAGTTTACGCTAATAGGGTGTGGTCAAAAGCGGTTTTTGGGTACTAACAACAAACTCAATCCCACAATAATATTGAAGGCAAGTTATTGTTAGCCAGACGCAGCAATTGATAACCAATTCCAGATATACCGGGTAAAAAGCCAGGATTAAATACAGAATTGGGTAAGTTGGGGAACAGTTGATAAGCTCCAGTTCGCTTGGCTCTAGCCACAACATTTGTTGCATTCTGGTGAGCGATTTGATGCCAATCAGGACGGGAACAGATTTTGGCACCGACTAACAGCACTTCCGCCCGACCGAAGTTGCCACAGCACAAGTGATCGATCGCTTGTAAGCCAAAATTCTGAGTAGTTTGGAGAGCAATTTCAATTTCTTGTTGAATTTCTGGCGTTTCCACGATTCTCAAACTGCCTAAGCGTCCCAAACCAATGCCGGCTGCACCATGACACCACTTATTTGAAAAGTCAGGTTGTCCTGGTTGTCCCATTCTGCGGAAGTCTGGCCAGTTGGCAGTGGACTGGCAAAAGACGCTACGCTCATACTCAATTCCTGCTAAACCTGCTTCTAAGTACTTGCCCTCCAAGGTGGCGGCATAAAGTCTTAGCAAGGCATAGGAGATGCCTGCGGCTCCATGAGAGAAACCAGTTAAGGGCTTGTCCCAAAAAGTATGCCAAGCTTTGGGCGCACCATTGTGGCTAATTTGATGGTTGACTAAATGTTGTCCACAGGCGATCGCTTTTTCTAAAATGGTTGCTTCTCCTGTGGCTTGATGCAAGGACAATAGCCCTAAAATTGCCCCAGCTGCTCCACTCATAATATCCAAGTGTTCATCGGCAGCAATTAGTTCTGGTGTCATCAAATTGGCTAATACTTGAGCGTCTGACAACAGCGTTGCATCATCAAGGAATTGACTAATTTTCACCAAGCTATAGATCATCGATCCTAAACCTGTTGCGCCCCCAACGCCCATGAAACGAGCCATGCGTTCCCAAGTTTCTGGATCAATGGTGTGGATTTGGCGGCGCAGAGATTGCACTGTTCTCAATGCTAGATCGCGATAACGGGAATCACTAGTTACTTGACTTAGTGCAGCTAAAAACAAAGCAACTCCAGAGCGTCCGTCAGAGAGACAATTATTCAATACTTGCAGTTGATATCGTTCGGCACGAGGTATAAAGTCTAAGCCAATCCAGTTAACGCTGCCATCAGGGTCAGAAATGGCTCTGGTTTCCAGTTGAGTAGCAATTTCCTTGGCTTCGGCAATCAATTGTTCTGAACTCAGCAACGGTAACGATTCGCCTTGCCATTGCCCACCTTGGGGACTGGAGGTAGTTGCGATCCTGGCATGGAAGGAGCCTTGAATAATTGCTACTTGTCGAGCTAGGTCGGTTTCATCTAGAGATTGTAACTGGTTGAGCAGGTCTTGGTAACTGGCTTGCTTGAAGTAGTTTGGAATGGAAGAAGAACCGTTTAAACTCAGTTCATCAACCACAGCGCTAGCCGTGAAGAAGGGAATATCCAATTGTTCCATCGCTCGGAGTTCCGCGCTCAAAACAGGAAAGGCGTTTGGTTTTTCCTGAGCAACTAGAAAAGCACGACTGAGAACATCGAGTTGAATGCTGTAATCTACCCCGTGTTTGAGGTGATCGGGTGCCAAAGCTTTTTGGAGGATGATGCCATAGATACGGGTGTTGCGGAAGATAAAGCGCACCTGCTGATTTTGCATAGCAGATAACAAACTTTGGCGTGAAATTAAGAAATCTTTGTGCGCCATCAGAAAGCGATACATCTGCTCAAATCCAGTGTTGATTTGTAGTTGATAATCGTTTGGAGAGAGAGCAACTTCACCCAATAACGGCACATTTTTCGCAATCGGCAAGGTTACAGACTCAGACAACAGATGCATATTATCTGTATTAATGTTCTGCCAACGCGGCACTTTACGGGGAGATAGTCGGGGATCTGTGCTGCCTAGCCCGCTAATATCATAAGCGACACTGCGATCGCCACTAAAGTCCCAACGCGGTAAAAGCCCGGTGCGGAGTACGGAATCCCAAAATTGTCGTGTGGCGGTTGTTTCCAAATCTTGGGTAAGCGGTGAGTCTTCAATAAGATTCGGTTCATGGTGCAGCAGTGTTTCCATGTCAATCAGCACCAGATGTTCGCCATTGGCAATTAAGTTGTCGTAATGGCAATCTGTGGCTCTGAGGGCATAAAGCACACACAACAACATCCCAGAACGCTGATAAAATCGTTTTGCAGCTGCTTCATCCACACAAGGTAAATGTTCAACATGTTCCACCCAACCATAACCGTTGCGCTCCAGCACCTGAATGACTTTAAAATCTAAGAGATCGCTGTGTTGATTGCACCAATCCAAAAATTGATTAAAGACAACTTCTAGTCCTAAGTCTTTGGGTTTATAAACAAGTTTAAGTCCAGACTCAAAGGTAAGCAAAATCACCGTTCGTCCGCGTTTATGCGAATCGGAAATAGAGGCTTGAATTTCGGCAACTTTGTTTTGAGAAAATGGGGCGATCGCTTCATTAAAAGTTCGTTGAATATCTGTCCTATCTGCAACTAAACGTTGGAGAAATTCAGCAGTGAACTCAACCCAAAAATTGACCGCTGTTGCCACTAACCGACCGAGAACTGGATACTTTTGAAAGAACGTCAGCATTCCATCTTCCAGGAGTTGATTGACGAACTTGATGTAGTGAGTGTTATTGTTTTGTGTCTCCAGTCCTAGTAAGCCGAGCAAGCTTTGGCCAAAGGGACGCACCTGAGAAAATTCAAAATCTAATGTCTTAGTGCAAAGTCCTGCTAATCGTTGCAGTAGACCACGTTCTAGAGAACTGTAAGCAGCTTGGGAAAGAATCGATAAGGGAAGACACGCTTGGGTGAATTGACTGCCGCAGCGAGTCAGTAATTGCTGTCTGGCTACCAAAATAGCAGGCAAAAGGATATCTTCAAAGGTAATCGGATTTTGTGAATCGATTGGTAAAAATACTTCGGTTGCAGAATTGAATCCTGTAGCGGTTTGGATGATTTGCTGCAAGGTTTCTGCCCACTCAGGCAAAGGTTGATCGGCAAGCAACTCAATGGTTCCCAATCTGGAATTAACGGTATCGAGGTCTAGCCCTTCCCACTGTAAGCGTTTGTGCAACGTATCCAATTTACCTTCTGCTGCAACTTGGCACCAGCGATAGCGCCGACGGTTAATTTCTTGTTCATCAACTCGATCGCCATTAATTGCAAATCTGCTTTCATCAAGGCGTTCCCAAATAAAGCTAGCATTGGCTGCGATCGCTCTTAAATCGTCTGATGTTTTCTGTTGGGATAAGCGAACAACTTGTTGAACCATACCTGGATTTCTCATGGTGGGAAGTTAAAAGGGAAGTATTAATTGTTAAAAAGACAAAAAATTAGTTTCAAATTTATTGATTAGAAATATGAAAACAATGAAATTCCCTCTTTCCCTTGATTAAAAGAACAAAGAGGGAATCTGCTATGCAGCATCTCTTTCTGCGTTAAGCCTCAGTACCAAGTATGGAAGTTATCCAAATTAAAATATTGGAAGAGTTGGATCTAAAAAGCTATTTTAGAAAAACAACCTGACCTTGGAAGCTACAATGCTAAAGAGAAAGAGAAGCTACATACCTTTTTTAGCAGTCCACAGCCTTCTGTGTGACATAGCTTAGGCCATCATTGCACTGGGCAGTGTCCGCCACCACAGCCCGCTGTATGACATAGCTTAGGCGCACTATCAGACATCATTCCACCACTAACACTAAGTAATTCCTCTTCACTCAGTTCGTTGGAGTCCACAAAGGTCAGTTCTGCCAGCATTTGAGAGATGGCTTCGACTGTGAAGTTATAACCTTTCTCTGCACTAGCGATCGCTAGTACTTTGATGGCTTCTGCTTGGTTAGCTGCTGCTTTTACTTGCTGTTGTAGTTGTGCGTTTTGAAGTAATTCTTTGATTTGGTGTAGCATGTCGGTATCCTCCGTTTTTGTTGACTCATTAAACCGCAGAGATTGTGCGCTTGTTTTGAGCGGTGTTCTCTGCCCTTGTGATTTGAATTTAGAGAGAAATAAGGGAGAACTAGGGGAGATAGTTGCAATTGCAGAAAAATTTTTCCGCACCGATTATTTGGAGGATTGGGTACGGGGTATTCGTTATTTCTTTCCTCTACCTCTCTATGATGCTGAGTGTGGTGATGGTAGGCGATCGCTCACACGACATCACGATCGGAGCTAAAGACCATCACATTACTTCCATTGGCGTGACCTATGGCTATGGAACTGAGGAGGAATTGAAAGCTCGTGGTGCTGACTTGATTACCTATTCTCCAAGTGATATTCTGAGACTTTGAATTTGTAATTAATGCCGCCATCTTTAACACTTTTCCATAGTTTGCTTCTTTTTAGTACCACTTTCCTTGCAGGCGGGCTAAATGCTGTAGCGGGTGGTGGAAGCTTTATCACATTTCCAACTCTCATCTTTATGGGTGTACCCCCGATCGCAGCTAACGCCACAAATAATACAGCTATATGGGTGGCTTCCCTAGCCAGTGCTGGAGCATATCGTCAAGATTTAGGTATCGAGCGGCGAGATTTTTCACTTCTATGTGGTGTCAGTTTAGTTGGTGGCATGATTGGCTCGGTAGCTTTGTTATATACATCACCAGATGTGTTTAAAAAGCTGATTCCCTATCTATTGCTACTGGCAACCCTGGTATTTACCTTTGGCGAACCGTTCAAAAAGTGGTTGCAGCGTCAAAACCAGAATACATCACCTGAATCTGTACCCTTGTTTAATTTGGTACTGGCTCAACTAGCGATCGCCATCTATGGCGGTTTCTTCGGCGCAGGTTTAGGGATTTTAATGCTGGCAACTCTGACATTTTTAGGTATCAAAAGTATTCACAAAATGAATGCTTTTAAGACATTTTTAGGGAGTTGTATTAATGGCATTGCGATTATTCCATTTATTTTTGCAGGTGTGATTGCTTGGCATCAAGCTATTTTGATGGCAGTAGGTGGCTCTCTTGGCGGTTATTTAAGTGCACATTATGCTCGTCAACTTGAACCGCACTTAATTCGGAAATTTGTCATGATTGTTGCTTTCAGTATGACTGCCTACTTTTTTATTCATGGCTAGAGAATAGGGACTAGGGACTAGGGACTAGGGACTGGGGCAATCCGCAGTACCGAATACGCACTAGCAAGTAAAATTGGTAGTAGCAATACTTTCATCCTTGGTGCAAGTATTTGTATTGTAGGCTCAATTTTCTTTATGCAGCAAATCTCCACCTTCCGCGATCTGGTTCGTCTGAATCTACATACTGAAGGAGCTTAAAAGAAAAATAGCTCTGACTATTTGAAAGAGTGCATAATCAGGCATAACACCAAAAATTGGTAACAACAATGACTACCATAAATGACCCTACTGTTGTAACTGAAGTAACTGATTTGTACCTCAAGTACGAAGAAGCCCTTTGTAATAACAATTTGGAGGTGATGGATAGCTTGTTTTGGGATGCGCCCGAAGTAGTGCGGTTCGGCATCACAGAAAACCTATATGGCGGCGAGGAGATTCGTAATTTTCGTCAGAATCGACCAAACCCAAAAATAGAGCGAGAAATCTCGAATCTCAAGGTTGTAACCTTTGGGAAAGATGCAGCAACCGTGACTTTAGAATTTCGCCGCAATATTAATGGTGTAGAGCGTTTCGGGCGACAAAGCCAGATTTGGTACAGGTTTACCGAAGGATGGAAAGTGGTTTCAGCGCATGTTTCACTATTGCCATTGTGAGTTTCAAAACTATGACTAACATTACCGAAATTGCCCCAGATATCTATCGCATCTCAACCTATGAGCCAAAAATAGAGACTAATTCTAGTTAGACATTCGCTCCCAGAAAAAATAGTGGGTGTACCTGCTAGACAGTGGCATTTGTTAGCAGAAGGGCGACATCGCTCTTACTTGTTAGCGCAGAAATTAGCAAATTACTAACCGACAATCATTGCTAGTATTACTGAAAGCTATAAAAACTGTCCAAATTATTGCCCAGCAATTTGATAAATCAGTTGAAGTTGTGGGAGGATTACATGAGTGGAATCACAGCAATATTAAATATTTAGATAAAAAGAGTTCGTTGAAAGTCTAGTTTCCTTAAAAATAATTACTATAACAAACAATAAATATAAGTTTAAATATGGTAAATTCATTTGATTGGATTGTCTTAAAATCTAGATATATAGTAAAAGATAGATGGATTTCAGTCAGGTCTGATACTTGCCAAATGCCTAATGGAACAATAGTTGACCCCTATTATGTTCTTGAATATCCAACATGGATCAATGTTGTAGCTTTAACTAAAAATCAGGAAGTTATTTTAGTAAAGCAATATCGCCACGGTCTGAAAAAAACCATTCTAGAATTACCCAGCGGTGCTGTAGAGGCTGAAGATTTTTTACCAGTGGCAGCTGCAAAACGCGAATTATTGGAAGAGACTGGTTACACTAGCAATAATTTTATTGAAACTGGTATCTTATCACCAAACCCAGCTAATCATAGCAATTTAACCCATTGTTTTTTAGCAATAGATGTGGAACGTATAGCTGATTTAAAGTTAGACGTTACCGAACAAATCGATGTAGTTTTGTTGCCTCTGGAAAAGCTAATTGCAAATATTGATAATGGGATATTGCTGCAAACATTACATATAAGTTCATTATTTTTTGCTCTAAAAAAACTTGATAAAGTGCAATTTTCTTAGTCAATGCAATTCAAGATTTGCGAGACTGGGCTTTGCAACACTACGGCTAGACTACGATTTGTCTGGTGAAAGCAGGTTCAAGATTGTTGTAGTAAGTAACTGGGTTTAGTTGGGTTGAACTTTAATGATATTGGAAACCGATCGCTTATTACTCCGGGAAATGCAGATTTCTGACCTCGACGCCCTACTGGTCGTCCTCGGCGATCCAGAGTCGATGCGTTACTACCCAAAACCATTTGACCGCGAGATGGTACAAAAGTGGATTGATCGGCATCGCAGCAACTACGCACAGCACGGCGTTGGTTTTTGGGCAATGGTTCTCAAGGCAACGGGTGAGATAATCGGCGACTGCGGACTGCTTTGGCAAGAGGTCGAGGGACGCCAAGAACTTGAAATTGGTTACCATGTCCGCCGTGACCAACAAATGCAGGGTTACGCAACTGAAGCCGCATACGCGTGCCAGGACTATGCCTTTAACGTCCTGGATTGCGATCGCGTCATCTCACTGATTCGCCCAGAAAACATCCCCTCTCGCCGTGTAGCTGAAAAGAACGGTCTCAAGGTAGTTCAGGAGACCCTCTGGCGCGACATACCGCACTATATATATGCTGTGCAGCGCTCAGAAAGTAAAGTTTTTACAACAAACAATTTCTCTGAAGCAGAGAAGCCAAAATTCAAGGCGTAGCGGAGGTTTTAAACCTTTCCTCCCCATCTCTCTTGTCTCTAGTGTCTAACAAATAAATTAGTGCCTCAACTAAAGCCTGATTTTGTTCATCAGTCCCAACAGTGATGCGTAATTTATCTTCTAGTCCTGGCTGCTTGAAGTAGCGGATTAAAATTCCCCGTTCCTTGAGTTTTTGATAGAGATATTCGGCGTTTCCTTCTTTTGGCTGTGCCAGCAAAAAGTTAGTTTGGGAATCCCAAATATGAAAACCTAATTGTTTCAAGTCTGTTGCTAGCTGATTTCGCGATGCTTTAATTTTTGCCACACAAGCATTTTTATAAGCTTGGTCGGTAATTGCAGCCGTCCCAATTGCACAGGCGATCGCATCAATGTTATAGCTATCTTTGACTTTAAACAATCCATGCAATAGCTTGGGATTCGCCACCCCAAATCCCAGTCGCAATCCTGCCAACGAGTATCCCTTAGAAAGTGTGCGAATCACGATGACGTTTTCATATTCCTTTACCAAAGCCAATGCATTTTCTTCAGTAAAATCTACATACGCTTCGTCAATCACTAAAACTCCAGATAACTGGCTGGCTAATTTTCGCAGGTCATCTGTTGCTACCACATGCCCCGATGGACTATTGGGTGACGCAATAAATGTCACAGAGCCATTGGCAGCAACTAATTCTTCCAAAGGTAAGCTGTAGTCCTCGCTGTAGGAAATCTCAGTAATTTCCGCAGATTGCATTTCTGTTAATGTGCGATATAGCACGTAAGTTGGCATCGGGTAAACTACCTTCTTCCCAGGTTCTACACAGGCTCGAACGATCACACTCAACAATTCGTCACTACCATTTCCCACAATGATCGAATCACTAGGAACTCCTAAAACTTTACTTGCAGCTTGCCGGAATTCCCCTCCAAAAGGTTCTGGATACCGCCGCAACCACTCACCATCGATATTTCGCAGCACAGCTAATGCCGCAGGGGAAGGAGGATAGGGGTTCTCGTTGCTGTTGAGTTTGATGATTTTTGTACCGTGTCTGGGCTGTTCACCGGGAATATAGCTAGCCATTGCATCAACATTGGAGCGAAAGTATTTGTTCATAGGGCACTTGTACTGAGCGAACGCGAGTGCGTCTCTACGAGAAGCCGTAAAGCCTGCGGCATAGCTACGCTTAGGGCGCAGCCTCTCGTAGAGAAGTATTGGGTGCGATGTCTAGCTTGAAAATAGGACATTAATGATTGTACGCAAACTCCGATTACCTTTACGAGTTAAAGAGGATAATCCTTTACGGTTAATTCAATATTCAAAATACCTATCAGACTAGTTAAAGCATTTAACAAGAAGAAACCGAGTCCGCGATCGCGCAGGGCAAATACACCTAAAATCGGTTTGCTAACAAGCAAGCACATGAAAAGGATGTGCGTAAGCGTAGCCCGCACTTCTCTACGAGACACTGCGCGGGCATGGTTCGACTCCGCTAACCAGCCGCTCACTGACCACTGTAGGCATCGCTAACTATCTGAAACTTACACGCTCATTGCATGACTCTGCTATCAATTGGTAGTGAGAAGTCACGAGACCATTCATTCCAAGAGCCAAAATAATTTCTGGCAGAAATTCCTGCCTCTTCTAGGGCTATCAATGTATTAGCAGCCCTTGAACCCTTAAAGCAGTAAATGTACACAATAGACTCTGAAGTAATACCTACTGACTGACAAATTTCTCGGATTTCATCTGGCGATCGGAACGTGGCGATTTCCGATTCAGAATTCATCAGATGATGCCATTCTAACCATACAGCGTTAGGAATTCTACCTTTACGAGGACAAAAGTCAGAAGTGTAGGGAGAAGAACTCAGCCCAAGCCATTCGTTGCGATCGCGCACATCTAATTTAATAATTGCTGGATTGTCAATTGCTTGTAACATCTCGACAGTAGTAACAATCATGTCAGCGTTGGGATGCAATCTAAATATGCTGCTTTCACGTAATGGTACTTCATTGGTAGTAGGTAATCCCGCCCTGAGCCATGCTCTATATCCTCCATGTAAGATAGATACCTGAGCACAACCCAAATACTTCAGTAAGAAAGCTGCTCGACAAGATTGGCCATAACCTTTATTTAAAGCATCTTCATACACAATTAACCGTTCCGCCCCTGATATTCCTAGCTTGCTCATAATTTCTGCAAAATACTCTTGCAATTCCTTTAATCCTGCTGGGTAGGAATTCTCTAAAAGATAGGTGAAAAAATCTCTAATATTTATCGATTGAGGAATATGAGAAATAGCATAATCTTCTTGACTTCGCGTATCGATAATGACAGCCTGTAATGACTTTTCTGCTAACAGGGACGTGAGTTCTGGAGGAGAAATGAGGAGTTTTGTCTTCACGCTTTCATGCTTCTGTTATCGTACCATTAGGCATTATCGCGCTCGGTAGATTTGCGTTTTGAAATGCAAATAACAAAAGAATGAATATTGAATGTTACAAGAGAACTTTTACTTTTGTGGCTTTTGATTCCACTCCCCCCTTTCTAAGAGCAGTTAGGGAGGATAAATAAGTGCCTAAAATCACAGCCAATAAATTTTCAAACAACCTCTAAAATTCCAGATGTGTTCTAGCATCGGAGTCTCGCGCCGTACGTACTCGTTGGTCGGGGAGAAAGGCCACTCTGGGATTGGGTATTGAGTACTAAATATTGAATACTGGTAAGAACAATTTGGTCCCCAGTCCCCAATCTCCAGTCCCCTTTACAAAGGTAAAATTATAAAGAACCGTCAGAACGTAATCATGTCAGCTATCCAAACAACTGTGGTTCTTGCCATGACGGCCGATGGAAAGATTAGCGCCGTAGATCCTAAAGCACCCCGTGATTCCGATGCAGCCGATCAAGCACACGTGGAGTATCAAGTTTCCCTTGCTGATCTAGTCCTGGTAGGAGCAGGGACGATTCGGGCTGAGGGGGTAACTTTTACAATTCGCAATCCCGAACTGTTGGCAGCACGTGAGGTTCGGGGTCAGCCTCCCCAGCCTATTACCTGCGTTGTCTCAGGTTCCCTTGACCTATCGCTGGACTTGCCTTTTTTAAGCCAGGACATTGAGCGATGGATATTTACGACACGGACTGGTTTGGAGCGCAGTTCTGATGCAACAACCTTGCAAAAACTGGCTGAATTAATTGATTTGGGAGATAAAAACCTGGACTGGGATCGAGCCTACACCTTGATGGCAAAGCGGGGTATTCACAAGATCGTTGTTTTGGGAGGCGGCTCTTTAACAGCTGCTCTAGCGCAAGCAGGGCGAATTGACGATTGGTGGTTGACCATTTGGCCGGTCATTTATGGAGGAAAACATGCCCCTAGTCCAGTAGAGGGAGAGGGTTTTGTTACTAGTGCTGCTCCTCATCTCCAACTTGTAGAAACTCGTCAGGTTGGAAGTGAGTTGTTTTTACACTACCGCACACTCAAGTGAGAATGCGCTGCCAGAATTAAGCGCTATGATCGTTGACACTAAAAAGCGCCCTCCCTTTTGGGAGAGCGCTTTTCGATTTAGCTAAACTTTAGAATTAACCGTTGATAGCAGGAGCAGTTAGAGCAACAGGAGCAAGATCGCCAGCAGCCAAATCTAGAGGGAAGTTGTGAGCATTGCGCTCGTGCATTACTTCCATACCCAGGTTAGCCCGGTTGATTACATCTGCCCAAGTCGCAATCACACGACCTTCAGA
>NZ_JAVRBN020000004.1:0-74175 GCF_034531305.2 Nostoc sp. ChiQUE02
AAAGGTAAAAGTAAAAAGTAAAAAGAAAAGAATTAAGAATTAAATTTCAAGACTTCATCAGTTCTCTTTTGCCTTTTGCCTTTTTACTTTTGACTTCATCTTGGGGAGGCAGGGGAGGCAGAGGAAGCAGAGGAAGCAGGGGAAGAATTCCTAACTCTTAACTATTTATTAGCTTTGGGAGGGAATAAATTCGCCTTCTGGCGGTTGCTGCAAACGATCAATTTTTGGTATCGACGCTTCTTGATACATTTCCCATTCCTGCCACAGTAAAGCAGATAAATGAACTATGGCAAGAATTAGCGTCGCCACCGAAATCAGATAACTATGGATTGTGTAAAGGTGTTCGACGGTAATTGTGTTAATGGCTCCACCACCAGTCAGGATGTCGCGCAGTTGCCCACCAATCAAAGGAATGGCTTCGATTGTTCCTAGCTCAATGCTAAAACGCCAGTATCCTTCCTGAGTCCAATCTAAAATCATCGCTGTCCAATCCAGCCCGATCGCACTTAGGGTCAACAAAATCCCACTAATCCAAGCAGCCAGCCAACTCTTGCGAAATTGCCGACCTAAAAACATCACCACAATTTGAATGAGAGCGATCGCAATTACCGCGTTACCAGCAATATCATGCGCTCTCCAAAACAACCAGCCGTATGGCAGTTGTGTATTAATCATCTTTAATGAGTTATAAGCTCCGCCTGCTGTCGGTTCATAGTAAAAAGACAGCAAGACCCCGGTAGAGACATAAATTAAGCACAAAGTCAGAATCACGACCGATAATATCGTCGCTACTCGTCGCAAAATCCTATCGAACTGGGTGCTTTGCATAGCTCACCCCTCCTGTTCTTAACTAGGTATTTATTCTTATTACAATTTTAGCTAAGAAATATTAATAAATATTGTATTTCTCAGAGAAAAATAAAGTTTTTTAAATCAAATATTCTACCCAAGCTTTTAAAGGTTCTGGTGAACCATACCAAATCCCAGGACTTCTCGGAGAATGCCTCACACCTTCAATCACCAGATTTTCTGCCCCTTCCAAATGAGCAGCTTCAATGGGTGTGATTCCATCTCCCCAAGTGTTACCCTTACCACAGGTTAATTGATAACTACTGTAAGCTAACCAACTACCAGGCCGCCTTTCCCCAAAGATAGTTTTGCCAGCCACACAAACGTAACGAACGTTTTTGTAAAAGGCTCCTGGGTAGTTATTGGTGACAAAATCCAAATTAGAGCGAGTCCAGCGTTCTTGACTAATATGGGGTGTACCCAAGGTGATGAGAGTAGCAATCAGGGGATGCGCTTCCCAGAGAGATGGTTTAACGTTACCTCTTGCCAAGTAAGGCTTTTCTCCCATATAGATGCGGGATATCCAACCTCCGGCTGAGTGACCAATCAAGTTAACTTGAGTAGCATTATGTTGCTGCAATGTATGCTTAATCGTAAGATCGAGTTGTTGCAGAATTGGCGTTATAGGTCTTCCTCCGATAGTGGGTAGCCAGTCACGCCGTCGCAGTGGTACTGTAACTGTGGGAAAATCTAACTGCTGTAGTGATTGTTCTAGTTGGCGGTAAGCGATCGCGCTTTCTAGATATCCAGGTACAATAACTATCGGTAACGGCATTTTAAATTTTGGATGCAATAATTGTTGAAGATTTGAACTTTTTTGACGAAGAAGTAGTCAGAAGTCAAAGTTAGAATTGCGATCGCATGACTGGCTCCTTTTATAAAAACCCAAATAGCTTTGGTGGGGTTTAGGGCTAGAATGTCAATAAAATTGTACAATTTGCAACAGTTTTAGGGACTGCTAATGTGGTAGTATTTTCACATAGGGACTAGTTTCGGACAAGCAAGTGTGCCATCTGTTACAGAAGCGTAGTTGACTGAAAAACAGTCGAAAAAACAAGGCAACTTCAGCAGATGTTGTGATGTACTCAAACTTGTGCGTTCACTGAAACTTTATAAATATCCCAGATATTAATTTTAATTGTGTGCGTCATAACAATAAGAAATCAAAAGTAGTAATTTTTCAAATATCTCTTTAGGAAGCTCAAATTGGAATACATGATACAGCGTCATTGATCAATTAAAAACTGAAATAAGCGGCAATTTTGGCGTTTTGATTGCCAGCAGAGGAAGTTATTATTTCCTTAGAGGGACGCATATATTGCAAGATATTGCAATATAGTCAAAAAGAGAAAATCGCTAGTCAACTGCAACTGAGCCGAGTGAACGATAACAGCTATGTCTTACGTCTCCCTGTTTAAAAATATACCAGAACTCTTAAGCCAGCCAATTGGGATAGCAGCTATAGCTTCTCTTGGTATCCACGGTGCGATCGCAATGATTGTGCCCTTGATGCCTATGGATTCTAGCAAACCCAAAGATACAGCATCATCCAAAACAGTCGGACTTTTGGAATTGAGCCAAGCCGATCAAAGCCGTTTGCCGCAAAGCACGCCCCAACTTGGTTTACAACAACTTCCTCCAGTAGCGCCACTTTCGGCTCCCAACTTTAGCGCCCAAACTGTATTGCCCCCATTGGCACCAGCGCCATCCAGTCAACTAGTACTGCCTCCGCTACCTCCATCATCAAATAACTATCGGGTCTCATCCTTGCCTACAAGGCAGTCTTTGCGGATGATTACCAGTGATAATTTGCGATTTGATGCCTCTAAATTTGACAGTTCTAAATTCAATACCAGGGCCAGATTCACTCCATCAGTCCCTCGTGTGAATGTCAATGACACCAAATACGAAGCACCTAAGCCGCTGGCTGTAAATAGATTGCCAGAATTGCAGTCGCAGCAAATACCTGATGATATTTTGCGGACTGCTCAACCGCCGAATCTATCTGACACTAGCCCCATTACAACAGCACAGGGAAATACGACACCACAGATGACGCCATCGGTTAATGATGCGTCTAGAATTGCTCAAAACCCGCTGATAAATTCTCTAAAACAACCTCCAAGAACTGGGGATAGCTTAACCCTAATTAGTGACACCACGCCCAAGACACCCGATTTATCTGCTAAAGGAACTGAATTAGCGATTGCCCAGCTCGACTCCTACGCAAACCTGAGAAAAGAAGTCCAGCAACAATACCCCAACGCTGAACAAAAACCAGTCATCCGTCAAACATTACCCACGGATAAGCCGAATCTTGAAGGCTCTGTTTTGGGTGTATTAGTCGTAGATCCTGATGGTAAGGTCTTAGATATCAAGTTTCAAGACAAGTTAGTTTCCCGTGAATTGCAATCAGAAGCAAGGGAATACTTTAACAAGCAATCCCCTAAGGGAGATAAACAGATTAGTTCCTATCCATTTAACCTACGTTTCCAAAACAACACTAGCAACACCACTGGAACTACTCAATTATCTACACCGGGAATCAATAACAATCAGCTTAACCCTTCACCAGCAGCTACTTCTAAACCATTTCCTGAACTGCGAATCAGAAATAACCAGCCTACGCCTTCATCGACAGGTACTCTAAAACCATTAGCTGCACCAGGAGTCAATGGCAATCAGCTTAAGTTCTCACCGACAGCTACTCCCAAACCATTATCTGAACAGCGAATCAGAAATAACCAACCTGCGTCCTTACCGACAGGTACTCTAAAACCATTATCTACACCGGGAGTCAATAGCAATCTACCTACGTCCTCACCAGCAGTTACTTCTAAACCATTGCCTGAACTGCGAATCAGAAATAACCAGCTTACACCTTCATCGGCAGCTACTACTTCTAAACCATTATTGCTGCAAAGAGTCAATAAGAGTCAGCCTACAGCCTCTGCGGAATCGGATGAAAAATTAGTAGAGCGTTTGCGCGAAGTAAAGGAAAACAGACAAAAGTCTAATCCAGAAAAATAATTACCCGCTGGTTATTTTGGATTAAGAATAGACTAAAAGCTATGAATGATAAAAACTCTGAATTTATCATTCATATTTAAAATATACTTTTTAGAAGTTGACGAGCTGGCGATCGCTAGTTCGTCATATTTATATATAACTAACTTTGAACTTCGTTAGAAGGTTATACCTAATAAATACACTTAGGTATTTCCAACAAATAAATTCTCCGATGTTGTGAAGTGGGCGTCTCACCCGCCTTTAATTACTGGCGAGATGCTTATTCCACAATAAGTACACGGTACAGCTACTTTACCAGCCTTGTTCTGCATTCTGAAAAACGTAAGCAGCTACCTCGAGAATCTCCTCAGGACTTAACTTGCCTTTAAAGGCAGGCATGGCATTTTTCCCATTTTGGACTTGGTGGATAATCGCCTCGATTGAGTCGCTATTATAATTTTCTAGATACTTTGACAATGCTTCCTTTTTCAAGGTTTTCTGGCTAATAAGGATGTTACCGCCACCTATATGGCAAGAAGCGCAGTTAGCCTCAAAAATTTTAGCCCCATTGGATATTTCGGCAGCTAGTGCTGGACTAATGAATGTCAATTTGAATAAAGCGATCGCCGACAGTAAGATTAATAAAAGTATTCTCAACAGAATTTCCTCGCAACAAGCCTCCAGCAAGAGTATAAACGCGATTAATCCCCGATTAAGTCAAATTTGATCAAAATTGGCGGTAACCAGTTCACTCCTCCATCGCCACAGATTGTTTAGCGTCTTAGGGAAGGATAGGACTCGTTACCGCCATTTGTGTATTTTGTGCGTTGCTCTAGGAGTGTAGCGTGTGGCGATGAGCTAATTTCACTGAGTAATCATCTCGTGTCAAACGCTGGTGTTTCTAGCTATTGGACAGTGATTGTACCAATCATGCCAGCACCACGATGAGGTTCACAGTAGAAGGTGTAGTCACCAGCAGGTGCGTCTGCTGCAAAGGTGGTTGTTTCCTTTTGACCAGGACTCATGAGCAACTTCTTATGAGACAGAGATTTTGCTAAATCAGCGCTCTTAGCGGGGTTTTTGGCAGGATCAAACACAACATTATGGGGAGGAACTTTATTGTTCACCCATTCAACCGTATCGCCTGGTTTGATGGTCAACTTTTTCGGTTCAAATGCCAGCATTCCTTTATCACTACCCAATTTCACCTGGTAGGTTTCAGCCGAAGCACTGGGAGTAAAAACAGCAAAGCTGCTAACAACTAAAAGGATAGTCAACACAGCTAAACCAAGGCGTCGCCAGCTTGCTGAAATCAATTTCATGGCTCTCTCCTAACAAATAATTTTTTTCCTTTTCTCATTTTAAATAAAATCAACACCAAATATGACAATCTGTCATAGATACAATTTTTTTTTTAAGAATGGCGAGTAATTTATTGCAAAAAGCTGTGTAATCAGTAATAAATACTATACTGCTATAGCCCAAAAAGCCTGTGAATAAAGGTAAACAGGAAAATAAGAGATTTTTATTTTTTCTTTAGAAATATTGTGGTTTTTCAAAAAGTTTTTGTGCTTAAACAGGAACATTTTGTGCTGCGGTAAGAACGGAAGCAGCTAAACTTTGCTGAAAATTAGGGATTGGGCACTAGAGACTAGGGACTGAATTTTTTTCAATCCCCAATCCCCAGTACCCATTATCCAGTACCCAATACTAATTCCGGGATTTAGTAATAGATTTTTCCGCCTCCCCACTTAGTGCCAACGATTTTGGGTTGTAAGAGAATATGACCGGCGATCGCCTCCAAGTCATCATCCGTCAGATTTCGCATTGCTGTGAAAATATCTGCGCTTTTGATACTGGGGTGTATTTCGGAAATTTCTTCTTCCCCATCGTAAGTAGTGGGATTTTTTAGGTAGTCCACCAAGCCTTCAACATTATTACGGTTGGGTGTTGCCAGTGCCAGGTCGTCTGGAGTGAGTCCCACGTTCTGGTTTGTCTTGGTAACTCCTCCAGCATGACATTGGGCGCAAGCGTAATTGAATAAGCGTTTGCCTTCTTTGACTTGTTTAAGGCTGAGTACGGTAGTCTCACCTTGAGCATTTAATGGCACTGTCCGGGTAGCTTTATCCAGTTCCACTGCTGTCGCGCTACCAACAATCAACTGAAACGAGAGAAAAACAGTAACCACAACAACGCCAATTAGTCTTCTAAACATGTTTCCCCTTAAAAATTTATGACGCTCAACACAGCTAAAAAAGCGATTCTCAATCTCCAAGCTGCTAATTGCTAATGACTCATTGTTTTTTATCATTAGCTATCAGTGATTAGCCAAAGCTCCGAGATAACCCTTCAGGTAACTTCGTGATCACCCACTAAGTCCCTAGTCCCTTTTGGGCGTATTTCAGACGATATTTGGGAAATAATTGCCTTTGCATCTTCTAACGCCAAACGGGTCTTTTGGTGTTTGTAGGCGATTCCCAGTTGGTTGCACAGAGAAAACACTTTTTCTACAGGAATGCTGTAGTCGGCTGCTATCTCTGCGATCGATAGGTCTGCAAAACCCATAATGCTTGTTTACTGATAGAGATTGAGTCGCTGTAATACCAATATCACGTTAGGAGTGCAATTTGTTGCCCAAAATATGGTTTGGGATCGGGAGGGGGAGCCGGGGAAGAATTTTTAACTCTTGACTAATGACTAATGACTATTAACCCTTTCCCCCGGTAAATGTAACGCTTTGAATAAAGTAACGGTTAAAAAAGGCGTAAATACCTAAAGCTGGTAGGGTAAAGACCATAGAAGCTGCCATAATGTAGTTCCAGTAGCTGATATATTGACCTTTGAAGGTGTTCAGCCCTAAGGGGAGGGTAAACATTTCTGGATCAAATAGGATAACTACAGGCAGTAAAAAATTATTCCAACTCCCCATGAATACAAAAACTGCCTGCGCTGCTAGTGCTGGTTTTGCTAAAGGTAAGACAATATGTCGAAAAATTCCAAAGGTATTTAAGCCATCGAGTTGTGCTGCTTCTTCTAGTTCTTTAGGAAAATTAACGAAAAACTGCCGCATCATGAAGATAAAAGTGGCATTGACCATGCTAGGAATAATCATGCCTTGGTAAGAATTCAGCCAGCCGATCGCTTTTAAAATCAAAAATGTGGGAATTAGGGTGATTTGCGTCGGTACTGCCAGCACAGCCAAAATTAGGAAGAACCAAAAGCGCTTGCCCACAAAGCGCAGTCTTGCCAAGGCATAACCAGCCATTGAATTTAACAATAAGTTTAAAAGCGTGACACTGACAGCGATCGCCACACTATTGAACAACCAGCGCCAAAACAGCGGTTCTTGGAGAAAGATTTGCCTGTAGTTATCGAGAGTAAAATTCTTGGGGAGAAAATTGGGTTCACCGCCGACAATCTCTGTTAGCGGCTTAAATGATGCTGAAAGTGCCCAGAGAAAGGGAATTAAGGTAATGATGGCATAGAGTGTCAGCAAGAGATATAACAAGACTTTGAGCCAGGATAAGCCAAAGATGTTAGTCAAATCCGTTCGCCTCCGAAAAGTCGCCGCTGAATCAAAGTGATGGCAATGATGACTGCTGCTAACAGAAATGCGATCGCAGCTGCATATCCCATTTGTAAATTCCGAAACACAGCTTGGTAAATTAGCAGCACCACAGTTAAGGTAGCGTTGTTTGGTCCGCCAGTACCGCCAGAGAAGATGTAAGACTGGTCAAAAAGTTGAAAAGTGCCAATTACCCCTACTGTCGCCACAAAGAAGGTTACAGGCTTAAGCAAGGGAAGAGTAATGCGGATAAATTGCTGCCACCCATTTGCACCATCGAGTTCCGCGGCCTCGTAAAGTGTTTGGGGTATATCTTGCAACGCCGCCAGATAAATCACCATAAAAAACGGCGCAGTTGACCAAATGTTCATGATCATAATGCCTTTGAGCGCAACTGCTGGATCGCCCAACCAGTTATAAGTAGGTAGCCCCACAAAAGCGAGAAAATCGTTTAGTAGCCCATCAGTGTTATAAATCCACATGAAGATGAGCGTTAGCACTGCTGAAGAAGTGACTGTGGGCAAAAAGTAGAGGATGCGCCACCAGTTTTTACCGCGAATTCCAGAGTTCAGAGTTACCGCCAAAATTAAAGCTAGGGTAGTTTGAGTTGGCACAACAATAGCTACATATTCTGCGGTGTTTTTCAAAGCAATCCAAACGCGTTCATCCTCAACCAATCGCGTGAAGTTCCGAAAACCGATGAATTCGTACTCAATACCGCCAAGAAGTTGAACTTTTTGCAAGGAAAGAAAAACGGCGTAGAGAATGGGTAAAACTACAAAAGTCCCCAAAACTAGAATGGTGGGCATGATAAACATATACCCAGCCAAGTCTTCGGTGATGTTCCACCTGGGATTACTCCGTCGCCTGTTGATTTCAAACACTACTGAACCTCCGCTTAATCCCGCACTAACCCGACTGTAGCGATGAGTTGTGCATGATTATTTATCGTACTCCTGTAAAAAAATATTTAACCTTATTAAATGAGTCTCTATCTTTGGAAAGCGTAGCTCAAAGCAGCGAGTTAAAAGATATCGCTTGTGTGAGTTAGCTGGATATGTAACTTAGGGAACTATATATTTAGTGTTTAGTTTCCTTGGGGATGCTAATTAACTCAACTCAAGCAATAGGAGACAAAATGTCATATACAGCCTACTTACGTTCGATTAAAAGTAAACTCCAGAGAACTGGTAAAACTCAAAAAAGCCTACGGGTTAAAACTATCATAGAACAGTTTGGCTACCAGCGTAGAAGTCAATCATTCATAGATAATTTTAATACTGCTCTTGATGAAATTGGCCTTTGTGCAAATCCTCGATTGGATTTGTATATTCCGTTAGATACAAAAATAGCTATTTCTATTAAAGGTGTAGAACCAATAAATCAAGTCGCTGAATCTCAATCAATTTCAGCCCAATTAAGAGAGGCAATTTCAGTCAAGCATGATTTTTTCTACTACTTGTTTGATTTTGGCTCTGAACAAGAATATGAACGATTCCAAGCATGTTTAGATTCTCATCAGCCAGTAGGGATTTTTTTGATTCCACAAGTAGAAGATTTCTTCTCTGATATTGTTGTCAAAATCTTTAATTATGAATTAATTAGAAAATATCAGTATGGAGGTTATAATAGTATACCTAAAGCTGCCACTAGGAAAATTCCTACAAGTATTGCCTCAGATCAAGATTGTGAAGATGAACAAGAAAATCCTATCTCTGATGCGAGTATTTTTCAGTTTTATCGCTCAACGATGGCCAGTATTATACTTGGCAACACTGGTTTAGAGTTGCTTGATTCTGAAAAATTCGATCAGCAATTTGAACAGATATCTCTATATGCCAATAAATATAATTCTGAACAGTTTTTTATTTTATTTCATTGTCCATCGGTATTAGAAATTCAAGCTCATCAGCAAGAAGATGCTTTAGGATATTTGGTAGATAGAGTTGCCAGTAAAATTCCTTTTACTTTTACTCTCAGGTGTAAATATCCAAACGAAGCCTCTATTCAAGATAAAGAGGAAGTATACGCCCATTTCCGTCTACTGCTGGAACTTCCATATTATGAAATAGAGGAAGATGATGCATCTTTGCAAGATTACTTTCTAGAATTGCAAAAGGCTCAAATCCAGGCTGAATCACAGTTATTGCTGAAGATGAAAGCTGAACTTTTTTACACTCTGAAGTGGCAGCAGGAAAGTAAAGAATATATATACCTCAAGTATTTCGCTATTAAAATGTTGGAAAGTCTAGGATATGGATTGTCTAATATCGGCTGTGAAGTTGAGTTAACTACCAGAGATGAGGAAACAACAGATGAAGATACATCAGATGATGATGAAGAGTACCAAAGTGAAATCATAGAAGTCTATGTAAAAAATCAGGTCGTGGTTGAGATAGAAACTCTAAAATACCAAGAATTTCAGGATAATAATCTCTTTTTAGATTCAATTAAAAGAGTTTTGAGAAAATCAAAAGTATGGCCAAATCAACTAGAAAGTCTTTGGTTGGTAATTCCCGGTTTTGAGATAGCACGTAACTATTACCAACTGAAAAAAGCTAAGGAAATATTAGAATATAAGTTTTCTGGATATTATGGCGATCGCTTCCAGGTTGTAATCATGGTTCCTGATTATGAAAAACACCAATTAATTCCAGTATCGTTTGACTCTATCAACTATCCATCTTTTGAGTATGTGGCTAAAAAACCTAATTTAGTACAAGTATATCCAATTACTAACCGCATCAAGGAAGTTAAACTTGACTTTAGCCAAGTAAAAGGGCTAAATGAAGAAAAAGAAAAACTAACTAGACTCCTGAAGCTGCAATCTAAAGGACATAAGGGTTCAATTGGTGGAATTCTTTTCTACGGTTTACCGGGATGCGGTAAAACTCTATTGGCAAATGCCTTTGCTAATGAGTCTGGGAGATATTTCTTTAAGTTCTCTCCTGCTGATATTGTCAGTGTTTGGATAGGGCAAAGTCAAAAAAATATTCGAGATATCTTTGCTCAAGCTAAGAAAAAATCTCCTTCGCTTTTATTCATTGATGAGTTAGACAGTATTGGGTTTAATCGTAATGAAGACAACGCACACACAGACCAAAAAGCAACCATCAACCAATTACTCATAGAACTAAACAATCTTCAAAATAGTGATGTAATTGTCATTGCTGCTACTAATTATTTGAGTGGTATTGATAGTGCTTTGAAACGTTCTGGTAGATTAGATTGGAAGATTCCTGTTTTTCCACCTGCTCAAGCAGAGAGAATAGATTTATTCAAGCACTACCTGTCAAAAATTGATATGAATCAGCTAGTCAACTTTGAAATTCTAGCAGATAAAAGTGGGAGATTTACTTCATCAGATATTGAGTTGGTTTGTCGAGAAGTTAGAAATGCTATTCTTCTAGAAGAAATAAGTTCGGCTTTAACAACTTCAGATGTTATTACTTACATCAATAATCTACAAGATGGTGGTTTAAGCCTTAACGAAGAACAAGTCAAAGATTTTTTGGAAGAATGTAGGAGAATGAGTGTGAAAAATCCTAAGTTAGAAACTCTGAAATTAGAATGGGGATTGTATTAGCAATGGGCTAATAAAAATGGCGTAGGCGTAGCCTGTCGTAGACATCGCACCTTTTAGCAGTGTTGGAAAAATAACTTTAGGAACATGCGATATTTTCATCCTCGAAAACTCTTGCTAACAAGCATAGGAGTAATAGCGATCGCCTACATTTCAACTTGTCTATTTTTGTTTATTCGGCAGCGTTATTTAATATTTCGCCCTATTCCACAAATCTTAACGCTACCTAGTTCACCCGACTTTCTTCTTCCTTACAAAGATGTGCGTTTACCTATTACTAAGTCTAATGAATATATACATGGCTGGTGGATTCCAGCACCATTACCAAAAGAGAAAGTTTCTTTAATTCCAAATGAACCTGTAAAAATTTTAAAATCACCTAAAACATTTTTATACTTTTGTGGTGCTGCTAATAATAAAGGTTATTACAATTATATAGGCAGACTTCAAGCAATGCGACAGCTGGGGTTTTCTGTGTTAGTGATTGACTACCGAGGTTTTGGTAGTAGTAATGGGAATTTTCCCAGTGAGTCTCAGCTTTATCAAGATAGTCAAATAGCCTGGAATTATTTAGTAAAAATCCAACAAATACCTCCTGATAAAATTGTTATTTACGGCGAATCAATGGGGGGAGCAGTTGCTATAGATTTGGCAGTAAAACATCCAGAAGCTAGTGGATTAATTGTGCAAAGCTCCTTTACATCAATGGCAGAGCAAATCAAATATAGAGATTGGTTACGGATATTTCCCATCGATTTGCTGCTAACACAAAAGTTTGATTCTCTTTCTAAAGTTCGTTCTCTACGTCTTCCCGTTTTATTTATTCATGGAACTGATGACAGCATTGTTCCATCCTACATGAGTCAGCAGTTATATAATGCTGCCCTTGAACCCAAACAACTTTTATTAATTCCAAAAGGAAAACATGTCCAAATTTATCAACCTGGAAGTAACTCGTATTTACAAGCAATTCAGAAGTTTATCCAAAAGATAGAGTCTCAAGAGTAAGAACTAGATCCATCGGGATGGGCTTCGACACGATTCAAAAATAGAGTTCTTCTTGGAACAAATCTATGGAATATAAGTTGGGGTCTGTGGAGCGATCGCTATTACCACACCCTAATTGATCGTAAAAAATCACCCTGCGTCCGGTTGTGGCGAAGCCAACGCTTCTAATGGTTCTAAGTAGTCGTGGGGTACTCCTGGACCTCCGTGAAGACACAGCAGCGGTAGCTTACCAGAATCTTCTCGATCTGGTTTGACAATGCTATACCATACCTGATGACCACGGAATGAAATAAAGTTTTCAATGGCAGAAATTGTACTCATAGGGTTAATATTTTTACCTTTTAAACAAGTATACGTAGTCATAGCCAGTAAATATTGAGTAATAGTTCATGCTATGTCCTATTAGAATATGACTATAGTCATGACTACGGTTATTATGAAATCAATTTCCAAAAGTAAACTCAAATCTCAACTTCTTGAGTTCTTACGACTTGTAGAGTCAGAAGGAGAAGAAATTGTAGTTACCGATCGCGGTAAGCCAGTTGTAAAAATTTCCAAATACGCACAAGCACCTTCAACAGAGGAGTTATTTGGGGAAATACGCGGTAAAGTGAAGTATTTTGAGGATTTAACTACACCAACTACTGAGGAATGGACACAATTGTGAAGATAGTCCTCGACACTTGTGCCCTAATCTGGTGGAGTTTAGATCCAGCCAGACTTTCTGAACAAGCCAAAGAAGCGTGCAACTACATGGAAAGGGATAAAAATGGTCTTGTCCCTTCCATAGCTATATGGGAAATTGCGATAAAAATCAAAAATAAAAAACTAGATTTAGGAGTCAATCTTAACGAGTACGTAGTAAGACTGAAAAAGTCTAGTACCGTTCAGATTGTACCCATTGATGAAAATATTTGGATGGAAAGTGTCAATTTAGAATGGGGTCATCGAGATCCGGTAGATCGAGTTGTCGTCGCACTAGCCAGAAATAATCAAGCTGGAATAATTACATCTGATAAAGAGATAGGAAATTTCTACTCAGAAGTGATTTGGTAGAGGTAAGAAAGATTACTCACTCCATCGCCTTAATTTGCTGATTAGCTTCATTCTCTGCCTTCAGCATTGCTTGTTTTAATGGTTGTTGTCCCAACAAGGCGCTGACAAACTGGTTATCAAAATTATTGACGATCGCACTTGGATACTGACCTACCTGCCACGGTGTAGCATAATTAACTCCCGACACTAATGGCGATCGCAGTGGGTCTTGGTCATAACCCAAATTCTTTGCTACTGATTTACGTGTTGGCAAAGCAAACCCTGTTCCTGTCCACTTTTGCATTCCTTCTTTACCTGTGAGATAAGAAATCAACTCCCAGGCTTCGGCTTTGTGTTGTGCTTGCTTATTCATTACGTAGGCAACTGTAAATACCATCGTGCCTTTTTTGTCATTAATAGTAGGCACTGGTGCGGTAGCAAACTCTACTTGAGGAAAGGTTTCAGTTAAGTAAGGAATTGCCCAGTTACCTTCAATTACCATTGCTACTTTACTCTGACCAAACATTTCACTACCTGAGTTTGTCCCCACATCAGATTTTTGGGCAGAGGAACGGTCTTTTTGATACTGGTCTATCACCAACTCTAAACCCTGTAAACCTGCTTCACTGGCAAAGGTAGCATAACCATTTCGATCTACGAGTTGTCCATCAAAGGCTTTAATTTTATAAGCTTGACGCGCCAATTCAGGAATTTCTCCAAAGCCGTATTTGTTAAGTTTGCCTGTCAATTGTTTCGAGTAGTTACGTAATTCATCCCAAGTTGCTGGCGGACTACTCAAGCCTGCGGCAGCGAAGGCTTTTTTGTTATAAAACAGGGCAAGGGTGGAATAGTCTTTGGGAAGACCGTAAATCTGATTTTGGTATTTGAAACTGTCAAGTAAGGTATCCTCGAAGTCCGCAAGGTCAAATTCGGGGGTGATGTAACTTTCTAACGGTTCTAGGACATTCTGACTCATCAAGAAAGGAGCTTCCAGCGCATCCAGATAAAAAACATCGGGCGCGGCTTCCCCCACTAAACGAGTTTTGATTACATCCATGTATTGGTCGGAAATTACCTCATATTTGACCTTAATAGTTGGATATTGTGCCTCAAAATCTTGCAATACTTGTCTCAAGAGTTTTTGCTCAACGGGAGAGCCTCCCCATCCACTAAGTTTGATGGTGACTGCGGTAGATGCTAACGGTTTGCTTGGCAATTGTAGGCTTCGACAAGCAATAATAGCGATCGCGATCGCCATCACCAATCCCAAAAAATTAAATAATACTTTATTGATCACAGATAAATAATAGTCTCTCTATTCTTACTTTTACCTTGTGTTATTAATGAGTGAGATTTTACTTATTTGAAATTTTGGTTGAAAATTGCAAGCTAAAATAACGAAAAATTATCAGGAATGCTAATTAAAGCATACTGAGTTCCTTTACAACCGGATTTCTCCCAGGATACTTCACCCATAAACATAGATTATGGATTCTGTTCAGGTTGAAACAACTGCGCCACTGACTCTGGAATTTACCCAGATTGCCTCATCACTCACAACAATTTCTCCAAACTCTCGAATTCCTAAGGATACTATTCGCACTAGTTTAAAAGCTTCGACTGCGGATTCTGTCTTAGCAGCGGTTTACTCTCTTGGAACTGGCGGGATTTTACTCAGCAATTTCTTGGTGGAATTGGGTGCTAGTCCAGTGGTATTTGGGATGCTGTCTTCTATCCCAATGTTGGTCAATCTCATTCAGCCGTTGGGTGCTTACTTGTCTGAACGCAGCACCAGCCGCTTTCAATATTCTCTTCGGACACACGGAATTGGTCGGTTGCTATGGCTGGTTTTAGTAATAGGTATTGCAAGCGTCAGCTGGGGAGTGTTTAATACTCACCAGTTAGTGATATTGACACTCTTGATTGTTCTATTCAGCAATCTTTTGGGAGGACTAGGAACCGCATCGTGGCTAAGTTGGGTGGCAATGATTGTTCCCCGACGATTGCGAGGCAGGTATTTTGGAACACGCAATAGTGCCGCTAGTCTAACTAATTTGGTTTGTGTACCAATGGCCGGTCTAGTTGTATCACATTGGTATGGGGGATCTCTACAAGGTTATGGGGTAGTTCTACTGATAGGCATTGTGTTTGGGATTGTGGGATTAGGGTGTCAATATTTCCAGGTAGATATGAATCCGCGATCGCAAAACACTTGTTCTGGCAAATTACCTCAAACAGGTGAGATTCAGGCAGAGGTTGCAAAAGATGAAGTAAATACTCTACCTGAATCAAATTGTCAACCATATATACCTACTCCACAAAACCAATCAGATAACAGCATCTGGAAAAACTCTAACTTTTTGAGATTTCTGCTGTATTTCAGCTTCTGGACGCTTGCTGTTAACCTCAGCAGTCCTTTTTTTAACCTCTATATGCTCGACACGCTGGATTTAGACGTGAGCTACGTGACTATCTACAACAGCCTTCAGGCGGGGGCGACTTTGCTGATGCTCATCCTGTGGGGAAAATTAGCAGACAAGATAGGCAATCGTCCCATCCTCATCTGTGTTGGAATTTTGGTTGCAGCCACACCACTGCTTTGGCTGGGGATTGGTGTTAATCACCTTGACATCTGGTTGTGGTTACCCCTGTTACACATCTTGCTTGGAAGTACTTGGGCGGCGATTGACTTGTGCAACAACAATATACAATTGGCGATCGCACCAATTAAAAATCAGTCTATCTATTTTGCGATCGCAGCTGCCGTTGCTGGAGCGAGTGGTGCTTTAGGCGCAACTATAGGCAGCTTCATCGTGCAATTTGCTCAGTTTGGAGGCTTATTGGGCTTGTTCGCCCTCTCTAGTCTATTTCGACTAGCAGCACTTGTTCCACTCATGTTTCTCCAAGAGCCACGCAGAGGATGAGAAAGATAGGGGGATGAAGTAGTTTTTCTCCTTTATCTCCCCCTGCTCCACGGCAGTTGCTCTACTTGGGGAAACCCCAAGACCGCACTGCCTCCCCTGCTTCCCCTGCTCCCTCTGCTCCACGGCAGTTGCTCTATTCTGCGGCGCTAGAAGTCAAGGACATTGTTTCCCACAACACCATGTGAGGTGTTGTTAATACAGGCTGGTGTAGGGCAATCAGCTGGGCTAGGGTGTTCTTTAATTGGGTACGGGGTACGATATCATCAACAAAACCGTGCTGGAGCAAATCTTCAGCAGTCTGGAAATTCTCGGGTAGTTTTTCCCGTAGAGTTTGCTCAATCACTCGCCGACCTGCAAAACCAATGGTTGCCTTGGGTTCTGCCAAAATGAGATCGCCCAACATTGCAAAACTAGCGGTAACGCCGCCCGTGGTGGGATTGGTCAAAACGGGAATATATAATAGTCGGGCGTCTTTATGGCGCTGTAGGGCTGCGGAAATTTTCGCCATCTGCATCAGGGAGAGCATTCCTTCTTGCATTCTCGCGCCACCGGAGGTGCAGACGATAACTACAGGATACCGCCGTTGAGTGGCTTGCTCAATCATTCGGGTGAGTCTTTCTCCCACGACCGAACCCATACTACCACCCATAAAACGGAAGTCCATAACCCCAAGGGCAATGGGCAAACCATTGATTTGACCTAAACCAGTTCTAACCGCGTCTATTAAGCCAATTTTATCTTGTGTTTCCCGCAAGCGATCGCTGTAGAGTTTGCGATCGCGAAATTCCAGCGGATCGGTTGGACGCAAATGCTCGTCTAGCGGTTTCCAGGTATTATGATCTATCAATTGACGGATGCGCTCATCGCTGTCTACCCGATTGTGATGGCCACATTCGACACAAACCATTTGATTTGCTTTCAGGTCTTTGGTATATGCCAACACGCCACACTTAGAACATTTATGCCACAGACCATCGGCAATTTCCCGTTCTTGGCGTTCGAGGCTGGTAGATCCTGATTTCCGCCGATTTGCAAACCAATCAAATAGAGACTTTAAACCACGTGATTCTTCGTTGTTAGCCATTTTTTATTTTATTTTAAGTGGGTATGAGGTCGAAAACATGTCAAACCGTATTGGGTTGTCCTTAGTCATGAGCCATTTATCTTTACTAATGATTCATCACTACATCGTTAAACTACGCTTTTAAGCAATTCAGACCTTAATTTTCATCTTTGGTTGCCAGCTTAACGAAAATACTTATGCCAATACAAGTCTCTTGCTCTTTTTTTCAGCAGACTTAATTATATGGACGTACTGACAACGCTATGAGAATACCTACCTCCAAATAAGATGCTCTCTCCCTCCTACCCAAATCAATTATTCGTATTGCTAGGTTACAAGCAATCAGCATTTGTTCCACAAGTTGTACTTGCCAACGGTTAATCGTCGTTAAGAGGGTAATACAAGTCACAAGCTGAATATTATCAAAATGTGAAGGGGAGATGGGGTAATGTTGGTTACAGTCACGAATTATAAATATTTTTTATGAATTGGCATGGGGCATGGCAAAGAGGCAGGGGAGCAGGGGGGAGAATAAAAAATTATCTTTTTCTCCTCTGCTCCCTGCCCCTGTGCCACTTCGCCACTCCAATTCAAGACGCTGGAAAGAATAACCGCAGGTAGCTAGACAAAATGGCTTCGCCACTAAATAGGGTAATCACAGATCCTAAAGCCAGAAAAGGGCCAAAAGGCATCTTTTGTCCTAAACTTTGTCGCGATGTCTTTTGACTGACGGCTTCTCTACGTTCGCGCAGCGTGTCGCAGACAGACGCTCCGCTAATGCGTCTACGCATAATAACACCACTGCCAATTAACGCTCCCAGCGCACAGGCAATAAAACTAGCCAAGAGCAAATATTTCCAGCCTAACCAGGCTCCCATCATGGCTGCTAACTTGGCGTCACCCGCACCCATTGCAGTTTTACCAAAGGCAATTGAACCCAGTAAGGCGATCGCATCAAACAGCCATAAGCCTAATACTGCACCAACTATAGCCATTATCAGGTGATTTACCAATGCCACAAAACTACCCTCTGGTAGAAAACCAACTACCATTTGAAACAAAATCCCCACCACTAAACCCGACTGAGTAAGTGGATTGGGTAGGGTCATTGTATCTAAGTCGATGAGTGATAGCGCCAATAACCAACTGCAAAAAGCCCAATAGCCTATTGTTAAAGTCGAAACTTGAAATACCAAAAAAATTAGTAAAAAAATTATGCCCGTTACCCCTTCTACCACAGGATAACGGACAGAAATTTTGCTTTTGCAATATCGACACCGCCCTTTTAAGGAAATCCAGCCGAACACTGGTACATTGTCGTAAGCTTTTAGCTGGTTTAAGCATTTAGGACAACGAGAGGGCGGCCAAAGAATTGACAACCCAGCAGGTAGGCGATAAACAATAACATTGAGAAAACTACCAATAGATGCACCCAAAGCAAAGACCATTACACTCGCCGGGATGGCGAACAAAATGTCCATACAGTCATTTGTCCTTTGTCATTAGTCATTTGTTCTGTGTCATTTGTCGTTTATCTTTTGTCCTTTGTCGAGAGTTAATTAATATTGACTCTTAACCAATGACCAATGACTAATGACCAATGACCAATGACTAATACATGTGTGATTCAATTTGACTTAAGGGTACAAAACACTCTTGAGGTAAAAGAACTGGTTGGTTAGTAAAAATAACCTTACCTCGATGAGTCACACGATTAATTGCTACACCGGAAGGTTGCCCAGCTATTTCGGGATGAACTTCACAGTGAGTATAGTATATCTGCCCAGCAGCTCTGATTACAGAGGGATCAATCAAAGGGGATTGGTTCTTTGGGGCGGTAAAATTTACTTGACCTTGTCGTAATGCGTACACTATCGACTGTTATTTGATTGCTAGATTTCCCTTTAGTCTACCCGAAACTTATAGCAAAGGTTGCCAAATTGCCCAGGTTGCTATACAAAATTATTTTTGTTCGATAGCTTTGATGAGTGAGTCTCCCATAGCGCGGCAACCCAGAAGGTTTTTTCCTGGAGAAATTATATCTCCGGTGCGATCGCCTTGTTCTAAAACTTGCAATACGGCTTGTTCGATATGATCTGCTGCTTTTGGCTGGTCTAAACCGTAACGTAACATCATCGCCGCACTCAAAACCTGTGCTAGAGGATTTGCTTTATCCTGTCCGGCGATATCTGGGGCGGAACCATGAACTGGTTCAAACACACCAGGCCCAGAAGCACCCAAACTAGCGGAAGGTAACATCCCAATACTACCCGTGAGCATGGCAGCAGCATCAGAGAGAATATCACCGAACAAATTGCCTGTAACTATGGTGTCGAACTGCTTGGGAGCGCGTACCAACTGCATAGCAGCATTATCCACATATAAATGAGAGAGTTCGATATCTGGATATTCCTCAGAAAGTTGGGTGATGCGATCGCGCCACAACTGAGATACTTCTAATACGTTCGCCTTATCCACCGAACAAAGTTTTCCACCGCGTTTTTTTGCCGCTTCAAACGCCACTCGTCCAATACGTTCAATTTCCGACTCGGTGTAAACCATTGTATTTACACCGCGTTTTTCACCAGTTTCTGTGGCAAAAATTCCTTTGGGTTTACCGAAGTAAATCCCGCCAGTGAGTTCGCGCACCACCATAATATCCACGCCTTCGACAATTTCGCGTTTCAAAGTCGAGGCATCGATTAGCTGGGGCAAAATTTTCGCTGGGCGCAAATTAGCAAATAATCCTAAACCTGCACGTAGTCCTAACAAACCTGCTTCTGGGCGTAAATTGGATGGTAATGAATCCCACTTATAGCCACCAATGGCAGCGAGTAACACAGCATCACTGTTACGGCAAGCCTCTAGAGTGGCAGATGGTAAGGGTTCGCCTGTGGCATCAATTGCTGCACCACCGATCAGGGCTTCTTGGAATTCAAACTTCAGATCAAATTGCTTCCCTACGACTTTCAGCACATCTACCGCCACTGCCATAATTTCAGGGCCAATGCCATCGCCGGGGAGTAGAGTAATGCGGTAGTTCTGGGTCATAGCTGATTCTTACTAGGTAAATGCTTACAGATCAAATATCATACCTAGCAAAATGTACCGTTGGAGTTTTTAATTTATTTATATGATGCCCCTTGAACTTTTAGGGCAGGTAAGATGCCTACCCCACCAGAAACCATTTATATTCGTCCAAAAATTTCCAGACATTCTTTGATAACACTTTGCTTTTTACTGCGTAGCACACCAAAAATTAAAAAAAAGTATTCATAGGAGATTTTTATTTAATTTATTGTATGTTTATTGTGTTTAATAATTCACAAACAAAAAAGTTATGGATTTCAGACAAATTAGCGTAGTTGCTAGTCAACTTTTAACTCAGTTTGGGCTGAAAGTTTTAGGTGCAATCGCTCTGTGGCTGATTGCTCAACGCTTGATTGATTTTGGATTGAAGCTAGCCCGACGTGCTTTCCGAAGCCAACACGTTGATCCGACACTCATTAACTATCTTCTGAATATCATTGGCGTTACGTTGAGAATTGTTCTAGTTGTAGCAATTCTCGGCTTCTTTGGGGTTGAAACAACTTCCTTTGCTGCATTGCTAGCAGGAGCCGGCATTGCTATTGGTGCAGCATGGGGGGGACTACTGGCCAACTTTGCAGCCGGAGCATTTTTAATCGTTTTTCGACCATTCAAAGTTGGTGATTTCATCACGACAGCAGGTGTCACAGGCACTGTTACAGAAATTGGGCTGTTCACAACTAGTATTAATACACCTGATAACGTATTGACGATTGTTGCCAATAATAAAATCTTTGCTGATAATATCCAGAATTATTCTGCCAACCCTTACCGTCGGGTTGATTTGGTAGCTCAACTCCATCATGATGTAAAACATAACGAAGCGATCGCACTTTTGAAAGCGAAAATTAGCCAAATTCCTAATGTTCTCCAAAATCCAGCACCGGATGTAGAAATTCAGAATTTTAACTTTGCAGGACCTGTACTAGCAGTACGTCCTTATTGCAATAATGACCATTACTGGCAGGTTTACTTCGACGCTAATAAAGCTATCCGTGAAACCTTTAGCGAAGCTGGGTATCCAGTTCCCGAATACCGTTATGCAATTAGCGGTTCATCTGGTAATGGGATTAATAACGCCATCCCACCACTATCAGAAATAACTTGATACTAGAGCAAAAAGTCAAGGTTTCATTTGCAAAGTTTTCCTAAATAGCAGAATAAGAATTAATAAGTAGGTAGGGCGTATGTCTTACCTACTTTTGCTAAATTATGACCTATTCCAAATCTTGATGAAGGCAATTACTGAATGTCCACAAGCATTCATCATTACTCCATTTACTGTACCACCGATCGCAGACCCGATAAAAGGCATCATTGTTGCTACGTTGACTAAAGTTTTCTCGCCTGCTTTGGAGATTAACTTAATTCCCAAAGCTTTGTTTATCTCAGCAAAAGTTTTACCAGGAATGGACATTAAAGTTTTTTGAATAGCTTGTGATCCTACTTGTGTTCCTAATTGATTAGCCAGTTCAGATACACTCACTCCAGCCGCAGCAGCTAAGACTGGTAGTCGTGCAGATTCGCTTCTTGTATCAATGCCATAAAGAGCAAAAAGAGCTGATGCTAGTTTTATATTGGAATACAATGTAATCGTAATCTCAGTGGGTATTCCGGCTAGTCCGATGAATCCGCTGAAAATACCATTGCCCACTGACCAAGCGGTTGACTCTAATATCATTAAGTTTGCAATATTATCTCTATTACCTACCCAATAAAAATTGTTGGCAAAAGATAGTCCCCATTGCCTACCATCTTTAATAGCATAAGCAATAGCTTGCCCGATAGCAGGCATATTTATAATTGATTCAAAATCCATACAGCTTTTACCTGATTAACTGAGAAAACCTAGAGATTTCTAACTTTAGTATTCCCCTGTAGCAAAACTTAATAATTGGTATTGTTTAAAACTTTAGTGAAGATAGTGGTAAATAATGCCCATGACTAAAAGCAGCTTTATATAAAGTCAGTTTCAATTTCCGAAACCAGCCTGACAGAAGTTGTAGAAAGAGGTTAGGTTAAGTGTTAATCACAAGCCGCACCCCAGCAGCGATGGTAAAAGAATTAGCAATTTGCACCCGTGGACTAACTAAGCAATTTGACCGACATGTTGCTGTCAATGATGTTGATTTAGAAATCCAGGCGGGTGAAGTATATGGACTGATTGGGCCGAATGGCGCGGGTAAAACAACTCTCATCCGCATGTTGGCAACTGCTGAGGAACCAACTACGGGTGAGATTTATATTAATGGCGATCGCCTACTTCGTGACAAGAGTAATCCCAAACTTAAGCGTCGTCTAGGCTACTTACCTGATGACTACCCACTATATGAGGATTTGACAGTCTGGGACTACCTAGATTATTTTGCGCGTCTGTATCGTTTACGAGAACCACGCCGCACTCAACGCCTGCATGAAGTTTTAGAATTAATCCAACTTGGAAATAAACGTAATAGCCAGATTTCTACTCTGTCGCGGGGAATGAAACAGCGCTTAAGTTTAGCGCGAACGATTATCCACGAACCGATTTTACTACTACTAGATGAGCCTGTTTCTGGGCTTGACCCCATCGCCAGGATGCACTTTCGCGAAATTATCAAGGCTTTGCAAGAAGCTGGGATGACTGTAATTATTTCCTCCCACGTTCTTAGTGATTTAGCGGAACTCTGTACTTCTGTGGGAATTATGGAACTTGGCTTTTTGGTAGAAAGTACTTCCCTACAGCAACTTTACCAACGTCTTGCTCATCAGCAAATTGTGATATCAACTCTGGGGAACTTAGAGACACTTTTGAGTGAACTAAAACATCATTCTTTGGTAGAAGAGTGGGAGGTGATACCAGGAAAAAACAGTGTCCGGGTGAATTTTTCGGGCAAAGATGAAGATAGTGCTGAGTTGTTGCGATCGCTCATCAAAGCAGGCATTCCTCTGACTGATTTTCACTGCACGCAAGAAGACTTAGAAAGTATTTTCTTAAAATTAGGTCACAAACAAGCATCTTGATACGTCAATAAATATCACTCCCCATTTTTGGAGAAGTTTTTACTATGATGCCCAATTTGATAGACAGAATCGGCGATTGGAATCCGCAACTATTACGGGAACTCAAAGGACGCCTGAAGTTTTTTAATGTAGCGATCGCAGTTGCAACATCTTTACTACTTCAACTGGTGGTTTTTTTATATCAGTTACGAGAATTTCCCGGTGATGAATACTCTTTAACTGGCGAATACTGTAATTTGCGTCAAGTATATGAACCGCAACAAAACCAGGCATTTCGGGAATCAGATCAATCTAGAATTACTAATTTAAATGATTTCCTATCAAATAATTTTTGTCCCCAAAACCAAATTGATTGGCAGTTGTGGTGGCGAGACCATTGGGAATATATATTCCTCTCTATGAGTGTAATTTTTATATTTACCCTCTTAGTCGCAGGAACTTATTTGCTAATCAATGATTTATCTAAAGAAGAAACTCGCGGCACGCTGAATTTCATCCGTCTGAGTCCTCAATCAGAAACAAGTATATTGACTGGGAAGTTGCTAGGAGTTCCGAGTTTAATTTATCTGATCGTCTTAGTAGCAATTCCTTTACATTTGTGGGCTGGGCATTCTGCAAAAATTGCATCTAGTTACATTTTTAGCTATTACGCGATTCTTGCTACTAGTTGTATTTTTTTCTACAATGCTGCACTACTATTTGGCTTAGTTAGTCGTTGGTTTAGCAGTTTTCAACCTTGGTTAGGTAGTGGCGCAGTTTTACTTTTTTTGTTTACAACGATGGTACTGGCATCGTCTTATAGCAATACTTTAAATAATCCAACTGCTTGGTTTAGACTCTTTAGCCCTTGGGATACAACAAATTATCTATTTCCTAATTTGTTCCATCTGTCCAAGGCTTCCCCCCTGGAAAATTTGGAGTTTTTCTATTTACCATTAGGGAAAAATATTGTTAGTGTTCTTGGCTTTCATTTATTGAACTTGGGATTATGCAGTTACGGAATTTTGCAAGCTCTTAAACGTTGCTTCCGTAACCCTCAAGCCTCAATAATCAACAAAAAACAAAGTTATTTACTAGTAGCATTTTGCCAGTTGATGATGTGGGGATTTGCTCGATGGGTTGAACAGGTTGGAGAAAATTACATTTTGCTGGCACTGTACAGCTTGGTGTTGATGTTAAGTTTGATTGCGGTTCTTTCCCCTCACCGTCAAGATATACAAGATTGGGCAAGATATCGACATCAGGGAGTTTCTAGGCATAAGAGTGTTTGGCAGGATCTAATTTGGGCTGAAAAAAGCCCTGCACTCGTGGCGATCGCAATTAATCTTACAATTGCTACTATCCCCTGGCTAGTTTGGATTTCATTTACATCTGTTGTTGATGCGAACTATGGTCAAAATGATATTTACAAGTTGAAAGTACTTTTAGCTATAGCTTTGTCTATCAGCTTAATAATGATTTACGCTACCATCGCCCAATTGATACTTTTGCTCAAAACTCCCAAACGTTCTTTTTGGGCAATAGGTACTATAAGTGCAGTAACGTTTCTACCACCGATGATTCTAGGAATTCTCGGCGTCTCCTCGTCGAAATATCCTAGTGTATGGCTGTTTTCAACTTTTCCTTGGGCAGGTATAGAATACTCTGGAGTAACAACAATTTTTATGTCACTCCTCGCTGAGTTGAGTGTTTTAGCGTTGTTAAACTTCCAGTTGACAAGGCAGGTTAGGTTAGCAGGCGAGTCTGCTACGAAAGCATTATTGGCAGGACGTTAGGTAAGTAGTTATCGATAAGGTTATAACCCCGATTTCTTTGAGAAGTCGGGGTTATTGTTTCTCATGGATGATTTAAGATTGCTATATTATCTATTATTTACCTGTATCGGCTAGTAAATTTTTAATCGACACAAGTATCAAAAGAATCTGAAAATCATGTTAAATATCCCTACTCAAAACCTACGCTATACAGCTATCCAGTTTTTAGAACAAAGTCCCCCACAGCGTCTACAAATTCTTAAGCAATTGGGTATAGCTCGTTATGAGTTTTTAATCAAAATCCAACTAAATGAAGCAAATATCATCTGTATGATCCGGTTTTTTAAATATCCAAGTCAGCTAAAGTTTCCTAATCTTATAGGAGCAGATTTATCTGGTTTAATTTTAGATGGGGTAAATTTCATTCGAGGAAACTTATCAGGAGCAAATCTACAAGGTAGTAGTTTAGTCAATGCAGACCTTTTATTTGCAAATTTTACGAAAGCCGATTTGAGAAATGCAAATTTACGAGGTGCAACTCTGAATGAGACTATTTGGTTAGAGACTCTAGTAGACAAGTGTCAGCTTGGCGTAGGTACTGGTTTAAATCATCTGCAACGTCAAGATTTACAACTACGCGGAGCTAAATTTAATTCTTGAGAAGTTGGTAATTAAAACACAAAAAATTATAAAATTATGGAATTAAAATTTTCTTGGATAAGTTAATGAGTATTAAGTTGCCCCAAAAATTGATGTTGCTGGGTTCGGGAGAACTAGGCAAAGAATTTGCGATTGCTGCTCAACGTCTTGGTAATTATGTGATTGCCGTTGATCGATATGCCAATGCTCCGGCGATGCAAGTCGCTGATGCTTATGAAGTTATTTCTATGCTTAGTGCTGATGATTTAGAAGCTGTAGTGACTAAACATCAGCCAGATATTATTATACCAGAAATTGAAGCAATCAGAACAGAAAAACTTTTAGAATTTGAACAGCGAGGGATTACAGTTATACCAACTGCGGCTGCTACTAACTATACAATGAACCGCGATAGAATTCGGGAACTGGCACATCAAAAATTAGGCATAAGAACGGCTAAATATGGTTATGCAACAACTTTAGAAGAATTGATTGCAGTTTCCGATGGAATTGGCTTTCCTAATGTTGTTAAACCTGTGATGTCATCGTCTGGGAAGGGTCAGTCTGTAGTGCAAAATAAGACTGAAATTGAGAAAGCTTGGAATTATGCGATCGCTAATTCTAGAGGTGACAGTCAAAAGGTCATCGTAGAAGAATTTATTAACTTTGAAATTGAGATAACTTTACTGACAATTAAACAGTGCAATGCACCCACTATTTTCTGTTCTCCTATTGGTCATCGTCAAGAACGAGGCGATTATCAAGAGTCGTGGCAACCCGCACTAATTTCTGAAGACAAGATATTAAAAGCGCAAGAAATAGCCATACAAGTCACCGATGCTTTAGGAGGAGCCGGAATTTTTGGTGTTGAATTTTTCATTACCAAAGATGAAGTAATTTTTTCCGAACTTTCTCCCAGACCTCACGATACGGGAATGGTGACATTAATCTCACAAAATCTCAATGAATTTGAACTCCATTTGCGAGCTATTTTAGACTTACCAATTCCTCATATAGAACAGCTAGGGGCATCAGCCAGTGCGGTAATTTTAGCCTCAGAAAAATCTGATTCTATTGCTTTTGGTGGTGTCGCCGACGCTTTGTCAGAAAAAGATGTAGATATTAAATTATTTGGTAAACCTAGTGCCCATCCATATCGGCGAATGGGCGTAGCTTTAGCGAAAGGTATTAATGTCCAAGAGGCTAGAGAAAAGGCTACTAGAGCTGCAAGTAAAATCACAATTATCTAATTACCATAGGGGCACACTGTGCGCCCCTAGCAACATCTATTTTGAACCCAATTGAGAACTGCTATCTTGTAGCACTGTTAGGCAAATTAATCGCAGCGACTGGGTTCGGCTGATTCAGGTAATTGTAAACAAGCTGGGAAACTTGACGAATAAAGTCTCTCCCTCTACTGTCCTTATACGGACGGGTGACGAAGATGGCAGCCAAGTAGCGCTTACCATTGGGCATAGTAATAAATCCAGCGTCGCCAATCAGAAAGCCGATATCTCCAGTTTTGTTGGCGATGACTGCACCTTTTCCTAAACCGGCGGGAAGCAGTGTGCGAATTGTAGTGTGACGCAGAATATCTAAGACTTGCTCCCGACTCTGCGAGGATACTAACTTATTATTGACTAACAAAGCTAACACCCGTGTCATGTCTTGAGAACTTGTGGTGTTGGTTCCCTTCAAATCAGCTAAAAGACGGCGAATTACTGTATCTTTCAACCCCCAAGTACGAAAACGCTGATTTAGTTTCGCCGCTCCACCTAAGCGATCAATAATCATGTTGGTGGCGGTATTGTCACTGATAGTTACCATCTTGGTGACGGTTTCCAAAGCTGAATATTTCTTACCAACTCGTTCATACTGCATAGTTCCAGAACCATTGGTCACTAAGTCACGCCGCATCGTCAGTATTTCATTTAGGGTGACTTTACCAGCATCTAAATCCTGGAAAAAGGCGATGAGAATTGGCAGTTTGATTGTACTAGCAGCAGGGAAAACGCGATCGCCTCCAATATCTAAATAATCCCCAGTATCCAAATCCAGGAAAAACATTCCTGTTTTCAGAAAACTGTAGCGATTCATCAAGGCTTTAATTTGAGGTTCCAGCGCTTTCATCGATGAATGCATCGGAACCACACCAGCAAACAGAGTGCTATTATCACTCACTATTGGAGAAATACTCGGAGTTATTTCTAGATATTTTGGCTGGGTTGCAGTCAGGGGTACTGGGTTGGGTAACTGCACAGACCAATGATTAGGGGATTCCTCTTGCAGTTTTACCTGTGCTAAGTCAAAGGTGTAACCAGGTGCTAAGGTAACTATCATACGGGTAGTCTCTGCGTTAAACTGCCCGATGCGAATGTCTTGAATTACTGGCCCTACTCTTTGACTAGTCTGTGGATATCCTAGTGTAACTCCCGGCAAATCAATTACCAGACGAGTAGGGTTAGTAAGTAGTTGTACTTTCGGTTGAACATTCTCATCTGTGGTGAAGTCCAGATGATTGCGATCGCTATCAAAATGCCAATTAGCGATCGCAGTAGCTTTGACAGTGGAACCAAACAGGAACAAGCTTAAAAAACTGGGTAAAAACCAGCTAAATTTTAGAATGTTTTCTTTGTGTGTGAGGAGCATTGATAATCGCTTTGTGTGTGAGGAAGATTTTTGGAAAACAAAAACCGCTCACCATTAAAGCACAATTATGAAAAGTTTTGTAAATTATGCGCTTATACGAGAGAACATCTGGTATAAGTATTTAATTTAACCAGTATATGAGCATCCCGTGCTCCTCTACGCTTAGTAAGTAGCATTTCTGAAAATCCCAGGTTATAGGAAAAAAGATTTAATTCGGACACAATTAGCTTTTTAATTATTTCCATACTGAATTGTTGAACAGCGATCAATAAGTATTAACTATATCTGGACACAGCTAAGTATGTCGATGAGAGTTTTCCATATCCAGAAATTCAGCTTATGGAAATTTTGTATAGTAGCCTGTACTATTAGTTTCACCATCAGCGGTTGTACGCCTCAAAAAAGAGCAATACTGCGAGTAACTGCCGAGAATTTTCGCGATCGCGCGGCTAATGCTATTACATCGGTGAAGAAAATCTATCAACTTGACGATCTGCCTAGAGATGATAATTTAGTTATTGAAAGATTACTAAATGATACCAGTATTAAATTTGGAATTCCTAGAGAAGTAAATCGAATTATTACAGGAGAAAGTCAGCAAAATATCCAACCATCAGATGTTGATCGAGTACTCGATGATTTGAAAGCAGAATATGACACAGCAGCAGAGGTATTTAACAAGCTTGAAACAATTGATTATGAAAGTGCAAAAATAGTTGCTAAAACTGCCCAGCCAGCACGATGTTTAACAGTAAAAATGCTACTTTTAGCCAAAAGAATTCAGGAAAGACCACCAAGACCAAGCGATCCACAACGGGTACTCATCAGCTTTGAATTAAAACGTCTCAGCGAACAGTATAGAAATTTAAGTATATCCTCACAACCAGAAGCAGAAGAAATTAAGCGCCAAGTTGCTAAACAGATAGATGAATGGCGAAAAGTTAATGCTGCTGAACAAGAAAGTTTAAATGAATCTATCTCTAAACTTTTGGTAGCAGCTGACACTGGAAGGCAACTTTCAGAACTGATTGATGACTACCCTAATCTTAACTTTGAAGTTATTGCTGCTAGAGTTACTCAGATTGTTGGGGTAGCTACCAGTTTCACTGGTAACGACTACGGTTCAATATTTACAAAGATTAACACTCTTGAAAAAGAAGTTGACCAAGATCGAGTTTTGAAGGGATTTATGAAAGAAATATCTCTCAGAAACAGACAGGTCATACCATCCAACTCTCAATTATGTCAATAATTTTTAGAGCGCAACTAGCCATGAAAACGTTCACAATTTAACTGAATATATAAATCATGGCAAACGTTAAAATCTTAGATAATTTTGCAGAAATAATTTCTCAGTTTCAAGGAACCCCTGGCAATCAAATCAACTTAGAACAACTCAATAATACAGAAGAAAAATTACGGGATATTCTGTCTCAGCTTCAATTTGAGCTTTTAAACGCGCAACAAAAAAGAAACTGGGAGGAAGTAAACAAGTTGGAGTTGGCACTTACAGAATGCCAACTCACTCTCAATAGGGTAACAGCAGCCATTATAAATGTGAGTATCATCGGAATTAATCAAAACAATTTAGCTGAGATGCAGAAAATCTTACAAGAAATCGATACTGCACGTAAAACTCAGGTAAACATAGATTTTGCTATCCGCTTACTAGGCTTTTTGCGTGGGCTGTTTTTGCGATCGCTTTAATTGATGTAGGTTAAAATCCTAAATCTACAGCAATACGGTGGGCGCAAGCAAACCCAGAAAAAGCCACTGCATTCAACCCTTGACCAGGAAAGGTACTATCCCCTACACAATAAAGTCCTGGAATAGCTGTGCGATTAAAGGGCATGTTCAATAAACCCCACAACTTGCGCCGGGGAATTGGCCCATAAGTGCCATCTTCACGACCTAAAAAGCGACGATGGGTGCGCGGTGTCCCCACTTCTAAATAATCCAATCCAGCATCTAAACCTGGAAAAATCTTCTCTAGGCGGTCAATAATTCGCCAAGCCGCCTCTTCTTTCTTCGCTTCGTACTCACTCGGAGAAAGTTCTTGCCAATCATCAATCCAGTGAGGCGTGAAGGCATGAATTATGTGATATCCATTTGGTGCTAAATCTGGGTCAAGCAATGTGGGAATCGAAACAAAAACTGTGCCTTCTGCTGTTGTCATCTTTTCCCAATCTTCCAGCAAAATATGGTGACACTCTGTCCCTGCTGGTAAAACGGACTCTTTTACTCCTATATGTAAACTCAAGAAGCTTGGAGATTTTTGATAAGTTTGTTGCCATTTTTTCTCATTATATGGCATTTCTTCTGCTGGTAGTAATTGCTCAAATGTATCCCAGCGTGTAGCATTAGAAACTATGCGTTTACCCCGATATACTTTACCATTAGCCAGTTGCACACCTACCGCTTTTCCCTGTTCTGTGAGAATTTTCGTAACCCTAGCTTGGTACTGAATCTTACCTCCAGCCTTTTCTAGACCTTCCACCAGTTTTTGGGCTATTTGTCCGACTCCGCCTTTAGGATAATTAACTCCGCCATAATGCCTGTCAGAAAAGACCATCCCAGCATTAATCATTGGTGTCATGTCCGATGGAACCACCGACCAGCAATAACATTCCATATCGATAAATTTCAATAATTGCGGGTCTTTGATGTAGCGCCGCGCCACGTCCCCGGCATTTTGGGGCAGATACTTAGCTAAACCGAGACACGCCAAAGGATGCTGGAAAAAGACTCGCAGTAGATACCGAGGTTCTTCTAGCGACAGCAAATCCATGCTGTTGAGACACTTGAATACTTTTTGGCATTCGTCATAAAAGCGACGAATCCCCTGTTCTTCATGGCGAAAATGAGCAATAAGATTTTGCAAAAATTTTTCATAAACCCGGTCAACCTTCAGGTCTAAACCTTGGGGTAGATGATAGTGAATCTGCACCGGATCTGCGATCGCTTCTTGGCTGACATTTACAGCGGATAATGCGCGTGTGAGTAAGTTGGTAGTACCGTTTTGTCCCAATCCAAAAATCATTGATGCGCCAACATCGAATCGATAGCCTTGGCGTTCAAAATAACCAGCGCTACCACCTGGAATCAAATAACGTTCCAGTACCAGCACTTTCGCTCCCTTCGCCGCTAACTGGGTCGCTGTTACTAATCCGCCAATCCCAGACCCAATCACGATCGCATCAATTGTCATTTGTCATTTGTCCTTTGTCATTTGTCCTTTGTTATTTGTCCCTTGTCCTTTGTCTAGAGTCAATCAATATTTACCAATGACCAATGACCAATGACCAATGCCTAATCACAAAAAAGAGGGACGAGCCTGCTACTGCTGGCTAATCCCGTCTGCCGATCCTTAAAAGAGAGGAGAACACTGTATAACAATATAGCTTTGATTGAGAATTCTTGTCAACTGTTAATGAAAAACTTTATCAATAAAATTGATGATGCTAATTTTTAGCTGTCAGCCGGATGCAGGAAAGAGTATTATGGTGTTTCAGTTCTTATACAATAAAAAGGCGCCTATTTCTGGCTATGACGCTACAATTGCGCGTTTATGTTCCACCCCATCCCCTGATCAAACACTGGCTGGCAGTTGCCCGTGATGCAGGCACACCTTCAGTATTATTTCGCAGTGCCATGACTGAGTTGGGAAGATGGCTGACTTATGAAGCTGCGCGAGACTGGTTGCCGACCCAAGAAACAGCGGTGCAGAGTCCCTTGGATACCTGTCCAGCAACCGTGATTGATCCGCAAGTACCAGTAGCAGTAGTGCCAATTCTGCGGGCTGGGCTAGGATTACTAGAGGGAGCGCAGACTTTATTACCTTTAGCATCGATTTACCACCTTGGCTTGGCGCGAGACGAAGAGACACTGCAACCTCATTGTTATCTGAACAAGTTACCAGAAAAATTTGACCCCCAAACACGAGTGTTAATTACCGATCCAATGTTGGCAACTGGAGGGTCAATCATGGCGGCAATGGCAGAATTGACACAACGGGGTGCCGATCCAGCCCTGACGCGGATTGTTTGTGTAGTGGCGGCTCCACCAGCTTTGCAAAAATTGAGTGAAGCTTATCCAGGTTTAATAATTTACACCGCTACTATTGATGAAAAACTGGATAGCAGGGGGTATATTGTACCGGGATTGGGAGATGCAGGCGATCGCATCTTTGGGACTTAAGCTAGTATGCAGCTAGGGCAGGAAAATAGCATAACTACTGTAAAAGTTGCAAGGTTTGTTGAAGGCGGTAAATATATGAGTCAGCGAGATGGTTTTGCCAGTGGTTTTGTAGCAGGGGCGTTTGTCGGTGGTGTATTTGGCGGTGTCATCGGGGCACTGATTGCTTCTCGACGCGATCCAGAATTGCTAGCAGAGGAAGAGACAGAACTGACAGATAGCCAAGCCGAAGCTAGGAAAATAGCAGCAAAGCGGCGTCAGATGAAAGCCTCAGAAACTGAAAGCATCGGTATAGAAACGGCCAGGCGATCGCTAGAAGATAAAATTGCCCAGCTAAATGCCACAATTGATGAAGTGCGAAAGCAACTGGGAAATGTTAATGGCGGTTCATCCCAAGCAACCAGCGACCGCTCCCTAACTAAAGACTCCTGAAGTTTGTTTAGGCGTGGTGTAAGTGTCAAGTGTGGTAAACGTGAAATCCGCAAACACCATGACATGGACTAAATTAAAATTAAAAGATAAGACCGCGTTTGACACTTAGTAGGAAACAAAGCTATCCATGAGTTTACTGATTACGACACTAATTACCTTTGTCAGCTTTTATAGCTATTTGCTAATTATCCGGGTTTTGCTAACCTGGTTCCCGACAATCAACTGGTATAACCAGCCATTTGCCGCTTTAGCCCAAATAACTGACCCTTATCTGAATCTATTCCGCTCAATTATTCCCCCATTGGGCGGTATGGATTTTTCGCCGATCTTAGCTTTCTTAGCACTCAATGTAGTTAGTGGGCTTCTGAGTGCCATTCCATCTAACCTGCCCTTATAGAAAGATTTTGATTATTATCTTGGTAAAAAATTGTGTAGAGACGTTAAGTATACAAGCGTCTCTACGGTTTTTTACAAATTACTAATTAACCCGAGTTGCTAGTTATCAAAAAACGCCTATTTTTAAGTACAAAACCATAAGTTTTAGTGTTTAGCAATACTAAAACTTATAGTTTTGTATCATTAAAGATACCATCATGCGACACTCACTAGCAACCTACGTTAATTACCTAGCCTCTTTCTCGCCTTTGGCGAGTACTACGAATTAAGAATTACCTACGCACTTGACCGCTAAACCCGGCAGCCTTGAACTGCTTTAGCTTCAACGGAGTAGGCTGATTCGCAGGTACAGAAATTCTTAATTCAAAATCGCTAATGCCTGGTGGCACCTCGGTAATAGAACCTAAGCGAGTGCGGTTTTGCATCACCGAGTCATTATTGGCATCATAGATGCGTCCAAAAATATCTGCGTCGTAAACTGTTTTATTAGTGCCATTTTCTGCTTTGCCAATGACAAGAAAACAATTGGCAGCAGCGCTACCACTACTGATAACAGCCCCTTGTGCTAGTTCTGGTGGACAATCTTTATAAGATACATCAAATAGTTTAATCTGTGTCAGGGCTACAGCTGGGGGAACAATCACCCACGACAAAAAGGTGATGAGACAGGAAATAAAAACGACCGTGAGTGAGCGCAACTGCATAAAAGACCCCGTGACTTAATTTAGTAAACAATATTTAACTTACAACCTCAGCTTACCTGAATTTAACTACAGGGTGATTGGAGACTTTAATTTAACATTTGTAATAATTAGGGAAACAACCCCTCAATTGCTATTAACTTATGACTCCAGATGAGATTGAAACAGCTATGCTTGCAGCCTTTAATAGTTGTGATGCCGCAAGCTGTCCTCTCACTGACACGCAGAAACAGATATTACTGCAAGTGGTCGAGCAAATTCAGGGAAATTCTACCTCTGGGAAGTCAAATATTGCTAATCCCTTAGATGAACTGACTCCTGAGGAATTAGAAGCATTTTTACAGTTTGTTAAGGATGAAGAACAACGCAACCGCACTTGGAAAGTGCAGTTACTCAACGACTGGTTGCTAGAAAATGACTCTGGAACAGTACAATTTATTCGCCAACGCTATGGTTTACAGTGGCTAAATCGTGTTGAGTCATGTCATTTTGATAAGTATTCTTATTTTGAGGATGCACTAAAGTTAAGAGTAGGCGATCGCATTGAAATTTCCAATGCACTGTGGGAATGGGTGCAAGAGGATGGGCCTTGTAAGCGCGAATGGTTTCCTTGTATGGTGATTAAGGTTGAGGAAATTAGCGATGTCTACGACGGGCTACGCCTACGCGATGATTCCTCTACTAATTGTGTCGTCCGCTTCTTCAACGGTGCCGAGTACGAAATTCAAGGAATCTACGAATGGAATCGCTACAATTGGCGCTGGCCTCATAAAGAGTGAGGAGTAGAGACGCAATTAATCGCGTCTCTACAGGAGTGAGGAGTGCTGAGTTTTTATCCTCTGACTGCTGCTGTACGTTGATAAAATTATTGCTTGAACAACGCCCAAGCCAAAAACCTTTCAGTATAATACAACGCTAATTGATTGCTCACACCGTTGAAAACGGCATCAAAAGCGTGTTCTGCCCAAGGAATTTCTAGAAAGACCGTAGTATTACCATAATACTGTAACCGTTCATACATCTGTCTGCCAAATCGCGCTTCTACCAAATGGTCGCGACTGCCGTAAATTAATAAAGTTGGCGGTAAAGGGTGCGTCAGGTAATTTATCGGTGAAGCAATTTGATACTGATTAGGTAATTCTTCTAGGGAACCACCAAGAAATGCTTTTAAAACAGCACGGGTATTGATAGGGTCAGGATTTGGCGGTGTTTTGTATCCTTCAGTTAAGTTAACAGGCCCGTAATAATTCACCACAGCACGGATGGGTGGTGCATCTAGTTGATAAGCTGCTAGCATTGCTAGGTGTGCTCCCGCAGAACGCCCTAAAAGTACCATACGTTCAGGATCGGCTTCATATTCAGCTGCATGTTTGCGAATAAAATTCAGGGCTGTACGCACATCATCTAACTGAGATGGAAACCGATATCTTGGTGCGTGTCGATAGTCAATCGCAAATACTGTATATCCATGATTAGCAATATATTGATTAAACTCGGAATTGGCATGAGAATTTCCATATTGCCAAGCTCCACCATAAATTACTACTACTGCTGGATATTTGCCTATTTCTGAGGGTTGGTAAACTTCCATTTTTAAAGGTACTCCCGCAGGAGAAGCAAAGAGAATATCTTTTTGATGACGCGTTTTACCTAATGCAATACCCCGAAAGAAATTAACTAAATTAAAGGGATGGGTTTGCATCTTAGCCCTTACTTGGACTGGAATTTGCTCTAGATAATTTGCTCCCAACCCTTGTTTCATTGCTTTAGCCATCTGCATTTGAGTTAGTGGGATATTCACTAGCACCCATCCACAAATTAGCAATCCGATTAAACTAAAAATGTAAGCTAAACGCTGTAATTTACGGCGACGGATATATAACAAAGAAAGCAATAAACAGAAAAAATTTAATAACAATAACCAAGGACTGACTTCTGGCGATCCCACTGCTAGCGTGAGTAAAAACATATTTGGAGCCGGAAGAATAATCCAAGAGCTAAGAAATAGGCTTGCAAAACTGAGTAATAATGCAAGCCATGATAAAAATATTTTGGGTTTAGCAAACATAAATTAAAGCGCGGTAATAACGACTCCAAGGAAGTACAATTTATCCGCTAATGCTAAGATTAGCAATAGTTCTATAATTTAGAATACTGATGACAGCATAAATCATTGCTATTGTATCTGCTTTTGTGCCCAAAGACGAAAAGCTTTGAGCGTTGCATTTCTGCCTGCTGTTGTACTTTGCATCAGATATTGGGGAATCACTTCAATTATTGGGAATAGAGGAAAATTTAGGCTTTTTTGAGATTCTACATAATGCCCGTCTCGCAGAATATTAATTTGGAGCTTCCCTCGATCAAAACGCCAAAGCTCAGGTACTTTTAAAGCTTCATAAATATTAGGATGAGTGCGAGAAGTAATATCAATTTCTAAAGCTAAATCTGGAGGAGGATCTACTGCTAAATCTAGCCGCTTCTTGCCGCGAATCTTAGATTCATTTTTTATATAGAAACACTGATCGGGTTCTATCCCTTGAGCCATCGCTTGGTTTTTGAAAGTGGTAGAACCAAGGCATCTAAACTCAATATCTAGTTCTTCCAAAAGCGCTTTGACTAAATCGCTAATAATTTCTTTATCGTCTTCATGTTCTGGCAGTGGTGCCATAATCTCCAGTATTCCCCTGTCATAAGCAATTCGGGCTGCCCGATGTTCCCCTAAATCCTCTAGAATTGCTTCTAATTCCTGCCAGGTTACATCTCGCAGTAGCACTCTTTGTCCTGGTGGAACATGGATGCGCTTTAATTCCAACAACATCATCTCCACTCCCAGTAGCTCAAACCTAAATTTAGCTTACTCCAGTTGACCTGACGGAGCGAGAATTTTTGCTACTTCATCGCTAGATTGTCAGATGCTTGGATACGCCGCAGCTTGTCGTTAGACATCGCCTGCTTAAAGAAACCCCTGATAGAAGTATATACGGGTGCGATCGCTCCTACAGAGAAAAGCGTAGTTTAAAGAAAAAACCTCTGGAGTTCCCAGAGGTTTTAGTTCCTGATTTAGTTTCTACTTCTTACTACAATTTGTCCTCAGTCATTTCCCGATAGCGAAGGAAATTATTTGATTTGAGTAGTTACTCAAGTACTCATGAGTGAACACCGATTACCAGGAAATCCAGAAAAGGATAGCTTGTTGATAGCACAATAGGGTTCAATTAAGACTTGATCTTCCCTAACAATCCTTAAAAAGGGAAGGTATTAAACTAAGAAACACTTAGTTTTTAGTATTACAATATACATATATAAATAATGCCAATGAATTACCAACTCAAGGTAGAGCTAATTCGTTGCAAATGCGTCTACACGTACAGGAATCCTATTTGATTTTTTAAATACACGTAGGTTAGGCAATTACCTTAAATCACATTTAACCATAGTTAAATTTTTAGACTTTAAGTTGAACAATGATTGGCAATCTTTTGCACCAAATTAGATTATTTTCATACTATAGATAGATATCGATATATCAAATATGGCAGATAGTAAGGAATGTAGTTTTCTTACTATGGACAGATGTAGACGTGCAATGAATTGATGAAAATACTATTTTTTTAGCAAAATAATAAGTTAGATGTTCTAAAACTTATTACGATAAGAAAATTTAAATTAGCAATTATGGTTTCAACAAAAAAATTAATAAATGAGCCATCATTTATTTTTTCAAAAATAAATTATAAAATTTTAATAAAGATATTAACAATGTTTGATGAGAATTTCTTATTTATTGTAAAAAGTATTGACTAAATGTAGGATTGTTCTTAAATAAAGAATAGTGGATTAAGGTAAAGATTAAGTAGCTGTCACTCTTTCATTGAACTTTTCTTCTAAATAGGTTCAATTTTATTACTATCTGCTGATGAGAGACTAGCTAGTTTTAGGATAGTCTAAGAAGTAGATTTACACTCATACCTGACCTTGACTGTTTTTAGATTCCAATTCATGGAACAAGATTCAATCTCTTGTTAGAAATCAAAACTCAACCTACCTAAATCTTAGGAGGTTGATCTATCAACCCGTATTGTAGAATTCAGTAAAATCATCAATATAAGGGCTACCCGAAGGCTCGAAAGTGTTTGCCTATTACCATCAACCAGGGGCAATGGTCTTAACCAATACCATTATTGCACCGGGCTTCAGGAAAGTCTGTCAAGTTTTAGCGGCTAGCCAGTGAGTAGTTTACTGGTTTTAAGTATTTTTATTCCAAGTGAGACCATTAAGGTCGAATTTTGATTTATTAAAATCTGACCGAATACAGTAAACCCCTAAATTATCAGAATACTAGGGGAATAATACCTAGCGTTCTTTGCACACCACGTCAATATTTAATCAACCTTCTAGGGCTAATTAATTTTGCAGTTGTATATCCTGACTTCTCCGGATTGAAAAAACAGTTGCAAAAGACACATTTGACCACATTTGACAGTTGGCGGCAACTGATAAAAATTATGTCAGAATACTCCAGTCAAGACAAAGCTTTTGAATGCTATGACATGCACGAGAGCAAGTTTTTAACGCCTTTTCAGCGGAAGGCACTGTTGAAAAATTTGCAAGCGAATTTACAGCCAGAATATCGTCGGCGAATTGAAATTATGTTGCTGGCGGATATGGGTAAATCTCAAAGCCAAATCTGTGAAATATTAAGTTGTTCCCAGGAGATGGCGCGGTATTGGATTGGTGTGGCAGAGGCGGGTCTGGCGCACAAATGGAATGAGCGACCAATAGGTAGACCCAAGACTGTTAACGATCAATACATTGAACGTTTGAAAGAATTAGTAAGTAATAGCCCGCGTGAATATGGCTATGCATTTAGCTACTGGACAGCCCAATGGTTAAGCAAGCATTTAGCAAATGAATTTGGTATTGCAATTACCGATCGCCATGTTAACCGTCTGCTCAAAAAAATGGGACTTTCCACTAAACCCAAAAACCTCTCCCGACAAGAAACTGACCCAAATAGGGATGCTGGCATTACGATCTGCGACTTGCAATCTAACTCTGAACCGAGTTTGCATTGGTCATTTAATCTAATTCAGACCAATAACTAATACTGTTTTGGAGGTCAGAAAATGCCATCAGCGTTTTCCCAGCAATATTTAGCTGAAAAACTCACCCAAAGCTTGGGTGAGTCGCTGTCAAACGGGGAACTTGACAGTTGTCTCAAAGGGCTGGAAATTGTTGAACCATCAGTAGCAAAGCAGTTTTGGCAAGCAACTACAGCCCAGCCAGGAATTTATATTGTCCTGAGTGGTAAAGTCAGATTGCTGGATAGCTCTAATAATTTAATAACTACTCTCTTTTCTGGAGCGTCATTTGGCGAGTTAACTTTATTTCCCAAAGAGGAATTCAGTCCTTATGTTGCTAGAGCTTCGGTAAACTTAAAGCTTTGCTATCTCAATCAAGAGACTTTACAAGAAGTAATTCGTACATCGCTGGGCATCCGCGATCGCCTTTTAAAACGCGCAGAAGTTTGGGATTTGCTGCTGTTATGTTGCCACAACTCGTTAATTGGGCGTAATGGATCTGTTGAGGAGCTGTTTAAAGCGCTATTTCTATTTGAGCGCCACAATCTGGAGAGTGGTTCCCTGAATGCTAACCTCAACAAAGATATCAAGCTTTGGTTACTGCATCGGGGAGAACTGCTGGATGCTAATGGGCGAAGATTGACGCCTGGAAACATCTACGTGAATCCAAAACAGGGAAGTTGGGAGGTCGCGCAACCAGCAGCGATCGCTTACAGTTTAAGCAATGCTGATTGGCAAACAGCACTACAACATTGGCCGCAATTGGCAGAGTTAATAGATTTCCAAGAGCGCCAAGCGGGGCTGGGAACAGGGGAAGAGGACACGGGGATACAAAGAGAAGTAGAAGTCCGAGCCTCGCCTTCTGGCGAACGGAACTTTGAAAGACGCAGGGATACGGAGAATTATTTCACCGCCTCTCCTAATGTCTTTCCAATTTCACAGCCAGAGACTGAGCCAAAACAAAAGCAAAAGAGACAACGGCCGTACTTTCCCAGCCCAACAGTGAGGGCCGGGCATTGGTTAGGACGCTTGACCAAACGGTATCCGTTTTTTGAACAACAAAGCGCCTCTGACTGTGGGGCATCTTGCTTAGTAATGATTAGCCGCTATTGGGGTAAGCGCTTTAATGTCAACCGCATACGGGATTTAACTAACATCAGCCGTAGTGGGGCATCAATGCGGGGTTTAACAGCAGCAGCAGAAAGTATCGGCTTTGCTACCCGTCCGGTGAAAGCTAGCTTTGATAAATTAGGACAACAACCCCTACCTGCGATCGCTCACTGGGAAGGTAAGCACTACGTTGTCGTCTATGAAGTCAATAAAAAGCGTGTGATTATTGGCGACCCCGCCATTGGTCAACGCACCCTTACCCCTAGCGAATTTAAAGCTGGCTGGACTGGTTATGCGTTGTTATTACAACCTACAGACCTACTCAGAGAAACCCAAGAAACCATTACACCATTTTGGCAGTTTTTTGGTTTAGTCAAACCTTACTCCAAAGTACTGCTAGAAGTGTTTATGGCTTCGGTGTTGATTCAGTTGTTTGGACTAATTACACCCCTATTCACCCAGCTCTTGTTAGATAGAGTAATTGTGCAAGGTAGTACTCTGACTTTAAACGCCGTTGGTTTAGGGTTGCTAATTTTTGGTTTTTTCCGCGTTGTTCTCAATGGACTGCGGCAATACCTACTAGATCACACGGCGAATCGCCTGTCAGTAACACTGCTGGTAGGTTTTATTAAACATACCTTTCGCTTGCCCCTAGCTTTTTTTGAGTCGCGATACGTTGGTGATATTGTGTCTCGCGTCCAAGAAAATCAAAAAATTCAGCGCTTTCTAACTGGAGAAGCACTATCTATTGGTTTAGATTTGCTGACAGTGTTTGTCTATGTGGGATTGATGTTTTGGTATAGCTGGCAAATGGCATTGTTCAGTTTAGCGATCGTTCCGCCTTTTGTCTTATTAGCGCTGATAGCTACACCTTTCTTGCGCCGCATCAGCCGCGAAGTTTTTAATGCTTCAGCGACAGAAAATAGTTATCTGATTCAATCCCTTACAGGTATTCGCTCAGTTCGCTCTATGGCAATTGAGCAGACAGTCAGATGGCATTGGGAAGAACTGCTGAATAAGGTCATTAAAAAGACCTTTAGCGGACAGATAATTAGTAACCAACTCCAAGTTTTCAGTTCTAGTATCGAAACACTAGTAACCACAGGATTACTTTGGTTTGGTGCATGGCAGGTGATTCAAAACCAACTGACAATTGGACAACTAATTGCATTCAATATGTTGTTAGGCAATGTCATTCGACCTTTCCAGCGGCTAGTTGTCCTGTGGAATCAATTACAAGAGGTGATCATTTCTACTGAGCGGATTAATGATGTCTTGGAAGCAGAACCAGAAGAAGATTTACAATATCAACCGCGCCAGTCTTTAAGTAGTTTACGTGGCCACGTTTTATTTGAAAATGTGACTTTTCGTTATCACCCAGAAAGCGAGACTAACGTGTTAGAAAATCTCAGTTTTGAAATCAAACCTGAGCAAACTATAGCGGTTGTGGGGCGTAGCGGTTCTGGCAAAACTACCCTTTCCAAGTTGATTTTAGGACTATATCCGCCGACAGATGGCAAAGTGTTGATTGATGCTCACGATGTGACTAATATTTCTCTGCGATCGCTCCGTTCCCAAATTGGTGTTGTAGACCAAGATACATTTTTGTTTGGCGGTACAATTCGCGAAAACATTAGCATTGCTCATCCAGAAGCTTCTCTAGAAGAAGTTATAGAAGCGGCGCGTCTAGCAGGAGCAGATGAGTTTATTAAGCAAATGCCAATGGGCTACGAAACCCAAATTGGTGAAGGTGGAGGAATGTTATCCGGTGGACAACGCCAACGCCTAGCGATCGCTCGTGCTTTGTTAGGAAATCCCTGCTTCTTGGTATTAGATGAAGCAACCAGTCACTTAGATGCTGAATCTGAGCGAATTATTCAGAACAACCTCAAAAAAATTCTCCAAGGACGCACAAGTCTAATTATTGCTCACCGCCTTTCCACCGTGCGTCATGCTGACTTAATTCTGGTTTTAGATCGGGGCATTTTGATCGAAAGCGGTACTCACGAGCAATTAATCGCCAAAAAAGGTCACTATTTCTATCTCAATCAGCAACAACTAGCGCAAACAGGTTGAAAGGGAATTGGGTATTGGGTATGGGGATTAAGAGATAAGGAGAATTAGAGACTCGTTTATCTCCCTCAAGTCTCATTAACGGAGTTCAAAGACTCGTTAACGGAGTTCAAAGACTCATTAACGGAGTTCAAAGACTCATTCACGAGTATCAAAGACTCGTTAACGGAGTTCAAAGACTCATTCACGAGTATCAAAGACTCATTAACGGAGTTCAAAGACTCATTCACGAGTATCAAAGACTCATTCACGAGTATCAAAGACTCGTTAACGGAGTTCAGAACTTCAATCCTAATGTCCAATACTTCTCTACCAGAGGCCGCGCCCTAAGCGTAGCTATGCCACAGGCTTTACGGCTTTGCTCAGTATAAGTGCCCAATCCCCAATCCCCAATGTCCAATGCCCAATATCCAATCCCCAATTCTTATGCCAAACCCATCTAATAATTCATCATCCGCCTTCGCCCTAGAAAAGCAGGCTGAATTTCACCTGGTTGAAGACGCAAGTGCCATTGTTCATCCTCAGACACAAAAGACATCTGAAGCAAATGATTGGTTTTACGGCACCGAGGAGCTGCTAGATGCCTTACCAAGGGTCTGGACACGCTCTATGTTGTATTTACTGGTAGGCTTTGCTGCGATCATTTTACCTTGGGCAATGCTTTCTAAAGTTGATGAGACAGGAAGTGCTAGAGGGCGAATGGAACCTGAAGGAGCAACCCAAAAATTGGATAGTCCAGTTAGTGGTAGCGTCACTGCTGTCAACGTCAAAGAAGGCGCAACCGTAAAAGCAGGACAAGTTTTGCTTGTATTAGAGTCTGATGTGCTAGGAAAGGATTTGCAGCAGGTACAGAGAAAACTAGAAGGTTTATTAAATCGGCGATCGCAACTGGATCTCCTCAAAAAACAAATTCTCTTGACGATTAACATTCAAGAGCAACAAAATAAATCTCAAGAATTGGAAAAAATTGCTCAAATTAGTCAAGCGCAGCAAAATCTTGATGCTAAACAGAGTACTTATAACTTACAACGACTGGAAAAACTGGCTCTAGTTGAACAGGCTAACCAGAATATCACTTCTACCCAAATTGCCCAGAAGTTAGCTAAGAGTCGTTTAATCCGAGATTTCACAGAAGTTGCGCGTTATCGCCAACTTTTACAGAGGGGTGCGATTCCCCAAACCAAAGTTGTGGAACTAGAAAAGATCGCAGAAGAAAGTCAACGCTTGCAAGAACAAACAAAATCTGATATTGTACAAGCCCAGCTGCGCTTAAAAGAAGAACTTAACAGCTATAAGTCGTTGATGAGTCAAGCCATCTCAGATATTCAGCTTTTCAAACTTCGCCTCCAAGAGCAGCAAAGCAGCTACCGCAGTGTGGTGCAAGCAGGTAGACTGGCGGTGCTGAGAAATCAGGAACAGCTTAAAGACTTACAAACACAAATTGCTAGCTTACAATCAGAAATTGCTCAAACCGGAAGCCAGATCGCATCCTTACAGCTACAGTTACAACAAAGAGTAGTGCGATCGCCTATTGATGGCACAATTTTTGAGTTGCCTATCCACAAACCAGGATCTGTAGTAGAGCCGGGACAGATGATTGCCCAAATTGCGCCCAACAATACTTCCTTAATTCTCAAAGCGCAAATGCCCAACCAACAAAGTGGTTTTTTGAAGGTGGGAATGCCAGTTAAAATCAAATTTGATGCTTATCCCTTCCAAGATTATGGGGTAGTACAAGGGCGCGTTAGCTGGATTTCACCTAACTCGAAAATTCAAACAACTAATCAAGGTAACATTGAAACCTATGAGTTGGACATCTCCCTAGCTCAACCCTATATCCAAACTGCCAACAAACGTATCCCTCTAACACCAGGTCAAACAGCAAGCGCAGAGGTGGTCATCCGCCAACGACGGGTGATGGACTTTATCTTAGATCCGTTTAAGAAGTTGCAAGAAGGTGGTTTGGAGCTTTAGCAATTAGTCAACTTACAGCAATTTCCAAATAATTACGCCATAGGGTAGGGGCGCACAGTTAACTGCGCGCCCCTACAAGGAATTGTGGAAATTTTAGAGTTATCCTTTGTCGCTGATCGTCTATGCGATCGCACCTTTTTTTATATTTAAAGTAAATCAACTATAGGACTACTTAATCATTTGTGAACAACGAGATCCCCAACTTTTATAGGAAGCAGGGTATCTAAGCTTTGCAATTATTAGTGTATAAAGTACTACTAATATTTTGTTCTATAAATATTCTATTTTAATGTTGATTTTTATCTATTTATATTCTCTAGCCATATCTATCTTTTGGTTCAAAAAATTAAACTATTAGTTTTATAAAAAACTTTTTATAATTACGCTAGATTAAATATTCGAGTTACTATTAGATAAGGGCAATAATCTTGTATCTAAAAAGTGACATAGATATACTAAATATTGTCTTAACAAAACTGACAAAGACCTATAAAATTAGGTTAACAATTGGAGGAATTGGATGATGTCAAATGTATTGACTGTTTCTCCTGAGGATATTCTTGACCACATAAAGCTTTCTTGCCAAATCCCTAGTGTATTGGAGGCGATCGCAACTCGAAAAATTGTTGAATATGAAGCGAAAAAGGCAGGTATTGAAATTGGTTTAGAAGAACTACAACAAGCAGCAGATAGCTTACGTTTAGCCAACCAACTTATCAAAGCAGAAGATACCTGGGCATGGTTAGAAAAATATCATCTTTCTTTAGATGACTTTGAAGCAATAGCCGAAACCAGCCTACTGTCTGCTAAGTTAGCAAATCATTTGTTTGCAGAAAAAGTTGAACCGTTTTTTTATGCACACCAACTCGATTATGTTGCGGCAGTAACTTATGAAGTTGTATTGGATGATGAAGATTTAGCTCTAGAACTATTTTATGCGCTGCAAGAAGGCGAAATTAGTTTTCAAGAAATCGCCCGCCAATATGTCCAAAATACCGAACTACGTCGGGCTGGAGGATATCAAGGAATACGTCTCCGCACCGATTTTAGACCGGAGATTGCAGCAGCCATCTTTGCCGCTAATCCCCCACAAATTCTCAAGCCAATAACTACTCCAAAAGGAGTACATCTAATTGCGGTTGAGGAAATCATTAAGCCTCAATTAGACGAACAGCGACGCCTGAAAATCGTCGGAGACTTGTTTACTAATTGGTTAAAGGCACAAATTGCCACTATGGAAATAGTGACAAAGCTTACAAGGAATGTAAGTTCTCAAGGATCTAAAGATGTGTTAATACAGGCTTAAGTCTACTTCTAAAAAATGGTTAACAGTCAGATGTCAGTTATTTTTATAAATATTACTGACATCTGACAACTTACTTTTATTACTAGCGATCGCACGCCAGGTGCTACCCTCCAGAAAGCTGCCATCCGCGCGTCTACAAGTTGGCATTGCTGACGCCAGTTGCTCATGAGGGTTTCCCCCATGAGCAACTGGTGTGCGATTTCTATGAAACTGGTATTATTCTTTTAATATTTAGTTTGAGCTACGTTTAGCGCTACTCCCTTGAATCCAGGTTGACTCTAGTTTAAAAAGTCCTAAAATCCCATAATCAGTTTGATGACGGTTTGCTTTGCGAAATAGGCAGTTGTTTTTGATTAATCGAATGTAGGTGCGGGCGGGTATATATTCGAGAGGATTGTAGCCACTAAAACGTAGGATTAGAACACAAGCCCAGGAATACTTGCCGGCAGAAACAGCTTTGACTATCTGTTTTAATTCTTCATGAGTAAAGTTGAATTTATGAGCTAATTTTTCATTAGACTCGGAAAATTCTTGAGTCATATAACTACCTCGTGAGTGAAAATATGATCTTCAATCAGGAATCAGGAGTATCACGTCCGACGGTTTAGAGATTCAAGGAAGTGTAGATATCATCAGAGTTAGCATTGAGGTAAGGACGTTGCAATTCAATTTCCCATAATGAGAAATGTCGCACAATTGCTGCCATCCTATCTTCTGGCGTATGATTCCCTAGATACCAAGCCTCAAGCAAACCATTAGCAACAATTTGACAACGGTTTGTACCAAAACTTTCTTGATCGCCAAATTTACGGTCTGGTTCTTCAGCGATCGCTAACCCTGGTGCTATGAATTTGGTAAATAAAGGTACTCGCTCCTGAAAATGCACTTGATTTTCTCTATATACCCTCTCTAAGACTGGACGAACAAGTTCATAGTCCTTTTTGTCAAAATAAAGCACTGCTGAGTCGTAACGCCCATAATCAGAAGGGTTGTACAATGCTTTAAATGAGAAAGCAATAGATATAGCATTGAGTTGGGTAGTCAAATCGTTCATGACTGCAACTGAGCCTTCTGGGGTCAAATTGAAGTAGACACGTACCAGAGTTTGATAATTTCGCGCCATAGCTGCATTAGCAATTGCCATATAAAATCCGTTTTGTACCAGATTATTAGGCATTTTGATTGCTACTGAGTCACCGATATTAGCAGCTTGTTGTAAGCTATCGGGTTCAATGTGCAGCCTCAAACCATTCTTATACACCACCAAAGTACCATCTATGTCTTCTTTTAGAACCAGCCAATCATGATTCCAGTAGCCTACACCTTTGTTGCTTTCATGTAAGCGATCGTAAAAAGCTATATCTACGCCGAATAATGTATTGTTTTCAAGATTTTCGTTCAAAGCCACATTCGTTGCTTTTGTATTGGATGACAAAAGACTTGGCGATGAGCCGTTGTAGTAGACGGCGTAAAGTAAACTACGTAGTTGATGACTCAAAAACTTATTTTGGAAATCTAGAGATAATTGCTGAAAGTGAGAGACTATTGACTCTGGTACTTCCACCGAACCAAAGTCTAGATGTGTAATACAATGGTGGGACTGGATTTCAACCTTATGAACGATATCTTGTAGTGATGTCTGCAATGACTCCGGAATATCTGGCAGTTGATTTGCCAGCGAATCTAATAGTTGCATAAAGACTTGCCTGTCAATGATGTAGGGAGATAGGGACAGACAAACTAAAGAATGTTGGCGTCCCCTTGTTGACTTTGAATTTACTTTGAAGCGGCAGATGAGTTAATGAGAGAGAGGCCTGATGCATCTACACCAAAAATTGTTGGTATTGATGCTTCTGGACGGCACAATAAACTCTTAGCAACCTGGAGTATGCAAATACCTTTATTACCAAAGGTTTTTTCGTGCTGGAGTTTCGCTTGAATAGCTTTAATCAAAGCGAAACCACAAAACTGCATAACCCTCTGCAAGAAATCAGGACGATGTTCTAAAATTTCGGGGAAAACATTGAGATAAGCAGTCACTAACTCTCTAATGGAAGGTTGGAGCAGATGTAGAGGAGTTGTTGCTAGGCGTAAAGACTCTTGAATCGCCATTGTTTTACTAGTAATCATGCTATGTAGCCAAAGTTGTAGGTAGCTGGCTATCAGTGTTCCTAAATCACTAGCAGGATCTCCCCAAGCACCACGTTCCCAATCAATCAATCGAATAATACTTTCATCTGAGGACAATTCATTAAAAGCAACTTCTTCCCAACTTAGAGAGAGGAGAATATTGTTCAGTTTCAGATCGTTATGGGTTAAACAACATGGAGTGAAAGCATTATTTAACTCTGCGATCGCCTGCCCTAGGCTATCATAACGTTGATAAAGAGACAAGAATTTCAGTCCATCGGTAGGCAACTTGCCAAAAACTGCCGGGGAAACTCTATCCATTCCAAGATTTAGGTTAGGAGTTCCTTGGCTGAATCCATTTTCTTTTTGGAAAAACTCCTGATAGTTTTGACGGTTAATAGATAGGCGATGGACTGATGCCAACGTAGTTCCAACTACCGTTGCAATCTCTATGGGAAAGAATTTCAAATTCTTTTCGACATAAAAATCCATTAAATCCCGATAGTTAGTTAGATAATTGAAAACCATGATGGAATTCTTAGCATCAAAATGTACTGCCTCCGAAAAATATGAGCGAATGTCGCTTAGTTCTGGGAAGGTTTGCAAAAACTTGTGAACTCGCCATTCTTTGAAAAACTCGCCAGCGGTCTTTCCCTCTCGTTTGTGAGGCTCTTGCTTAATTAGGAGTTTTCGCTCATCTGGTAAGCTGATTAATAAGTTAAAGTTTTTTGCAAGTTTTAGCTCGATTTTGCTTGATGACTTTTCATTTTGAGTACATAATCCCTGAAGAATCAGGTAATCAAAAGCATTTTGAGAACTCAATAAAAATGATGCCATATCTTCAGTTCAGTTTCAAGATTAACAACCAAAAGCTTTTGCATAGTCAGAAAAGATTTTTAATACATTAAAAATGCATTTTGTGTACACAACTATGCTTTTACTATTCATACAAAACCTATGATTATCTTAGGCATTGTATGAATAATCAAGAAAATGTTAAAACATGTCTAGAGGATTTAGCCTTTCCAATGAATGTATTATTGAGTATTGAATGATTTTGCTAACTCTGCAATTTCATGGATAGTCAATGCTAACAGCGCAAAATTAAGATTTTTCACACCATAGTTCAAAATCTGAGAAAAAGTCTCATCTGCACCAGCATATATAGATATATAATCCACGTTGTTCACATCTAAGAGAAAACTTTCTGAATTATCTATAAGCAGGTCAGAAATGGTAATTTTTGACATGGATTTTGATTCCCAAAAACATTGATCAATTAATGATGTTGAGCCGAATTAAGCATCAATGACTTAATAATATAGCTCGGTAGTCAGGAAAAAACTAATAAAATTGATCAACTGCTCTAATTGAGCTTGATAAAGCTGTAAATTGCTTGCTTAATCCGATCGGCTATCCTGATTTTTAGTAATCAAGGAAGACGATTATTGATCGGATTGATTTATTCAAAGCTATTTAGTTCAGCAGCAAGCCAAAACTCTTGTTGTCAGGTGTATTATCGCTGAAAGTAAGGCACCAAAACTTTTGTCTTCAGGTGTATTACGGTTTCCGTAACACACCCTACATATACTTAGATTTTTTCAAAAATCTAATTGGATTGCCATACTATAAAAAAGTATCAGTTTCACTGAATGACTTAACAATGTGTGCAGTCAAGCTAGCTCCAAACCCTAACAGTCCAAACTCTTGTGACTTAATTCCATACTGTAAGAGTGGCTCTATGCCATGAGAAACACTCGAAACATCAGCCTGACCACCATAAATAGTGATGGAATCCACATGGTTCAGATCATTGAGGAAGTTTTCAGAATCTTGGAACAGTTCAAAACCAATTGTATTTAGTTCCGAAAGAGCGATACTCGCCATAATTTTCTCCTAAAATTATCTTACGGTTCATCAAATTTGGTAGCGATTAAGCAATACATAGCTTAATCGCTAATTGAAAAAGTTCCAAAGAGCAATGTAGCTCAGTAATCAATTACAAGAAAGTATCAGCTTCACTGAATGACTTAACGATGTGTGCAGTCAAGCTAGCTCCAAAGCCTAACAATCCGAACTCTTGTCCCTTAATACCGTACCGTAAGAGTGGCTCTACGCCGTCGGCAACATCGGAAACATCAGCATCCTGACCACCATAAATAGTGATGGAATCTACATTGTTCAGGTCGTTGAGGAAGCTTTCAGAATCTTGGAACAGTTCAGAACCAGTGGTATTTAGTTGCGAAAGAGCGATACTCGCCATAATTTTCTCCTAAAATAATTGTCGCAGTTGAGCAGATTTGGCAGCGATTAAGCAATACACAGCTTAATCGCTAATTCAAACGATTCCAAAGAGCAATGTAGCTCAGTAGTCAATTACAAGAAAGTATCAGCTTCACTGAATGACTTAATGATGTGTGCAGTCAAGTTAGCTCCAAAGCCTAACAGTGCGAACTCTTGTCCCTTAACGCCGAACTGTAAGAGTGGCTCTACGCCGTCGGCAACATTGGAAACATCAGCATCCTGACCACCATAAATAGTGATGGAATCTACATTGTTCAGGTCGTTGAGGAAGCTTTCAGAATCTTGGAATAGTTCAGAACCAGTGGTATTTAGTTGCGAAAGAGCGATACTCGCCATGATTTTCTCCTAAAATAATTGTCGCAGTTCAATTGATTTGGCAGCGATTAAGCTGTGTATTGCTTAACTGCTGATTACATTTTTATTCATAAAATTTAGAAAAATCAAGCTTGTAAACCTCATAGATAAGACATAAATAAATTGGTTACGTCTTTATTTATAGATTTATTTTTATTTATAAAATCTTTTTTAAATAGTAATACTAAGTTAGATTTATACATCACAAATATAACGAATAATAGATTTATCAGTTTTCTAGCTTTTTGATAATTACGTGAGTTAAAACCTTTTTTAGCATCATAATTGATGCTAAAAAAGTGGTGTATTTAATTTGCAATACTTATAAATATTTTCAGTTTTATAGACTACGGCAAAGACTGGAATTAGTTTTAATAAAATTTGGTCAGATAAGCTCTTGAGGCCAGGGAGACAGGAGAGGCGAATAATTATTCTACTAACTCTTCCTTCTAGCTACTCCCGCTAAATAACAGTTTTTATAAATAATCTTCTTTAATTGAACCATGTTTGGAGTTATGTGTTCAATCAATTGCAAAAATATATAAATAAAAATCGTGCGTTCTTAATTAATCTAAGAACGCACGATCTGAATGTCTATAAAATTGTTATTTCTCAAAATTATTGTTAACCGCTAAGTTGCTGTCGTAGATCTACTATTTGTCCATCTACGCTAGTTAACCACTCATTAACAGTCTGTTTTACATTTTCTGTTGAAAGGACGCCAGAAGTATCTCCATCTTCATTGCTTGTTCTTCTTCTTCTCCTTCTTCTTCCACCCTCTACAGTGCTCATTTCCCAAGTGGTTAGTTCAGTGAGCAGATTTTCGTCACTATTAGGATGCAGGTCGGATATTACGATCATGACTATTGATGTACCTCACAAAATCCGGTGATGTTAATTGATCTAGCCTTAGATAAGATTAAGCGGCAAATCCAGACTCCATCATTTTTATTTTGCAATATAATCTTACATATTTAAATTTTTAAGGCTAATTTTCAAGACATAACTAAGGGAATTTCGTCTGTAAAAGAGATGATTTTATAATATTTATATTATATTTGTCTTTCTAAATGGCTAGAGACGCAATTTATCGCGTCTCTACTTATCGTTTTAATCGCAATTTGTGATTAATTCTTCGCCTGTGGCTGCGAACCAGGAATCGTTACATCTATTGGTGTCACCTGTGCTGCTAGCTGCGTCAATGGCGGTTGAATGGCGGTTTGATTCCCCACCACTAAAGTCACGATATTTTCTGGCTTGAGGTATTCTCGTGCTACCCGTTGCACATCAGCGGCGGTGGTGGCGGCGACGGCTTTTTGATAGCGAAAGAGGAAATCAGCAGGATAGCCGTAATATTCGTATCGCATCAACCGCGATAAGGTTTGGCTGGGGTCTTGAAAGTTGAACACAAAGGAGTTGAGTGTAGACTCTTTTGCAAAAGCGAGTTCTTTTGCGGTCACTCTTTGAGTTTGGGTGCGCTTGATTTCAGCTTGTAAGGCTTTGACAAACTGGACGGTAGCATCCGATCGCGTTTGGCCACCAGCAATAAACATGCCAGGATAATCGAAACGCGGACTCCACTGGCCATAGACAGAGTAAGCTAAACCTTGGCGCGATCGCAATTCATTAAATAAGCGTCCACCAAATCCATTTAACACCCCATTCAATACATCTAGCGCTGCATAATCGGGACTGTCAAACCGTCCACCTAAATGGCCGAGAAGCACACTACTTTGAGTTAGTTGTGGCTGATTGACAAAAAAGACTCCACCTGTATTAGCTGGCAAAACCTTTGGTAAAGTGGGTTTAGCAACACCTGGGTTGCGGTTCCAGTCGCCAAACTTAGCTTGAATGAGCGATCGCATTTTCTTCGCATCAAAATCCCCCACAATCCCCAAAATCATATTATTAGGGTGGAAATATTGCTGATAAAACTTGATCAAATCCTCACGCTCAACCCGATCCACCGTTGCATACTCTATCGTGCGACCATAGGGACTATCTTTCCCATAGATCAATTTCTTAAATTCTCGGCTAGCAATCCCATCTGGATTGTCATTGCGACGCGCAATGCCACCTTTAGCTTGTGTCTTAGCCAAGTCTAGCTTTTCTTGAGCAAATGCTGGCGATCGCAGTACCTCGGCAAACAGCCCAAATACCGTTTCTAAATCTTCACTGAGTGCATCAAAGCTTGCACTACCAGCAGCTTCACTAATACTAGTTTCCACCGAAGCTGCCCGTTGTTCCAATATCTCGTTGAGTTCATCAGCCGAATGTTGCTTAGTTCCCCCAGTTCGCATCACCGCGCCTGTAAAACCAGCTAAACCGACTTTCTCCAATGGTTCCAAGCGATTTCCTGTCCGCACAAACGCCGTCCCGTTCACCAACGGCAATTCGTGATCCTCCATCAAATAGACAACCAAGCCGTTTTGGAGCACAAACCGCTCATACTTGGGTAACTTAATCTCAGGTAGCGGTGGCAACTGCAACTCTGTGTAATGCTTTGCCTCAGCCGTCGCTGCCAGAGAAAAGTTACAAGTTAAAAGTAAACACGCAAATATACCAACCAAAGCATAAATAAGCCCCTTCCCATTTTGGATTTTGAACACCATCCGCCTTTTACCCTTCACCTTGTACCTTTGCATATCTCTCTACCTTTGCATCTATGTTTCTCTTAAGCTTCTTTCGACAACAACTTACCAATCGTGCGATTTTTCGGCGTAAACGTCTCCTTTGCCACCCGCTGGATATCAGTCGTCGTCACCGCCGAAATATCATCCAACTGCTTAAACAAATTCCGCCAAGAGCCAGTTTTCACCTCATATTCCAACAATTGTTGAGCCATTCCCATATTTGAATCGAGGGTACGTAACAAACCCGCCCGTGCTTGGGTTTTCACCCGTTCCAAATCAGCCGCCGCTACAGGCTCAGTTTTTAATTTGTCAATTTCTTGGCGCAAAGCTACCGCCAACTCATCAACTGTATGACCAGGAGCCGTGAGAGCATAGAAAAATATCAGGTTTGGGTATTTATCACCAGGAAATCCACTGTAACCTTGGGCACTTAGAGCTAAACGCTGCTTTTCTACCAAAGACTTATACAGCCGCGACGTGCGCCCATCACTTAATAAACTGCCAATGATTTCATAGACTGCATTATCTGGATGGGTAATTGCCGGACGATGATAACCTTCTAAATACCAGGGTTGAGAAGGTAGCTGTAAAGTAACTTCCCGTGTTTGTTGTTGTGGCGGTTCCACTGGGATTTGTTCAACAGCTTTGGTTTTGGCTTGATAGCGACCAAAATAAGTTTGCGCCAGTTTTTTCACCTCAGCCGGGTTAACATCTCCGACAATGGCAATGGTCAAATTACTTGGTACATAGTGAGTATCAAAAAACTTTTGGACATCTTCTGGTGTCAGATTGCGGATATCTTCGTCATAACCAATCACCGGACGCCTATATGGATGGGCTTTGTAAGCAGTATCAATAAACTTTTCCACCATCTGTCCAATGGGTGAATTATCTACCCGCATCCGTCGTTCTTCTAAAATTACATCTTTCTCCTTATAAAACTCACGACGAATTACAGGATCGAGAAATCGTTCCGACTCCAGCGACATCCAAAGTTCCAGCTTATTAGCAGGAAAGCTGTACAGATAACGAGTAGCTTCAGTTGAAGTATTGGCATTTAAACCCACACCTCCCGCTTGTTCGACAATTTGCCCCAATTCGTTTTGCTTGACAAGTTTGGCTGCTTGCGCTTCTACTTGCTTAAACTCAGTTTCTAACTGAGCAACCTCATCTTTTTTGCCATCGGCTTTCGCTGTTTTAATTTGGCCATCCAACCGTTCCAAGGTTTCAAGTAGAGGTTTTTCTTTTTTGTAGTCTTCTGTACCAATGCGCGTCGTGCCTTTAAACGCCAAATGTTCTAGAAAGTGAGCTACACCAGTTTTGCCATCTGGCTCATCCACACCACCAACATTTGCATAAGTAAGAAAAGAAACTACAGGCGCTTGATGTCGTTCTAAGACAATGAATTTCAGACCATTGTCGAGGCGAAACTCCGTTAACTGCTTGATTACCCGATCCAGATAAGGTTGGATTGAATTTTGAATTGGCGGGGTTTGAGTTTCGACTTTTTGAGGAGGAGGTGCCGTCTGAGTTTGAGCCAGAGCGACTTCTGGTAGTAATCCCCACCAGAGAACGATCAAAGCTAACAACGTGACAAACAACCGCCGCAATATGACAGATACTTGATCTGACCAATGAAAAAACTTCAATCTAAAATTCCAAATTGACCGACTCATCTGGTTCATAAGCGCAAATTAAGATAAAGTTACATTACCTAAATAACAGGACACTTAGCAAAAGAGCGTTAATCTTGTATTAAGCTTTCAGGGCTTTTTCTACTTGACGTTAGACAATAATGTTACAAATCCTGTTCCGGATATCTCACCATAACTGTTATGCGAGTTTTTAATTCTTCCCCACCCTCAGAGGCTCAGACGCGCACCCGGATTTTACAGGCAGCACAACGCTTGTTTGCCTCTCAGGGATTTGACGGTACTACCACCCGCGATTTAGCACAAGCCGCAGGTGTAGCTGAAGGTACTCTCTTTCGTCATTTTCCCAATAAAAAGGCAATTTTGGTGGAAGTAGCCACGAGTGGATGGGTGGAGATTCTCACAGATTTGCTGACAGAATTAAGTGAGATGGGCAGCTATAAAGCCGTAGCTCAGGTGATGCGTCGCCGGATGTGGAACTTCCAAAAAAATGCTGATTTGATGCGTGTTTGTTTTATGGAGGTGCAGTTTCACCCCGATTTGCGCGATCGCATTCAATCAGAAGTCATTACCAAAATGAGCGATGTCGGCGAAGCATTCTTTCAAACAGCGATGGATAAAGGCATTTATCGCCAAATGGACGCCAAGCTAGTCGCCAAAGTCTTCTTGGGAATGTTTGCGATCGCAGGTTTTTCCAACAACACCCTCATGGAACCTGACGCCTCCCCCCAACAAATGCAGGAAATGGCCGAAGGACTTGCTGATATCTTCCTTAATGGTGTTTTAGCCAAAGAGTAAATAGTGGGGCATTGGGCATTGGTTATTAATTCTTCTCCCCCTGCTCCCTGCCCCCTGCCCCCTGCTCCCTAATTCCCACTGCCCACTATTTTCGCTTGCTGACTCCACTGTTGTACTAGCTCAATTGCTGGACACAAATCTCGTCGCTGCATTGTTGCTACCTGCAAGCGCATAACTTGTCGGTGCAATCTGTGAGTGGGAGTTTGAGCCAACTGTGCCACAGAACCAATGCCCGCATGGAGCAATAAACCACAATATTGGGTTCCTACGCTGGGAATACGCGCCAAGTCAGCTAAAGCCATCCATTTATTTACATACTGAAGATGAATCTGGAGTTTATTTGCTAACGCTAGTCTTTCCTCTAGAGTCTTCCCTTGTTTGATTAGCGCTACTGTGCTAGGAATTCCACAATTTTGCAGTTGAGATTGTTCCTCGTGGCTCAGTCCAGGTAATTGCTCGATTGGCCAGTCACGAGATTGGATAGGGTTTCTACTATCTTTGTGTTTAGCAGACATTTTTGAAATTAAATATAGGCTTATTTAAAAATTGTGACAGTTGCTTCTATACAGAAGTACGCTGCAATTCAAAACTAAAATGATAAAACTTAATCGCCTATATAGCGTTTCCTAATCATACAAGGTATATCATATTCCCCTCATCGCTTGCGGGGAGGGGGCTGGGGGTGGGGTTCTTGTATCTCACTCAAGCGAGAACCGCTATATAGCAATCCTAAATCTTTGTGAACAACAAGATCGCCGATTTATTAAAGAATTCAAGGATCTGAGCCTTTCAATTTCGACGTTTTTTTCTGCTACCCTACAGGAACGCTTCACGAACAAATATCTAAACGCAACCTACTGCAATGCGATTGTATCGCCTGACAATGGCATTGTATCGTCTGACAATGGCATTGTATCGCCTGACAATTCGATTTTATCGACTTACAATGCCATTGCATCGGCTGATAACAATTAACTCACTCTTTCTTTTGGAAGTCCCTAAGCGGTAATTAACTCACCTCGCATAACAGTTACCGCTTGTCCGCTGAGAAAGACGCGATCGCCTCCGTCATAATATACCTTCACCACGCCACCGCGGCTGGATGCCTGATAAGCCAATAACTCATTTTTGTGCAAGCGATCGCGCCAGAAGGGAGCAAGACAGCAATGAGTCGCCCCAGTTACAGGATCTTCATCAATCCCTAAACCCGGTGCAAATAAGCGAGAGACGAAATCATATTGAGAATCAGGGTTAGTGAGGCTGGTGACAATGATCTCAGAAATCGGCAACGTTTTTAATATTTGGAAATTTGGCTGTACTTGCCGTACCAAATCTTCAGATTTCAATTCCACTAAATAGCCAAATGAATTCAAAAAAACAGATTTGTATGCTACACCCAAAGCAGCCTTAAGTTCTCGCGGGGCAACTGTTTCCTGTGAATGATTCACAGGAAAATCTAACTTAATCCACTCATCTTGCAACTTAGCAAGCAGCACTCCGCTTTTAGTGTAGAAACGCGCAACTTTATCCTGCGATAAATACCCTTCTGACCAAAGTACATGGGCACTAGCTAAAGTTGCATGACCACAAAGGGGTACTTCTACCGTAGGCGTAAACCAACGCAGATTAAAGCCATCATTCTGTCTAACTAGAAAAGCTGTCTCAGATAAATTCATCTCCTGCGCCACATTCTGCATCCAGCGATCGTCTTGGGGAGTAGACAAAACACAAACAGCAGCAGGATTTCCTGCGAAAGGTGTATTGGTAAAAGCATCAACCTGGGTAATGGTTTGTCCCATGAGAGTCACCTTGAAAATTAGACAGCACTATATTTATCAGCAGTGCGTTAAATAATTATGCCGATCGTTATCATTATTCTAAAGTGGCGTATTATTCGTAGGGGCGCACAGCCGTCAACTTCAGATAGAAATCTCGTTTTTAGTTAAAGGCTAGAAATGCTGCTCATTGGGCTGGTGCCGCGAGTTAGGAAGGTGGAGCCTCTTAGTAGGCATTCCCGAAGCTGGGAATGAGACAATCTTTAAAAGCTTTGTTTAGACTGGTTTTCACGTTAAGTTTACACTAATAACAGCCGTGCTACTAAAGCGCTACATCCAAACGAGAACCGCCATATACAGTACCTTATAAATTAGGAATACAATCTCCAAAAACTGGGGTCAATGTCAAAGCAAAACGGAAACATGAGGATAAAAATCTTCAGAAGCATCTTTGCTGCTGTCAATTTAGCGCTAATTTCTGGAGGATTAGTTAGTTGTGCTGTTGAAGTACCGCAGCCACTTGCTCCAACTGAGCAACAAAAACCAGTCCTACAACCTAACCAACAGCCTAAGCAGGTAAACCAGAACGACAAAGATGACGACGATAAAGATGGCGATCGCAAGAATGATGAAAACGATAACGATAACAACGATAAAGATGAGAAAGACGATAACGACTAAATAAAGGCAAAACTATAACCTTTATCCTTTTCTTTGAGTTTCTATTTATGCTTATTCAACAAACTTCTACTTCCCTCGTCGAGAGTTTACGCCACCGACGGCAACAACTAGCCAACCTCATTGATTTTCCAGTAATTCTGTGGTCAGGTAGCAACAGTCCGCGCAACTTTCCTGCAAATCCCTTTCCGTTTCGCGCTAGCAGTCATTTCCTGTATTTTGCCGGATTACCATTATCAAAGGCGGCAATTCGTTTAGAAGCAGGGAAACTAGAATTATTCATCGACGATCCGTCACCCAGCAGCGCCCTTTGGCATGGAGAAATGCCAACACGCGAGGAAATAGCCCAGAAGATTGGGGCTGATGTGGCTCGACCAATGGCAGAATTAGAGTCTTGGGTAGAAAATGCTGCCACACTTGCTGTACAAGATGCAGCTACTTGGACACAGCAATCGCAGGTATTAAATAAATGGGTTTTACCACAAAGTCCTCCTCAAGGAATTGACTTGGAGTTAGCTAAGGCGATCGTTTCTCTCCGCCTCACCCACGATGATGCCGCATTAACTCAGTTGCGAAAAGCTGCTGCTGTAACTGTTGAGGCTCACAAAGCTGGTATGGCAGCAACACCTCATGCCAAGCTAGAAGCAGAAGTTCGTGCCGCGATGGAAGGGGTAATTATTGCCAACAATATGACCACTTCCTACAACAGTATTGTCACCGTTCACGGTGAAGTTTTGCATAACGAGCAGTATCACCATCCCCTACAACCAGGTGACTTACTACTTGCTGATGTTGGCGCTGAAACCGAGATGGGTTGGGCAGGTGATGTCACTCGCACGTGGCCAGTTTCCGGTAAGTTTTCATCTACCCAGAGAGATATTTATAATGTTGTACTGGCAGCCCATGATGCTTGCATTGCCAAAATACACCCTGGTGTAGAGTATGGGGATATTCATCTGCTAGCTGCCACAGTTATAGCTGAAGGTTTAGTAGAGTTAGGCATTTTACAAGGAAATCCCCAAGATTTAGTAGAGATGGATGCCCATGCGCTGTTTTTCCCTCATGGTATTGGTCATCTACTGGGTTTAGATGTCCATGATATGGAAGATTTGGGCGATTTAGCAGGTTATGAAGAAGGACGCCAAAGGAGCGATCGCTTTGGCTTAGGCTATCTCCGTTTAAATCGTCCTCTACGTCCAGGAATGTTAGTCACAATTGAACCTGGTTTTTATCAAGTACCAGCAATATTAAACGATCTCAATGTCCGTTCAAAGTATCAGAATGTAGTGAATTGGCAACGTTTATCTGAATTTGCTGATGTACGCGGAATCCGCATCGAAGATGATGTTTTAGTTACTACAGAAGGCAGCGAAGTTTTAACGGCTGCATTGCCTAATGATGCCGATACTATAGAAAATTTAGTCAATGGCTGAGTTCATACTTTTATATCATGCCTGCTTGATTACTTACTTAAACTCGAAGAACCCCACCCCGCCAAAGCTACGCTTTGTCTCCCCTCCTCGCAAGCGAGGAGGGGATTAATATACTTTGTCTCATCTCCCCGCAAGCAAGGAGGAGATTAATATGCTTTGTCTCATCTTCTCGCAAGCAAGCAGGGAATTAATATGCTTTGTCTCATCTCCCTGCAAGCGAGGAGGGGATTAATATGCTTTGCCTCATCTTCCCGCAAGCAAGCAGGGAATTAATATGCTTTGTTTCATCTTCTCGCAAGCAAGCAGGGAATTAATATGCTTTGTCTCCCCTCCTCGCTTGCGGGGAGGGGATTAAGGGGTGGGGTGCAATGACTGTGGAAATCATAACTAAATATTATTCAGACATTAGCTTTACAGAACCTCATTTCCCTAAACCCAAATGATTTTGTAACGCTTGGCGCATCACTTCTACAGGCACTGTTTCCTGCTGCAACCATATTTTTAATGCTGCTACCCCTTGTTGAACTAGCATTTCTAATCCATCGATCGCAATTGCACCTTGTTTTTGAGCCTGCTCTAGAAATCGTGTTGGTTTAGGAATATATATTAAATCGTAAGCGATCGCACCCGTTGGTAAATTTGCTATTTCCTCTACACTCAAAGGCGACTGATCAACTTTGGGATACATACCTATGGGGGTTGTGTTTACCAGCAGATTTGCTTGGGGAATGAGCTTTGGTAATTCTTCCCATTGATGAACCTGGAATTTATCAGCTAGGGGTGAATTGCTCCAACTGTTGCGGAATTCCTGTAATTTTTGCATATTGCGCCCAACAACATGAATTTGGGCAAAACCTAGCTGGGTACAACCTGCAACAACTGCTCTCGCTGCACCACCATTGCCTAAAATTACCGCTACTTTCTGACTCCAATCCTGTTTATATGTTGTCTGCAAAGGAGCGATAAATCCTTCTATATCTGTGTTTGTGCCCACCCATTGGTTATTTTGGCGGCTAACAGTATTCACTGCGCCGATAGTTTGAGCGAGGGGTGTAATCTCTGAGAGGAGAGGGATGATTGCTTGTTTATGAGGTATTGTCACACTAAAGCCGACAACCCCAACAGCAGCGAAACCTGCGATCGCCACCTCTAAATTCTGTGGTTCGATCGGAAAAGGCAGATAAATGTAATCTAATCCTAATTGTGCGATCGCAGCATTATGCATCACTGGTGACAGCGAATGTTCCACCGGATGCCCAATGACTCCTAGTAGTTTAGTTTTGCCTGTAATTTTCTTAGTCATTAGTCATTAGTCATTGATCATTGGTATTCTTTCTCCCCCTGCTCCCCCTGCCTCCCCTGCCTCCCCTGCTCCCCCTGCTACTCCCCACCTAGCCTACAATTATTAAAAGCTACTTAACATTTCTTTGAATCATGCAGGCAACTACAGCCCCCTCTACAATCCCAATTCCTGGTAAATATTGGCAGTGGCGCGGGCACAACGTTTACTACGTGCGTGCGGGAGAGAAGCAAGCGCAACGTCCGCCTTTGCTTTTGGTACATGGATTTGGTGCTTCTACAGACCACTGGCGCAAGAATATCACAGGATTGTGCCAAGATTTTGAAGTATTTGCGATCGACCTTTTGGGATTCGGGCGATCGGCAAAACCAAAATTGCAGTACAGTGGCGACTTGTGGCGCGACCAACTTAACGACTTTATCAGTGAAGTGATTGGTCAAAAAGCAGTATTAGCAGGTAATTCCCTTGGTGGCTATGCTTGCTTGTGTGTTGCAGCACAACGTCCTGATAACGTGGCTGGTTTAGTCTTGCTTAATAGTGCCGGGCCCTTTAGCGAAAGTCAACCGACATCTGAACCTGAAGCTTTGCAAAGCCAAATTCAGCCACCCAAACAACCCTCTTCTTTAGAGAAACTCTTGGGTGACTCAGTTAAGTGGATTTTTAAACAACCTCTAGCTCAATTTCTGTTATTTCAATACGTGCGACAACGTTGGGTAATTCGCCAAACTTTAGAAAAGGTATATCTTGATAAAAGTGCGATTACAGACCAATTGGTAGAAGAAATTTCTCGCCCTGCTTTTGATCCGGGTGCGTTGGATGTATTTATTTCAGTATTTAGCACTCCTCAAGGGGAAAAAGTTGATGTGCTGTTGAAGCAATTAACTTGTTCTTTATTGATTTTATGGGGAGAAGCTGATCCTTGGATGAATGCTAGAGAACGTTCTCAAAAGTTTCGTCAATATCGCCCTGAATTGACAGAACATTTTCTCACAGCAGGTCATTGTCCTCATGATGAAGTACCGGATAGAGTAAACCCAATTTTTCGCGATTGGGTATTGTCTATTGCCCAGTGATTTTATGTCTGGCTATATGTCCATAATGCCGTCAGACTAAGGTGAGTTCTTATGAAAAAAATACCTATGTTGACGAGTTTCGACTACTTTGACTACTTCGACTTCGCTCGGCACAAGTCGGCACAAGTCGCTCAACTCTCGACCACTCAGTTGGTTGAGCGTTCGCGTAGCGTCTCGCAGAGAAGTCGAAACCAACGGCTATGGTAATTTTATTACTAGAATTCACCAAAAGTCTGTGGCTACTCAAACAAGCTAGTACACTGTGGCTAAAGTTTGCCTTTAACAAGTTGCTCAATCAACTTGTCTGGTTAATTGAGATGGTAGGTGGATTTATTCCGTGCTGTACTAAAACATTAATCTAATCAGCATTCAGCCGTAAGGTGTGTTATGCCGTAGGCTAACGCACCTTTGATTGTTGACGGTGCGGCGCTTGGCGACAACACACCCTAAATTAAAATGTTTTAAATAGAAACATTAGCACCGACTTATTACGACAATATCGTTCCTTAGTTCCGTGCTGGTTGTTTTTGTTTTGATAGCCGCCACTTAATTCGTACAGTGGTTTTGCAAAAGGCTTATTTAAAAACGTAGGATTTAATTTGTTGCTCGATTTGGTCACTAATAATCTCAGTTCCCATACCGGGTTTATCTAAATTAACTCTAACAAAATTTGTTTTGTCTTCTGCTGTAAATTTTTTATCATTATCCGAGTCTTTTATTATTTTTAGAAAAATTGCATTTTGACTTGGAACAATAACCCAACTGATTATTCGAGTATTATTGGGGGTAATTTGCTGGAGGTTATTACCTGATAAATCAGAAAGATAGCCAATAATAGCATCTTCACTGCTAAGTTTGTTATCTGTATTTGTGTCTTGGTCAATGATTTTATACAACCAAACTCTTGTGTTTGGCTTGTTTACCGCTTTTACCTCCAATAAATCGAAGGAGTTGATAATGGCTTTTTTATTTAATAAAAGATGAGCTTCACCATCTTGCTTTCGATAAAAGATGAGATTATATAATAATTGATTATTTCTTTCATAAGAACGTGAAATTTTTAAATCAATTCCTTTATCTTCATTTTGCTCTGTAAGAGTAACGGGAATCATCAGATAATCTGATTGATCTTTAATAATTAAATCGCCATAGACAAGATTTGGTTGTGGCTTTGGTTTGTCAGTTGCTTTTGCCTGTTCTGGGTTTCTGCTAACAGAAGACTTACAGGAAAAAGAAAGGGTCGCTATAATGATAGCTGTAGTAATTTTATTTAAAAAGCTATAATTTTTCATCAAATTCTCCTAGCAGGATACGTTGCTGTCTTATTTTATTCCCTGCTGGAAAATTAGCCAGAGTCTTAACTTGAGTTTATATTATACAAAACAAGCCCACATAAGTGAGCTTGTTTTTATAAGCAAAATAACTGAAGTACCCTAACCAAAAGATTTTAGATTTATTAGGCACATAAACTGTCTTTTGTTAATATTAGCCTAGTCTTACAACTAGCTCCTTTAGAGTGAGTTCCAGCACTCCCTGCCGTACTGAGAAAATCATATTACAATAAAATACCAAAAACCTGGTCGAGGTTGACCAGGTTTTATCGAGTTTACAGTTTTCAAATTGTGAAACTAATTAAGTAATTAGAAGTTAATAACTAAGGTGGACTGAAAAACTAACAAACTCAGCATTCTTGCGTTTTTCCGCTTTAGGATTTGGCTTTGCCTTCTACATTAGGCTTTTTGCCACTTGTATCACATTTGATATGCTGAACTTTGCTTGGGTTGATGACAAGGGGACACTGAGTCATTGACCCTTTTTGTTTGGTTTTATTTTGTTTGGTGTCCTACTATTTAAGTTATCACTTAGTTTGTGAGTTGCAAACCTTGGTTTACTAAAGTTGACGTTTTGTTAGATTTTGCAATCTGGAACCATAAATTTGATCCCCAACCATCTTTATAAGATAGTTAAGGGGATCTTCGAGAGATTAGCATGGCTAATGAAACTGCATTGTCATCAACCCCACATAATTGGACTGTTATCCAGATGGTCGGTGACAATACGTCCAATGGCATCAATTTCTGCCAATTCGGCGGCAGAAAGCTTAATTTGGGCGGCTAATGCGTTGTCTCGTGCTTGTTCGGGATAACGCGCTCCAGCGATCGCATTTGTTTGAGGTTGAGCAATTAACCACGCTAAAGCTAACTGAGCAAGGGTACAATTATGATGAAGGGCTATAGGACGCAGTTTTTCTAGCGCTTGTTGGGCACGTTCAAAGTTTTCGCCTTGAAACAGTTTATTTTTAGCACGGTTATCTGTTGGGTCAAATTTATGACCAAGAGCAAATCTTCCTGTTAACAACCCCTGTGCTAAAGGCGAATAAGCAAGGATAGAAATATTGTTTTCGATACAATAGGGCAATGCATCTTGTTCTACCTTTCTCCAGAATAAAGAATAAGGTGGTTGTAAACTATCAATACGTCCATAACTTGCTGCTTCTGCTAACTGGGCGTGGGAAAAATTGGAAACACCAATGGCTCGAATTTTACCTTGCTCTTTGAGCAGGTTAAGAGCGCTCATAGTTTCTTCGATAGGTACTATTTCACTATTGAAAGCGCCGGAGGGCCAATGTATTTGGTAAAGGTCGATGTAATCAGTTTTCAGGTTGGTTAGGGAGCGATCGCAAGCTTCAATGACTTGTTCATACTTTAGATGGTTAGCGAAAACTTTCGTGGCATACTCCACGTGAGTTCGCACATCAGATAAAGCTTCAGCGACAATTCGCTCAGAGTGTCCTTCACCATAAGCTTCAGCAGTATCAATTGTGGTGATACCAGCTTCATAAGCGGCTCGGATGGTTTTAATCGAGTCAGCATCCTCAATTCCCACCCACATTCTTTTACCAGCTTGCCAAGTTCCCATCAGAATGGGTGTGATTTGGACTTCAGTTGTACCTAGCGATCGCTTTTCCATAACTGCTTCCTAATTCATTTCCTTGGATAGGTTCATACTTTATCGGTCTTAGCTTGAAATTAAATCAGATTTACAGTAGATGCTGATGGAATTGACTACAACTTTTCATGCTCTCAAAGAATGGGCAGTCGCCGTAAATGCCTTAGAAAGTGGCAAAACAATTATGTTGCTCCGCAAAGGCGGTATCCATGAACGAAATGGACATTTTCAAGTTGCCCACAAGCAAATTTTGCTTTACCCTACTTATGAACATCAACAAGCTTTCATGCTGAAAGCTGAATATGCCAATAGTGTTTATCCAGTAACATCGGGTTGGCATCCAGAGACAGTTCGCATTGGCAGTTGGGCTGAAATTACGGATATTTTGCCAGTGAGTGACGAGTCTATTGTCAACAACTTGCTTCCTTTCCATATTTGGAACGAGGATTTTATTAGCGATCGCCTCAAATGGAAACCACGTCAACCTCTATATATTCTCCTCCTGCGGGTATATAAACTACCTCAAGAGCAAGAAATTCCCTATTACGCCAAATACGCTGGCTGTAAGTCATGGATTGATTTAGATCAACAATTTCAGTTGCAAGGAGCAAAACCAGTTTTATCTAACTTTGCATACACCCAATTAGTTGAGACAATTCGCGGGATTGTCGGCGATAAGTTGTATGCTCCATCCTTCTAAATCTTATACCAGGTAAGGATTTTGGATTTTACCGAAGAAGGAGTTAGGAACAAAGCCAATACTGTTCGGTTAAGACAAGGGACGCGATGAATCGCCGTCTCTACAATAATCAGTCTTTCGTCTTGACGGCGATTTATCGCGTCTTTGTCATGATTTATCGGATCTTTGTGATCTAGAATTTTCATCAAAAAACATTAACCGAACCGTATTGGGAGCGGAGCCAAAGACGCTCCGCTTTTCTTCATAGAATTTCATAAGTAATTTCTTAAATATGTGCTTATGTAAGCAGAAAAACAAATAGTTTGATTGCAAACTTCCGGGAAAATAGTAGTTATTGTTACACCCAAACCCAAATAACGCGGATAACATTAGAAAAATCTCACCCTATAAACATGGTGAAACAAAGCTGTTTATCTTTGTGTCCTACTAGCAGCTGTTTTCCAGGCTATGAATTCTTAAGTAATTATCCTGAAGGGTATAAAACTTAATTACACTTTGTCTAAAGTAATAGACAAAAAAGTACCCCACAAGGGTGATAAGTAGCTTGACAAAAGTCTGCTACTATGCATTTTAGCTAAAAACAAAGGAGTTTGCAATGCATCGACAAATGTGCTGGTTACCTAAGTCTGGTGGCGACGGAGAGAAAATTTTGTATTTGCAGACAGAATCCAATCAAGCTTGGCGTCCCTACACAGCTTTTGGACATTTTGCAGTCCCAGATTATCAGATACCAGGTGGTTCTAAAGGTTGGGCAACTTATCAAAAACTTCTCAAAGCAGGTTGGACACTAGTACCTAGCGCACGGGCAAACGAGTTTGGTAGCAGCTACGCAGAGTCAACAGTTCAAAATCAATAGTCATTAGTCATTAGTCATTGGTCATTGGTCATTGGTCATTAGTCATTAGTCATTCGTTATTCTCTGCGTTCCTGCCTCTTTCCAGTCTCTCATCTCCCTCACAAACCTCTGGGGGAACCTTCACCGCGAGGATCAGCGGCCCCTTCTAGAGTTCCATCAGATGTAACAGCGATCGCGTTACCATTACCCCAAGGAGTAGTTTCCTTTATTTTATGTCCCCGGCGGCGTAAATCTTGGACAGTGAGAGCATCCAAGCCCCAGGATTCGACGCGCAACTCATCCGGAAGCCATTGATGATGTATGCGTGGAACGGAAACAGCCGCACCAATATCCATGTTGTATTCCAGCACATTCAGGATCACTTGGAAAACCTGGGTGATGATAGTGCTACCACCAGGCGCACCTGCTGCCATGCGGAAATGACCGCTTTCTGTGACAATTGTGGGAGTCATGCTGGATAGAGGAGTTTTACGGGGTGCAATGCTGTTAGCATCGTTACCAACTAAACCAAAGGCATTAGGCACTCCTGGCGCAGCGGCAAAATCATCCATCTCATTGTTGAGGACAATTCCAGTTCCCGGTGTCACCACACCAGCACCAAAACTGAGGTTAATCGTGAAAGTCAGACTTACGGCGTTGCGTTGTTCATCCACAACAGTAAGATGACTAGTTTCAGGAGATTCATACCGGGGACAAGGGGATGAGGGAGCAGGGAAGGAAGAGGAAGCAGGGGAGGCAGGGGGAGATGAGGGGAGACGGAGACATTTTGAATTCAAATCTACTGGCTTGACTTCGGTGGAAGGTCGAGCCATTTGCATATTAATTTCTTGACGGCGTTTTTTGGCGTAAGCTGGACTAAGCAGTTCTTGTACAGGGACTTTGACAAAATCAGGATCGCCTAAATATAGCGATCGATCGGCGTAAGCAATCTTCATTGCTTCTACCATTAAATGTATAGCGTCAGGATGATGCCATCCTAAAGATTTCAAATCAGTGTCACCGATAATATTTAAAATCTGCAATAGATGAACGCCTCCCGATGAAGGTGGTGGCATTGAGCAAATTTTAGCTTTACGAAAATTGCCACAAACGGGAGTGCGCCAGATTGGTTTGTAGGCTTTCAGGTCTTCTAGAGTAATTAAACCACCATTTTTTACCATATCAGAAGCGATCGCACGAGCAATACTTCCGGTGTAAAAACTATGGGGATTTTGGGCAATTGCTGTTAAGGTGCGTGCCAAATCACGCTGCACAAGCTTCTCTCCTGGTTTGTAAAATTCACCATTGCGAGTGAAAATTTCCCGTGCTGCGGGATTGTTGAGAATTACTGCCTTGCGGGATTCGTTAGCTTGTAGAGAACGCCAAGTTACCACATCACCAAGAATAAACCCATCTTTAGCGAGTGCGATCGCAGGTTTCACCACCTCTTGCCAAGAAAGCTTACCATAGCGACGATGTAGTTCATAAAGTCCTGCCACTGTTCCTGGCGTCCCTACTGCCAAATAACCATTAATACTTGCATTCGGACGCACCTTTCCTTCTGCATCAAGATACATATTTCTTGTAGCTTTCAGGGGTGCACGTTCGCGGAAATCTAGCGCTTTGATATCGCCAGTTTTCTCAGAATGCATTAGCAAAAATCCGCCGCCGCCGATTCCTGCTGAAAAAGGCTCAACTACCGAGATTGCAAAGGTTGTGGCTACGGCTGCATCCACTGCATTACCACCTTTGCGTAACATCGAAATTCCTGTCTCACTTGCTAGAGGATGCGCTGAAACCACCATTCCCTTTTTGCTGCGTAAGGGTAAAGTTAAGGCGGCTGACGCGACTTGGCTGTAAAGGAGAACGCTGAAGGAAAAGATTGCGATGGCAACCTGTTTTGATTTAGCAACAGTAAGCATTTTGATGCCATTTTATTTGATATTTATTAGCCTACCGTTAAGGTGTGCATTTGATACACATAAGCAGTCTTAAATAATTTATAATTATCTTTTTACTCGCAGCTTTCATATCCTTTGTAGTTCCTTGAATTAATAAATTTTGTAATCGTCCATTCTCCATGTAATGCCATCGCTAATATTTAAAATGTGAGCTAATTATGGATACCGTAATTACACCAGAAAGAATCGAGTTACCACCTGGCGCGGTGTTGAAGCTTTTGGGAGACTGGAAAGACTATCAAGTATTGAGCCAGCAACTAGGCGATCGCTCCTCGCCTCGCATTAAATATCGAAGAGGAGAAATTTTACTGATGGCACCGCTACCAGAGCATGGAAGAGATGCGAGTTTGTTGGCATTGATAGTAATAGCTCTACTTGACCACTTAAACCGCATATACGAGTCATTTACGCCCATCACCATGAGCTTGCCAGAAATTAGTGGTATTGAGCCAGACTTTTGCTTTTACATTGAAAATTGCAGAGCAGTAGTAGGCAAAAAAAGAATTGATTGGGAGTCCGATCCACCACCAGATTTAGCAATTGAAATAGATGTGACAAGTTACACCGACATTAATGATTACTTGCCTTATCGAGTGCCAGAAGTTTGGATATTAAAGAGTAATCGGTTGTTAATTTATAGATTACAAGAAGAAAGTTATGTGCTTACAGAAAGCAGCTATTTTCCTAACGTCAGAGAAATTGTGCAACAATGTCTCCAAATGGCCAATGAGCAAACAACAAGTGAAGTCATTAGGTGGTTAAAGAACTTTTTGCGTGGACAACAGTAGGGTGTGTTACGGTTTCCGTAACGCACCATTTTAGGTTTTCGGTGCGTTACCCTAACCCTTAATTACGAATTACGAATTCTTATAATCCCTTCGATTTGCGAAACTCCTGGACAACATCTTTAATCTTACGTAATTCTCCTTCAACTAAATAATTTAATTGCCGCATTTCATCTGCCGAAATCTTTCCGGCAAGTGAGGCGATCGCTTTTCTTAATTCTGGATATTTTTTTAAAGTTTCTTGTCGGACAATTGGCACCGTTTCGTAAGGTGGAAAATACTGCTTATCATCCTTTAGTACAACTAAACCCAAGCGAGAAATCTGTCCGTCAGTGGAATTACCCGCCACCATATCCACTTGTTTTTGAATTAAAGCACGATATATCAAACCCAAGTCCATAATTTGGGGTGGTTTAGCAAAACGTAAATCGTAAGTTTTAGCTAATCCTGGAAAACCATCTTCCCGTTCTAAAAATTCATAGCCGAAACCGCCACGCCACTGGGGTGTATATTGAGTAGCTTCAGAGATAGTTTGAATATTGTTGTGCTTGGCATCTTCACCCCGAATAATCATCGCAAAAGTGTTTTCAAAACCCAAGCTTGGCATAACTTCCAGATTGAATTGCTGGGCGTATATTTGTTTTATTATTTCGTAAACTTCTTTAGAGCTATTAACTGGTTTTTGCTTTAAGATTGCAGTCAAAGCTGTGCCTGTATACTCAATATAAGCATCAATTATGCCAGCCTTAATAGCATTATGACAAACAAATGAACCACCTAAACGGGGGCGACGAGCTACTTTTAAATTAGTTGTTGCCTCAATTTGCTGTGCTAACAGTTCACCTAAAATATCTTGTTCGGTAAAATCTTTGGAAGCAACAACTATATTAGCATCGTTATTAGTATTGATATTTGTCGTGCAGCCAGTGATGACCAGTAACAAAGCAAAAGTTAAAAAGCATAAAGCCAAAAATCTTTTCATTACTTAACTTTTAATTTTTAATTTATTCTCCATCCAGCCAATTGCGAAGTCAGCCAATAATGCAATTGCCGCCGCCGGAACTGCACCAGCTAAAATTAACTGATTGTTTACTACTGATATGCCGCGAAAAATAAACACTCCCAAACCACCAGCACCAATTGCCGCTGCAATAGTTGCAATACCAATGGCAATGACTGTTGCTACTCGCACTCCTGCCAAAATTACTCCCATTGCCAAGGGAATCTCAACTTGCAATAATAATTGTCTATCTGTCATTCCCATGCCTCTGCCAGCTTCTCGAATCGCTGGATCGACGCCAGTAATACCTGTGTAAGTGTTACGAATTATCGGCAGCAAGGAATATACAGTCAGAGCAACAATTGCTGGTACTGCCCCAATTCCGCCAATTATGGGAACAGGAATGAGTAAGCCAAACAGTGCCAAACTAGGAATAGTTTGAAAAATATTTGCTATGCCGAGAATTGGTTGGCGGAGATAAGTTTTACGTGTAATTAAAATACCTAAAGGAATGCCTACAAGTATGGCAATTCCAATGGCAATGCCTACCAAAAATAGATGTTCTAGAGTATGCTGAAGAATTTCTGGGGCATACTTAACCAAGAAGAAATTTTTCATAAAGTATCTTGCAGGGAACGCAGACATTGAAGAAAGGCGAGGCTTTCTGGATGTTGCGATCGCATAAATTCATCTGTCGTCCCCAATACTACCAATTCTCCGCCATACATTAAACCAATTCTCGATGCCAACACAAAGGCTTCTTGAATATCGTGGGTGACAAAAACAACTGTCTTGCCTAACTCTTGCTGCAAATGCCGAAACTCTTGTTGCAGTTCTAGCCGCGTAATTGGATCGAGTGCGCCAAAGGGTTCATCCATCAACAACACAGGCGGATCTGCTGCTAAAGCCCTGGCTACACCGACTCTTTGTCTTTGTCCTCCCGAAAGTTCGTGCGGATAACGTCCGGCGAATTGTGCTGGTTCTAAACCCACCAATTGCAACAATTCATAAACCCGCATTTTAATTTGTTTTGGTTGCCAACCTTCTAAAGACGGGACTAAACCCACATTGCCTTCGACAGTGAAATGGGGAAATAAACCAATTTCTTGAATGACGTAACCAATTTTTCGTCGCAGTTTGATTTCATCCCATTGAGTTGTGGGAGTGCCATCAAATAAAACTTCGCCTTGTGTAGGTGTGAATAGGCGATTAATTAACTTCATTGTTGTAGTTTTGCCGCTACCACTGCGCCCAAGTAATACCAGTGCTTCTCCTTGATGGATGGTGAAATTGAGATTTGACACCAATGGGCGATGGTTGCGGCTAAAAGTGACATCGCGGAATTCGACGGCGGTTTGATTATTTTGCGGCATGAGTGGCTTTTGGGGGACGCTAGCTATATGTATTATGTGCTGATTTTGCTAGCGTGCTAACGCCCAATTTGCCAGACAAGTTGCTCCAGCCTTTTGTTTTAAGCTCCTCTATGCAGTTTTAGCATTTTCATCTGATGCTTGCTCTGCAACATTTTTCAAGCGGCTCGACCTGATTTTGCAGATGCGATCGCTGCCGCAGAGATTCAAGGACAGGAGCATTGCAGAAGTTACACCAGCTATGTCATATATGGAGATTGTTGCCTAATTATTGCCTAATTGTTTTATGTCTATTCAAGTCTACGGAATTCCCAATTGCAGCACTTGCAAAAAAGCTTTGACGTGGCTTCAACACAACAATATTGACCATGAGTTTATCAACACCAAAGATACTCCACCGACCCGTGAGATGATTCAAAACTGGGTAAAATCTTTGGGTTTTGCTCCCATACGAAATACCTCTGGCCAATCTTACCGCGCTTTAGGAGATCAAAAGAAGATTTGGACTGATGAACAGTGGATTGACGCATTCACTCACGACGCAATGCTTCTCAAACGTCCACTTTTTGTCAAAGATGGAACAGCTGTGCTGGTTGGCTTTAGAGATGAGACAGTAGTTCAAGAAAAATTAGGACTTTAGTCAGGGAGCAATGCCAATACGCTTGGGTTAGTGCCAAAACCCTGAAATTGCGTAGGTTGGGTTGAGGAACGTAGACCCAAAGGAGCTTCCCGCAGGGTAACCCAACATTTCTGGGGCTTTGTTGGGTTGCGCTTTGCTTAACCCAAGCGTATTGGGAGCAATGCTCTAACAGTGAGGTCGGGGTTAAATTATCAATTACATTGCTGCACCAAGCCAAAGAATAGAAGACATGAATGAAGAGCGTTTTAGCCTAGTTCATTTTCTTCATCTAGTTCAGCTTTTCCCATTTTCAGTTATTTTACTTATCTCGAACAAGTCTGCCTACATTAGGATTTACGCATAAAGATTCTCTGGTAAAATTGAGTGTAAAGTTTACTATTAACGCTGCCAATCATACATTAATCGTCCATGACGATCGCGCACAAGTTCCCATTCTCCATGACGATATCGTTGTCCGTGATAACGTATAGAGCGATAGCGTCGTCTATAATAATGTCGTCTATTTCTCTGGCGTTGATAATAATATCTTCCAGTCCGTTGCCGTCTATGATAACGTCGTCGAGTCCGTCGGTGAGCTAACAAAAGCTCTTTACTTTTCTCTTCGACTAAGTTTGTCTGTGCGTCAATACTCTGTTCATTGAGAACATGATTTAGAGTATTATCCTTGGCTTCAGCTAAAGCAGGTGGATAAGTAAAGGCTAATAGCAGGAACACAATTGAGGATAGCTTTTTGAAACGGTTCACGTTTTTGCTTTTCCTAGACTATTGGTAATGTTTTTATTTAATACTTAAGTTAAGCAATTATATAGTTCATAATTCACAAACCTGAGTAACGCAAATGTAATGAAAGTACTTGGATTAAATGTGAAGATGCTTAACTACGATGGGCAACCAGATGATGTGCGTCTGTTATGGGGTAAATGCACACCACAGCGTTCATAAATTTTTATATTTACCATTACGGGATTTCAATGTTATTCATGATGAATTGGAACATTATGCTGAACTGATAGCTAAGTCATAAATACGCTGTTTGGGTCATCAATGTAGTCAGCGCGATCGCATATATTCCAATACGCTTGGGTTAAGGGTTATTGGTGTAGATGATTGGTTTTTTTAGACGCGATAAATCGCGTCTCTACATGAGGGGTTTGTTGCTCATTCTGAACTGTATTGGCATATATTCCTGCCTTATCTCTATCTTTCCAACTCACTCAGCACACTATCACCAGCAACCATGTCTTTGGGATAACGAGTTGCAAGGCAAGGCATCTGCTTAAAATCTCGGATGTCGCTAATGGATGGGGTAGTACTTGGAATTGCCTTGCGGTTACTTTTAAATTTTGTAATGCCAACTTAAAAATTATTCGTTTTTTGCGTAAAGCACGAGACTTGAGGTGAATAGTACTATATAACTGTATTTACTATGCATTAACTGGGGACAACAGTAAAAGTCTCCTATATAATTTATTTCTATTAAAAACTGCTCTGGCTTTCGTCTAGAGCAGTTTTATATTGTACGGTAGAAGCCAGATTATGAACTGCAAGCAATGGTGAATCATTTAACAGTAGCTAGCAGCAATCAAAATTTTATTGCTACTGAAGATACTCGTGTAAAACTTAAGTATTTTTATCCGGTTATTAAAACCGATGATATAGATAATCATGCAACATTTCAGGCTTGCCGCGCCACTACTATGCAGTTTTAGCATTCTCATCTGATGCTTGTTCTGCAACATTTTTCAAGCGGCTCGACCTGATTTTGCGGATGCGATCGCTACTGCGAACACCACCCGCCATTTCATATTCCCGGCTGTCTTTGCCGTACTTAATAGCAACCACCATCAGCATCTTCTCTGAAAGCTGACTTAAATTTTTTTCCATCTCTCCAATTTCAGTTTTAGAAGAGTCAACTACAGACAGAGCAGTATTATACACATCAATTTTGTTACGTAACTGCTCAATTGACTCAATTAGCTTTTCCAGACTATAATCATCATCAAATTTAATGTTTGGAATAATCGATTTCAGTCCAGATGATCTTAATTGAGCTTTTTCTAAAATACGGGATGTACGTTTTTTACGAGACATAAATTTACTCCTTTAAAATGCTTCTAGAGCTAGCTTGCCTTAATTAAGCTGTATTCCGGTTCAGCATAAATCGCAACTTTTTCTAATAAAATTTTTCAGTTATAACAGTATTTTTTCGGATTTTAATTACTAGATGTTGGTATTCATAGAGATAATTATCTAAACTTCATAAAAACTTTAAGGAAGACCATTCCCATAAGTTGTGGAACCATTCCCATAAGTTGTGGAACCATTCCCGTAAGTTGTGGAACCATTCCCATAAGTTGTGGAACCATTCCC